>JAKPBN010000179.1 GCA_029778945.1 Spirochaetota bacterium
GGCATGTGCCAGGCCGAGTGCCCCCAGAAGCTCTTTGCCCTTGTGCCCCGGTCCCGGAAGGGCTCGGTGGTGATCTGCTCCAACCGCAACCTGGCCAAGGCCCAGGTGATCAAGGACTGCAAGGCCGGCTGCATCAAGTGCGAGGCCTGTGTGAGGGCCTGCCCCGAGCAGTGCATCACGATGCAGAACGGGATCCCCGTGACCGACTATTCCAAGTGCACCAGTTGCGGGGTCTGCGTGGAGAAGTGCCCGACCAAGTGCTACGTGCTTCTTGAGAAGAAGGCTCCGGCCGAAGCCTAGGAGCTGGCTTGCCTAAGGAAACGCAAGGGCGTCTCGGCCATAGGGCCGGGACGCCCTTTTCCATTGGCATGACCGGGGCTACACTGGAGGCTCAAAGGGAGGGCCGCGCCATGACCAGAGATGATAGGCTTGGGCTATTGGATCGCTTTGAAGGAGCCTATAGCCTGGTGAGCTCCCAGGTCGAGCGCCTTTCCGCGGAAGCCCTGGCTTTTATTCCCGCCATCCCCGAGGCCTGGTCGGTCAACGACCATCTGGTCCATCTCTTGGACGCCGAAGTGGCGGTTTATTTCCGGATTCGCCTTGCCCAGGCCGAGCCGGGCAGCAGGATCCAGCCCTGGGACGAGCTGGCCTGGCAGGCCAGGCTTGGCTATGCCAGCCTGGATGGCAGGAAATGCCTGGCCCAGGCCATGGCCCTGCGCTCCACCGTCGCCGCGGGCCTCCGCCACCGGGTGGATGAAGATTGGTCGGCCTTCTGGCTAGAGCACCCCGAAAAGGGTAGGATGGACCTTGTAAGGATCCTGGAGATCTACCGGGACCATCTGGCCTTCCATGCGCCGTTTATCAAACGCAACCTCGATGCCTGGAAGGCGAAAGGCTAGGATTCACGGAAATGCACTACCTCGCCCAGTTGCTTTCTGCCCCCGAGCTCAGTCCGGGCTCGGCCCTTGTCCGGCTCCTCCTCGCGGCCTTGGCCGGCGGCCTCATCGGTCTTGAGCGGGAGATGCGACGCCAGACCGCAGGTCTCCGGACCCATATCCTCATTTGCATCGGCGCGTCCCTGCTCACCCTGCGTTCGATCTGGATGCCCCAGTCCTTCGGGCTCGACCGGGGGGATCCGACTCGCATAGCCGCCCAGATCGTTTCGGGCATCGGCTTCCTCGGGGCCGGGGCGATCGTAAAAATAGGCAACAACACCAAGGGGCTAACCACGGCCGCCTCGATCTGGAGCGTTGCAGCCCTGGGTATGGCGATCGGTGGAGGAATGTGGCTTCCGGCCATGGGCGCTCTTGTCCTCATCCTTGCGACCCTGACCCTGCTCGAGCCGGTGGAGCGGCGCTTTTTCCCCGGGGAGAGGATCAAGCTTCTCCAGATCTGGTATGACGAGAGCACTGCCGATAGAAAGAGAATCGACGAGGCCCTGCGGGCCTATGGCCTCAGACCTCAGTCCATAGACGCTTTCCAGTCCCTGACCAAGAAGCAGACCAGGATCAACATCCTGGTCAAGGTGCCTATAAACGTGGACATCGAGCGCCTTTTCAAGGCCATCAAGGGCACAGGAAAGGTCCTCAAGATCCAGATGCAGGAAAAGTACTAGGACCCGGGAACCGCCGCTCGGGCGACAAAAAAGGGCTGTCGGGGAATTCTTTCCCGGGCAGCCCTTTTCTGTCTTCGAAGCATTGCTTTAGTTGGTGGGAACCTCGATGAGGTGGTGCTCCTCACAGAGCTTCTTGAGGGAGAGGTATTCGGTGTTGAGTCTCGCCGTCCTTGCGTTGAGGCGGGCCAGGCGCTGGGCCAGGAGGCGGGCCAGGAAGATGCCGTAGTGGGGGTTTTCCTTGATCAGGTTGACAAAGTCCTGCTTGGAGATCTTTATCAGCACCGAGGAGCCCTTCGAGGTGACCGTAGCCGAGCGGCGGTTAGAGAGCAAGAAGGACATCTCCCCCATGAACATGTCATCTGGGGTCAGGGTGGAGACCAGCTTGCCCTTGGCGTACACCAGGAGGGTGCCTGAGACGATGTAGTAGAGGACGTCGGTCTCTTCCCCCTCCCTGCAGATCACCTCTCCGTCCCCGAATTTGAGTTCCTCCGAGAGGGCAAAGATCTTGGGGATGGTGTTGGACTCGGCCCGCCGGTGCTGGATCTCAAAGCTGACCTCGTTGCCCTGGTCGTTGTAGGAAAGGCCCCGGACATAGAGGTTGGCCATCTTCATGCCCATCCCATGGAGGCCCGGCTCGGCGGCCTTGGCCGCCAGGCGGGACCTCCAGTCAAAGCCCTCTCCCTCATCCTTGATGGCAAACGACGATTTCTCCGGGGTGATCGTGTAGTCGAGCTTGACCTTGCGGGCCATGACCTCGCTGTCCTTGTTCTTCTCCCGGATGAGATCCATGATGTCCTGGCCACTCTCGAGCCATCGGGTCTTCTCCTCGAAGTCGATCCGGCAGTTGCCATGCTCGATGGCGTTGATGAGGAGCTCGAGGAGGGCGACATGGAGCTTGTCCTTCTCGTCCCGGCCTATGAGGTTGGCGTTGTAGAGGTAGTTGGTGATCAGGTTCGTGTAGGCCGTGATGTCCAGGGGGTCATTGTCCATCACGAGGGAGCCAGAGATGGACTTGAGCAGGTGCTGCTGGATGCCCCGCTGGAAGAGGATCTGCTTGTTCTGGCGGATGATCTTGAGGAGACGCGGAAAAGCCTGCTTGAATTCACTGCGCCGCAGGACGGCGATGATATTGGCGTCCCGCAGCTCCTCGAGGAGCTCCTTGTCATCCGGGGAGTCGTGGATCGCGATGATCCCGCCGTAGTGGAGCCAGGGATCCTCCCTGACCTCGTTGAGGATGGCCAGGCAATCGAAGTTCTTTTCCGCGAAGGAGAATATCTTCATCTCCGGGAGCTCGTATTTGAGGAATTCGACGATTTCGGTCTGGCGGTCGAAGAAAACGGGAGCGAACTCCCCCCGAGAGCGGGAGCATTCAAGGCTGATCACCTTGTTGAGCTCTGGGTCGCTCGAGACGACGGGAATCTTGCGCATGAACAGCTCCTCGAAAACTACTTTTTGTTGTAAGCCCCATGGACCCCGAAAGGCATGGAGTTATCTTTACATACTAAGGAAATCGGCCAGAATCCCCCTCCAATTGACTTTTTTCTATCCCCGTGTATGAATAGATAGCCTCGATATCGGGCCTATAGCTCAGTTGGTTAGAGCTGCGGACTCATAATCCGTCGGTCCCTGGTTCAAGTCCAGGTGGGCCCAGGAAGCCCGTTCCGCCTTTGCGGAACGGGCTTTTTTTATGCCCACCTGGACTTGAACCGCAGCGCCTGGTGCTCAAGGGTCCGATCATCTGAGGCCCCTTGGGCAGATCCGATCATGGATGATGGGATCAAGGCGCAAGGCGGCCCGGAAGGCGAGGACAGGATGTCCGAGCCTGGAGGGCAAGTCCAGGTGGGCCCATTTCCCCCAAAGTGACAGCCGAACACTCCAAAGCGTAAGCTTCAGATCCAGGTGGCCCACCCGGGCTTGAGCCTAGCCCCTTGCCTCCAGGGCCTCCCGAGGTTGTACACTCAGGACCATGAAGACGGGCAAGAAGCTGCTGATCAAGAATGCGGGAGCCATCGTGACCTGCGACGGCCAGGACAGGGTCCTGCGAGGAGCCCAGATCCTCATCGAAGGCCAGTCCATTCTCGGTATTGGGCCGAATCTGGGCGGAGAGGGGATCGAGAGCCTGGATGCCCGGGGGGCCATCATCTATCCCGGGCTCATCAACACCCACCATCATTTCTTCCAGACCCTTGTCCGCAATCTCCAGGCCGTGGACTTTCCCAGCCTCTCGGTGATGGACTGGATAGGCCGGATCTATGAAGTCTTCAAGCTGATCGACGGAGAAGCCATCTACTCCTCCTCCCTGGTGGCTATGGCTGACCTTCTCAAGCATGGATGCACCACGGCCTTTGACCACCAATATTGCTTTCCCCGAGCCGCGGGCAGGGACCTGGTGGATCGGCAATTCCAAGCCGCAGGGCTCCTGGGCATCCGTTACCATGCGGGCCGGGGAGCCAATACCCTGCCTAAGTCCGAGGGCTCCACCATCCCCGAGGAGATGCTCGAGGATACGGACGAATTCCTCGAGGACTGCGGCCGCCTCATAGATGCCTACCACGACGCCGGGCCTTTTTCCATGCGCCAGATTGTCATTGCCCCCTGCCAGCCGATCAACTGCCGGAGAGAGACCTTTGTGGAATCCCTCGCTTTGGCCAGGGACAAGGGTGTAAGGCTCCATACCCACCTGGGAGAGGGCGAAAACCAGCCTATGGTGGAGCGCTGGGGCAAGCGAAGCCTGGCCTGGTGCGAGGACCTTGGCTTTGTGGGGTCCGATGTCTGGTTTGCCCACGGCTGGGAGCTCCGGCCCGAGGAGTATCGGGTTATGGCCGCCACGGGTACCGGCCTGGCCCATTGTCCGGCCCCGGCGGTCCTGGGCGGCTTTCCCATCCTCGATATCCCCGCCATGCTGGGGGCGGGGATGAGGCTAGGCCTGGGCTGCGATGGCTCGGCCACCAATGACTCGTCCAACCTCCTCGACAGCCTGCGCATGGCCTGGACCATGCAGGCCTGGCACGCCAAGGCGAGGGCTGCCTGCCCCTCGCCCTACGACATGCTCAAGCTTGCCACCCGGGGCGGGGCCGATCTTTTGGGCCGGCCCGACCTGGGCTCCCTCGAGCCTGGAAAGGCCGCCGACCTTTTTATGGTTGATGCAGGCAAGCTGGAGCTCGCGGGAGCCCTCCACGACCCGGCCAACCTTCTTGCCCGCGCCGGGGTGACCGGCCCGGCCATGCTGACCATGGTCGGCGGAAGGGTTGTCTGGGCCGAGGGTCAGTTCCCGGGCCTGGACGAGGAAGCCCTTGCGGCCCAGGCCGAGCTGGCCTGCGACCGGGCTATCCGGTCCCGGAGCCCCGAGTATCGGCGGCCCCATGGCTGAGCCACGCCGGGGCTACTCCATCTATCTTGGGGACCTCGAGGTCGAGGTGAGCCACAAGAAGGTGAGGAACCTCAATCTGCGGATTAGGCCCCCCCAGGGCACGGTGGTGGTCTCTGCCCCCATGCGCTCAAGCCGCGAGGAGGTCAGGGCCTTTGTCGCGTCCAAGGAAGCCTGGATCCTGGGCCACCTAGAGGAGATGCGCAAGCGGGGGGTAGCAAGGCCTAAGACCTATGAGGACGGAGAAGGCCAGGAGGTCGGGGGTATCCTCGTGCCCCTGCGCCTAGTCGCGGACGGGGCTAGGCCCCGGGTGGTCCTCGTGGGAAGGCCTGGGGAGCTCGACCTCTTTGGCCCCGTCCTCGAGCTCCACGGTCCCCAGGGCCTGGAGCCGAAGGCCAAGGCGGCGGCCCTCCAGAGATTGTACAAGGCCAGGCTTGAGGAATGCCTACCGCCCTTGCTCAAGCTCCACGAGGCCCGCATGGGTGTCCGCTCCTCCTCCTGGGGTTTGCGGGCCATGAAAAGCCGCTGGGGCAGCTGCAATGTCCGCACAGGAAAGCTCACCTTTAGCATAGAGCTTGCCAAGGTGCCCCCGGAATGCCTTGAGCTTGTCGTCGTCCACGAGCTGGTCCACCTCCGGGAGGCTTCCCACAATGCCCGATTCAAGGCCCTGCTAGCCCTGGAGTTGCCTGACTGGAGGGACCGATCGGCGAGGCTCGATGCCTTTTCCCGGGGCAGGTC
>JAKPBN010000203.1 GCA_029778945.1 Spirochaetota bacterium
GGTCGAGGCCCTTGGCGATGGAGACGAGGGAGCGCACGATGATGCGGTCCTGGCGGTTTTCCGTCAGGCTCTCCACAAAGAGGCGATCGATCTTGATCTCGTCCAGGGGAAAGCGGTGGAGGTGGGAGAGGGAGGAATAGCCCGTGCCAAAGTCGTCTACGGACACCCTGACCCCCAGGGCGGCAAAGCGCTTGAGGGTGGCCGCGGTGGTCACCGTGTCCTCGAAGAGGCTCGTCTCGGTGAGCTCCACCGTGAGGAGCTCGGGCCTGGCCCCCGTGTGGGCAAGGACCGAGGCCAGGGTGATCGCGGTGTCCTCGCTCTTGAACTGCCGGGCGGAGAGGTTGACCGAAAGGCCTATGTCATCCCGGCCGCTCTTGGCCCAGGAGGCGAGCTTGCGGGCGCACTGGTAGAGGAGCCACTTCCCCAGGGGGATGATGAGGCCCGTCTCCTCGGCCAGGGGGATAAAGGTCGTGGGCAGGAGAAGGCCCTTCTCCGGGTGGCGCCAGCGGATCAGGGCCTCGGCCTCGATGCGGTCGACGATGAGGGTCCGGCCCTCGATGGCCCGCACAAAGAGCTTGGGCTGGTAGAACAGGAAGAACTGCTCCCCGATCCTGTCCAGGGCCGAGGACTCGATGGCCTTGATGATGGAATTCTGGAGCTCGATCTTCTCCACGGCCTTTTCCAGGAGGAAGGGCTTGAAGAGGACAAAGGCCTTGCGCTCGTCCGAGGCCGTGCCCGAGGCTATGTCCGCGTGGTGCATGAGGCGGGACCGCTCTTCCCCATGCTCGGGCCAATAGGCTCCCCCCGTGGTCACCCCGATGTTGACGCTAAAGCCCGCAAAGATATGGGGCTCCACGAGGCGGGGCAGGAGCTTGCGCAGGAGGGCCGACAGGGCCTCGCCCTTGAGGCCCGGAAGGACCAGGACAAACTCGTTCTCCCGGGTGTGGAAGACCCGATCCTCGTCCCGGAGGAGGCTGGAGATCCTGCAGCCGGTCTGGTAGAGGATCCACTCGCTGACCGAGGCTTTGAGGGTCTTGCGGATGGCGCTGTAGTTGTCCCCGAGCTGGATGATGAGGACGCTAAAGCCGTTTCTGGCCTCGGATCGGTGGTGCTGGTCGATGATGTCCTCCAGCTCCAGCTCCAGGCGAAAATGGGAGGGGAGGCCAGAGAGGGGGTGGAGGGATATCCTTTTTTCCAGGACAGAAACCCGCGTCTCGAGGGCCCGATTCTCATCCCTCAGGCGCTCGTTCTCCGCGGCAAGGCGGCGTGTTTCCGTAGCCATGGGGCTTTCCGGCTTGAGGTCCACGTTCGATGTACTCCGTTTTCCGTCCGCACCGCCGCGAACTATTCAGTCGCGCATGCCCCTGGCCTGCGCCGCCGGCTGATCATACTATCGGCAGATCGGAGGGGAGTCCACACGAAAAATCATCGGTCCTCGAGCCTCGGGTCATCGTCCTTTTTTTCCGGGGCCTTGGGATGCTGGACAGGCAGGACGATCTTGAAGGACGCCCCACCCCCTGGGGCGTCTCCCACCGTGATCGAGCCCCCGTGCTTGTTCACGATGATGTCATAGGAGATGGACAGGCCGAGGCCCGTCCCCTTGCCCGGATCCTTGGTGGTGAAAAAGGGATCGAAGATGCGGAAGCGGGTTTCCGCGGGGATGCCCGGCCCGTTGTCGGAGATCGTGCAGCTGATGTTTGGCCCTTCCAGGGCAGTCTCAATGGTGATCCGCCCCTTTTCCCCCCGGCCTTGGCTCTCGATGGCCTGGGCCGAGTTGATGAGGAGATTGAGGATAACCTGGTTGATCCCTCCCCCGTCGGCCTCGATCTCCGGTATGTCACCTAGGCGCTTATCCACCTCGGCGACGTACTTGACCTCGTTCCAGGCCACCACAAGGGTCGACTCTATGCCGCGGTTGAGGTTGTAGTTCGATATGCTGGTCTCCGAGTCGGTCCTCGCAAAATTCTTGAGATTCTTCACTATCTCCATGATGCGCCGGAAGCCGTCATCGGACTCCGACATCAAGGTGTCGATCTCGCTGAAGATATATTCCAGGTCGTGCTTGGCCGCGAGACCCGTGAGGGCCTCCGGGGCAAGGGCCTCGGCCTCCCCCCAGGCCTGCCGGAGGCTTGCGGCAAAGCGGGCCATCACCGAGTGGTTGCTCTTGAGAAAGCCCAGGGGGTTGTTGATCTCGTGGGCGATGCCCGCCGCGAGTTGGCCTATGGAGGCCAGCTTTTCCTGCTGGACGATGACCACCTGAGTCTTCTTGAGCTGGAGGTTGGTCTCCGCCAGCTCCATGTTGGTCCGCCAGAGCTCCCTCTCGTTGTTGATCCGCTCGGAGATGTCCTTGATTATCCCCTGGATCTCGACCACGGCCCCCGTGGCATCCTTGACCGCCTGGGCGGTCTCGAGGCAAAAGACCGTCGAGCCATCGGGACGCTTGAGGACAAGCTCATAGTCGTTGACATAGCCCATCTCCCGGATCCTCTGGTGGAAGAGGCTCCGGTCCTCGAGGTTGAGGACAAAGTTGGAGAAGGGCCTGCCCACGGCCTCAAAGCGGTCATTGCAGCCGAGGAGGGCAAGGCCGGCGGCGTTGATCGAGGCGATTATGTCCTCGGTGTTGGCCGTGTAGATCATGTCGTGGGACTCCTCAAAGAAGGTCCGCAGGCGTTCCTCGCTCCGCCTGAGGGCCTTCTCCGCCGCCCGCCTCACGTGGCTCTGGCGCATCCTGGCCTCCCGGGCGGCCACGAGGGGCCCGAGCTCCTCGATGACATGCTCGAGAAGGAGGACCTCCTTGGTCGAGAAGTCCCGGTCGTTGCGGCCTACAAGAACCAGGCCTGCCTCTCCGTGCTCGGGGCTCAGGAGCTGCCGGGCCAGGCTGAAATAGAAGGTGTAGCCCAGGCGGCCAAAGGGACCGGAGCCCCGCTCCGCCGCCGCCTCGAGGGCCCGCAGGTCGTCCCGGCTCGGGGAAAGGCAGGCCGAGGACCGGGTCCCCACGATGCAGGTCACGCGGGAGGCGTCGATGTACTCGATGAGGCCGGCCTCGCCGCCCATGTGGGACACCAGGGACCCGAGCACGATCTGGTAGGCCGATTCGTCGGCCTCGAGCTCGACCAGGGCCCGCACTATGGCGCTCTTGACGGAAAGCTCGGCCGTCCGAGCCAGGACCTCGGCCTCGAGCTCATGCTTCCAGTCCCGGGCCCTCTCCATCATCTTGCCGTAGGCCTCGGCGATGAGCCTGATCTCCCGGGGGGCCTTGGCCGGGAGGACGGCCTTTTCGTCCCCATGGGAAAAGGCCACGACGGCCTTCTCCAGCTGGGCCAAAGGCCTTGTCAGGCGGCGCATGGTCAGAAAAGCCATTACCGAGCCCAGGAGGCCCGCGAGGATGGAGGCGATGAAGGCCAGGCTCTCCGGCCTGGCCCCGCCCTCGAGGCTTCCCGCCTCGGGGGCATAGGCCATCACATGGAGCTTGACCTTCGCCGAGGATCCCGTGGGTCTGATCGCGGCCAGGTACCTCGCCCCCGAGCCGGAGTAGACCGGGAAGGCCTTGTCCGGGATCGAGCCCCCGCGACGGATCCTGGCGGCCAGGTCAAGGAATTCCTCGGTGGCGAAGCCCGGTCCGGAGAGGGCCTTGCTTCCCAGGGTGAGGTAGTCTGGCCCCAGGATGAGGATCCCCGCCTTGTTTCCCTGGACGCCCATGGAAAGGAGGCCTCCTAGGTCGATATCCAGCATGAGGATGAGCCCGGCGCCGTCGGCGGAGGAGAAGGGCAGGAAGCCTGTCCAGATTCCCGGCTCCTCGGCCAGGTGGCCCTCGCCCAAGGGCTTGGCCCTCGTGGCGACCACGAGACCCTCCTTGGCGGTGCACAGGAGGATCCCATGGATAGACCGGCTTGCGGCCAGGAAGGAATCCAGGATCCGGTTGGCCTCACCGGCCTTGAGCTGGGCGAGGGTCGAGGAGGAGAGGAGGGATGCGGCCGCCCTGGCCTGGTCGTAGCGGGCCTCAAACCAGGCGTCCGTGGAGGCCGCTTTTTCCTCCGCCGCCCTGGCCACGGCCGCCCCCAGGGCATTCGCCTCCACGGCGCCCCGGCCGGGAATCCCCGCCAGGGGCAGTCCCACGTTGATGACAAGGTCCACGGTGGCGAGGCTGAGGGCGAAGCAAAGCACGAAGGCGACCACCATCTGGCCGGCCAGGCCTGGGCCTCTCTTGGTCGGAGAGGCCATCCCTAGGCTTCCTCTTTGAAGCTCGGCAGGACCCTGAAGAAGGACCAGAGGCCCAGGGCCTCAAAGATGCTCTGGGCCCTGGGGGTGACCCCACAGAGGTAAAAGGGCACTTCCCGCTTTTCCGTCTCCGTCATCAGGGAGGCCAGGGCCCCGATCCCGGTGGAGGAGATGTAGCGCAGGCCCGAGAGCTCCACCAGAAAGCCTCCCGCGGCCAGGGCCGAGGGGATCAGGCGGGAGCCCAGCTTGAGGAAGTCCGCGGAGTTGGTCGTGTCCAGGTCCCCCGACACCGAGACCCCGAGGACCGGGGGGTCCACCGGGGCGAGGAGCCTCAGGGTCACGCTGTTGTGGGTGGCGCAAAAGGCCTGGCAGAGGCCCAGGTCCTCCTCGCTCCAGCGCATCAAAGGATCCTCGCGGTCACGAGGGTCACGTCGTCCCCGAATTCAGGGTTGAGGCTGGCGGCCAGGCTGGTCTCCAGGATGCGGCGGTGGTATTCCGCCCCGTACTCGATCTCCCCGAGGATATAGACGAGGTCCACGACCTGGGCAGGCTCGGTCCTGGGAGAGGGCTCCACGAGGCCATCGGTATAGAGGACTATCACGTCTCCGGGGCTCACCGCCTCGGTGATCTCCTTGTAGATCACCGCCGAGGCATAGCCCAGGCCCGGCCCTGAGACCGTGAGGGCCATGGGATTCTTGCCCTGCATGATGTAGGGATGGCAGTGGCCCGCGTTGGCGTAGGTGAAGGATCCCTCGTTGGTGTCCAAGACCCCCGCGAAGAAGGAGATCATCAGGTTCGCCGCCCGCCGGAGCTCGAAATTCATCCGGTCGTTGAGCCAGGAGAGGAAGGCCGCGGGGGAAAAGCGCTTGGTCCCCATGAGCCGCACATACTCCGGAAAGATCACGGCCTTGAGGATCCCCGTGATAAAGGCCGCCCGCACGCCATGGCCGGCCACATCCCCGATGAGCATGAGGTAGCGCCCGGGGCTGAGGTTGAGGACATCATAGTAGTCGCCGCCCACAAAGAGGCCGGGCAGGGGGCGGTAGGAGGTCCGGAACTCGACCCCCTCGCTCGAGCCCAGGGTGGGCTTGAGGAGGGCCTTCTGCATCTCCCCGGCCCAGCGCAGCTCCTCCTCGACGGCCTTGGCATAGGCCTTGTTCTGGGCCTGGACGCAATAGACCTCATAGGCCTTGGCCAGCTCGGACTGGAGATACTCCGAGTCCCAGGGCTTGAGGATGTAGCTGAAGATGCCGGCCCGGACGGCCTTCATCACCTCGGCGGCCTCGGAGAAGCCCGTGAGGAGGATGGTCACGATCTCCGGGTTGGTCTCCCGGACCTGGAGGAGAAAGTCCGACCCGAGCATCTCCGGCATCTTGAGGTCCGAGCAGATCACGGCTATCTCCCCGGGCCGCTCCTTGAGGATCTTGAGGCCCTCCCGGGCCGAGGAAGCCGTGACTATCTTGAGGAAGCGGTCCGAGGCCCAGCCATGGAGCTCCCGCTTGAGGGCATTGAGGATTCCCGCTTCGTCATCTACCAGGAGAAACGTGTCTGCCTTGGTCGGGTTAGGCGTCATATCCACAATTCTAGCTCTTTGGCCCGGGCCTGCAAGCTTTTTAGTCCAGTCTTCCGGCCTCCAGGGCCTCGATGAAGCCCAGGCCTATGCGGATGGCGGCCTCCAGGGCCCCGGGCTCCACGGCGTCCACCGTGTCCGCCGGGGTGTGGTAGGCCGCGGACCGGGCGGAGTTGGACCAGTCCATGGCTATCAGGCTCGTGGTCCGCACCCCGGCCTTGGCCAGCTCGGCCGCGTCGGTGCCGCCGGTCAGGAAGGCTATGGGCTTGGTCACCGCGGGCAGGCCCTCGGCCTTGGCCACCTCGCAGGCGAGCCTGGCCGCCGGCTCGTCGAGGGGCACCGAGCCGTTGAGGTCGGAGGTGAGAAAGCTCATCTTGTCCTTCAGGTATACGCAGTCCATGTTAAAGCCATAGGTGGGCAGGGCGGCGAACTCGGCCCGGTGCCTGCGGGAAAAGGCCCGGGCCCCCCGGAGCCCCGCTTCCTCGGCGTCGAAGCTCACAAAGAGGAGCCGGGTGGACTCAAGGCCCTCCCCCCGGTCCCGGCGCTGGCGGAATTCCCGGGCCATCTCCAGGGCCGCCGCGGAGGCCACGAGGTTGTCCCCCGCCCCGGGGGTGCCTTCCTTGGAGGCGAAGCCCCAGAGGGGGAGGACGGCAAAAAAGCCCAGGCAAAAGACCAGGCAGACCCCAAGCCGGACCAGGAGGACCCCTTCCGTCCCGGGGCCGAGAGCGGGGCCAAAGCCCAGGGCCTGGGCCAGGGCGAGAGCCAGGGTGGCTAGCCAAAGGCAGGCATAGGTCCCAATGCCTCCGTTGACCCGTCGGGCAAAGAGCTCGGGCCGGTCGATGTAGAAGTTAAAGACATGGGCCGAGTCATGGTGGCCGGAGACTATGACCTGGCGCTTGGCCTCCCCCCGGGGCTCGAGGACCCCCACAACGTTGAGGCCTTCCACGCCGGGGTAGAAGGGGTCGATCACTTCCTTATAGAGGAAGAACTCGAAGACGAGGACAAAAAGGCCCAGGCTTGTCAGCCCAAGGCCGGCCCAAGGCAGGAAGACCATCAGGGGGAGGGCCAGGGCGTAGAGGACCACCAGGAGCCTGATAAAGCCCAGGAAGGCACCCGGGTGGACCCGGAAGCCCTCGACCTGGACGGAGTCGCAGACTCCTTGGGCCTCGGCGGCCAGGCGCCGGGCTCCGGCCTTGCAGGCCGGGCTCCCGGTCAGGCGGGCCCCGACCTCGTCGATGATCGCTGCGGTGAGGGCGAGGGCCCTGTCTGTGGCTGCTTGGAACATGGATCTACCTCCGGGGCGTCGCCCATCCTAGCAGGCCCGGCGGACGAGTGGAAGGGCGGCTTGACCCTAATGGTCCTCGTGGCCATGCTCTAGGCATGCCCAGACACAACTTCCTCCTCAAGCTGGCCTACGACGGCAGCGATTTCGCAGGCTGGCAAAGGGGCAGTCCCGGGGGCCCCCGGACTGTCCAGGCCGAGGTCGAGGCCGCCCTGGCTAGACTCCTGGGGGAGGCCGTGGAGATAACCGGGGCAAGCCGCACCGACGCCGGGGTCCATGCGGAGGGCCAGGCCGCCAGCTTCCATTCCCGCACCAGCCTAGGGCCTCCGGCCCTGGTCCAGGGGCTTTCCGGCCTTTTGCCCAAGGATTGCTCCTGTCTGGCCTGCCGGGAAGTCGACCCTCGCTTCCATGCCCGCTTCCGCGCCAAGGCCAAGCTCTACCGCTACCGCCTCCAGACCGGCCCTCACCCCGACCAGGCCCTGCGTCCCTTTAGCCTCCATGTCCCCGAAGTCCTGGACCTGGCGGCTATGGCCGCGGCGGGCCAGGTCCTTATGGGCAGCCATGACTTTAGGGCCTTTTCCAACGCCAAGGGGCCCTCGGAAGGCCAGCGCCGCCTCGATGCGGTCACGGTGGCCCCCGTGAGCCTGGGACCGGGGGCTGTCCCGGGGATCGACCTCCTTTTTCGGGGCCAGGGCTTTCTCTACAACCAAGTGCGGATTATGGCCTCCGCCCTCCTCGAGGTGGGCCGGGGCAAGCTCAGGGTCGAGGACCTCAAGGCTGGCCTGGCCGGGGGAGCCGGGGCCAGGTCCAGGATTCCCGGCGCTCTGGGCGCCTTTGGCCTCTGCCTCGTGGAAGTCTATTATTGAGGCACGGAGGCCGAGAACTAGAAAAGGAAGATACGCCTTCGGTCAAAGCATATAATTCCATTTTCTGAATAGACTTGTTTAATCTAGCCATTCTCTTTTCTATCTCAGCGCCTCCGGGGCAAATGTTTCCCTAGGCAGTTGCTTCTATCCTGCATGGCAATATGCGAGGAATCTTATGCATTTGTGTTGAAGAAACCACGAATTGCAATTATTCCAAAAAGGATTTGACAGTGCTTAAAAAACAATGGTACAAGTTTTGTAGCATTTGTGTCGGTTTGTGTATTACTTGTGGCCGTTTTGGGGGCGCTCTGTGCGGCCTCTGAACAATCTCAATGGAGGTACGTGTATGAGCAAGAAGTGGGGTATCGCAATACTCCTCGTCGCGGCGCTGGCCCTTTCGTTCACTGGCTGCGCCAAGAAGTCCGGTTCCGATGGCAAGGTCGTCCTCAAAGGCGCTCCCAAGCCCTTTGATGGCAAGAAGCAGATCCATCTCGCCCTCGTCCGCCAGATGGTGGAAGGCGAGTTCATGCAGATGTGGCAGGCCGGCGCCGAGCGCCAGGCCCAGCAGCTTGGCATCAAGCTCACCGTCCTCGGCAAGAACATGGACAATGAGGCCCAGGCCAACTTCATCTACCAGGCCATCAACATGAAGGTCGACGGCATCATCATCGACCACGGACTGTCCGAGACCCTCCAGAAGCCCGCGGCCGACGCCGTGGCCGCCGGGATCCCCGTCGTGGCCTTTGACGTCGACCTCAAGAACCCCGCGATCAACCAGATCGCCCAGGACGACCCCGCCCTCGGCCTCATGTCCCTCGAGGCCCTCATCGCCGACCACAACGGCAAGGCCAATGTCGGCTACGTCTACGTCGCCGGCATCCTCCCCCTCGACAAGCGCGACGGCTCCTTCACCAAGGTCAAGGCCGAGAACCCCGGGATCAAGGAAGTGGTCCGCACGGGCACCCTCGAGTCCCCCTTCTCCGTGAAGAACGCCGACCAGGTCAAGGCCGCCCTCAAGGCCCACCCCGAGGTCAATGCCTACTTCGCCCCCTATGACGAGTTCGGCAAGGGAGTCATCCTCGCCCTCGAGGAGGCCAACCTCACCTCCAAGATCAAGGTCTACACCGCCGACATCTCCACCCAGGACATCGAGCTCATGACCAAGGAAGGCAGCCCCTGGGCCGCCACCGCCGCCACCAACCCCTCCGCCATCGGCGCCACCTCCGTGCGCACCATGGCCCTCAAGCTGGCCGGCGCCGATCTCCCCCATGACATCCTCATCCCCCCGATGCTCTTCACCCAGAAGATGCTCAAGGACTCCGGCGTCAAGAACATGCAGGAGCTTCGCGCGAAGTTCCCCCAGTTCAACACCGTCAACGTCTCCCAGGCTCCCTGGATCCCCGAGGATTCCAAGGGCATGTACTAAGCTAGCCTGCTAGCTGCCTCCTGGGGGAAGGCCTACACCGCTAGTCTAGCCTCCAGGAGCGCCAGCCAGGACCGCAAGGTCCTGGCTGGCAAGTCTAGGTCCCCAGCCCTTCTTCGATCCAATTCGCCCTTTCGGAATTCTTTCCCATTTCGTTTCTTTTCCCCTTTTTCTTTCTTCTTTTCGTGGAGAGTCATTTTCCGGGATGCACGGATTCTCGCCCCTGAACCAATGTAGAGTTCCCATGCCAGTTTTCGGAGGGTAAACGATTGAAGTCCAATAATGACATAGCCGGATACGGCCTCGTCCGCAGCCTGCGCTGGACCGACGGAGAGCTGTATTTCCTTGACCAGACCAGGCTGCCCATCGAGGTCATCGAGGAGCGCCAGGACTCAGTCGAGCAGGTCTGGGACTCGATCAAGCTCCTCAAGGTGAGGGGCGCCCCCGCGATCGGAGTAGGCGCGGCCTACGGCCTCCTCGTGGGCATCAAGGCTCAAGCCTCCCAGGCCCTCCCAAGCTATCTGGCCCATATCGAGAAGACGGCCGACTACCTCAACTCCTCCCGCCCCACGGCGGTCAACCTCTCCTGGGCCCTCAAGCGCATGGTCGCCTTTGCAAAGGCCTCGGTGAAGGCCGGCGCCGCCAAGGACTCCCCCTCCCTCTACCGCCTCCTCGTGGAGGAGGCCGTCCGCATCCATGAGGAGGACAAGGCCATCTGCCGCGCCATCGGCGAGAACGGCGTGGGCCTCATAGGCGAGGGCAAGGGCGTCCTCACCCACTGCAACGCCGGGGCCCTCGCGACCTCGGAGCTCGGGACGGCCACGGCCCCCATGTACCTTGCCCACTCCAAGGGCACCAAGTTCCGGATCTACTCCGACGAGACCCGACCCCTCCTCCAGGGCGCCCGCCTCACCTCCTGGGAGCTCAAGGAGTCGGGCCTCGACGTCACCCTCATATGCGACAACATGGCGGCCTTTGTGATGTCCAAGGGCCTTGTGGACCTCTGCATCGTGGGCTGCGACCGGGTCGCCGCGAACGGGGACACCGCCAACAAGATAGGCACCATGGGCGTGGCCATCCTGGCCAAGCACTTTGGCATACCCTTCTATGTCGCCTGCCCCTCCTCCACGGTCGACCTGGCCACGAGGCACGGGGACGACATCGTGATCGAGGAGCGCGAGGCCGAGGAAGTCACCTTCTTTGGGGCCCGCCGCACGGGCCCCGAGGGCGTCAAGGTCCGCAACCCGGCCTTTGATGTCACGCCCAATGGCCTTATCGCGGGCTTTATAACCGAGAAGGGCCTCATCAAGCCCCCCTTCGCCGAGAACCTGGCCAAGCACTTCGGCCCCAAGGCCTAAAGGCAAAGGAGGTCCTGCCGTGAACGAAGAATCGGTAGTACGGGTCAAGAGCGTGGGCAAGTCCTTTGGGGCCACCAGGGCCCTGGATGACGTGACCTGCGAATTCCAGCCCGGGCAGATCACGGCCCTCGTCGGGGCCAACGGGGCAGGCAAGTCCACCCTCATCAAGATCATCTGCGGCTACTATCCCGACTACGAGGGCTCGGTCTTTGTGGGCGGCGGGGCCGTCCGCTACCAGAACCCCTCGGACGCCTACCGCTCGGGGATCCAGACCGTCCACCAGTCCATCAACCAGGGCGTGGTCCAGAACATGACGGTCGCGGAGAACCTGGCGCTCAACTACATGCTCTCCACCGAGTGCGACCTCATAGTCAAGCGCGAGGAGATCCTCGAGCGGGCCCGGAGGATAGCCGAGCCCATGGGCCTTGGCCACCTCGACCTCAACATGAAGGTCGAGCGCCTCTCCCAGAGCGACCGCCAGCTCAT
>JAKPBN010000227.1 GCA_029778945.1 Spirochaetota bacterium
CTGAGCGCCTCGTATCCCGCTTCGAGCCCTTTAGGGTCTAGGCGCCAGGGTCTAGGGGGCCCGGGGCTCAGCTCTTGGGGCCGCCCTCTTTGTCCTCGTCAGGCCTTTCCATCCAGCGCATGAGGAGGACGGCTCCGACGATAATGAGGGCGGCAATGATGGCCACGACAATGGTCTGGGTTTCCATGGGCACTCCACGGATGGCGGCATTCCCCGCCATCAAATTGTGACGTGGAATGGCGGCCCGACCATTCTGGTACCTCCAGCCCCTTAGACTGAACCCTTTATCGCCAATTTACCCATAGTAGGCCTTTTAGGCAAGGCCTGCAGGGCTTTCCGATAGGCCGACAAAAAGCCCCGGCTTGCGCCGGGGCTGGTTTCTAATGGAAGCGGCCCTCGAGCCTAGGCCGAGGCAGGCAGGCTCTTGCCTCCGCCTTCCTTCCTTTTCTTGGCGAGCTCCCAGAAGAGGACTATGACCAGCGCCGCGGCGCCTATGGCATCGGTGACGATTCCGGGAGTCACCAAGCCGAGGCCGCCGGCAATAGCCAGGATGCGCTCCAGGCGGCCCATCTTGGTGAGCATGAAGCCTTCCACTCCCACGGCCAGGGCGATGATGCCGAACACCGCTGAGACGATCATCCAGACCATCTCAATGGGGTGCTCCGCGACTCCAAAGAGGAGCATCTCGGGATTGTAGACAAAGATAAAGGGGATGATAAAAGCCGCGATCCCGAGCTTGGTCGCCTGGACTCCGGTCTTCATGGGGTTCGACTTGGCTATGGCCGCGCCGGCAAAGGCCGCGAGGGCCACCGGCGGGGTGATGTCAGCCAAGACGCCAAAGTAGAAGGCGAACATATTGGCCGAGAGGATGATGGCCTCGGACCCAGGGGGGAAGGCATAGCCTCCGGTCTTGGCCAGGCCGTTGAGGATCATGATGATGGCCGGGGCGGCTATCGTCGAAGTGATGACATAGTTGGCCGTCGTCGGCACGCCCATGCCCAGGATCAGGGAGGTGACCATCGTGAAGACCAGGGTGAGGAAGAGCTTGCCCCCGGCCGCCTCGACAAGGATCTCCCCGAGCTTCAGGCCCAGGCCCGTCTTGGTGACCACGCCGATGATGATGCCGGCGCAGGCGCAGGCCGCGATCACGCCCAGGGCTCCCCGGGCTCCGGTCTCGAGGCCCTTCACGATATCCATAAAGGTGAAATCGGGCTTCTTCTTGCGGATAATGGCCACGATGGAGACAAGGGAGGCGATCACGATGGAGATGATGATGGCCCACATGGCGGCCTTCATGGGGGTGGCGCCCTCGGTGAGGAGCCAGATGATGGTAACCAGGGGGATGATGAGGTAGCCCTTCTTGAGGAGGAGATCCCTTGCCTTGGGCAGGTCTTCCCGCTTCATGCCCTTGAGGCCGAGTTTCTTGGCCTCGAAGTGGACCTGGGTAA
Organism: Spirochaetota bacterium; assembly: GCA_029778945.1. Lineage (GTDB taxonomy): Bacteria > Spirochaetota > Spirochaetia > Treponematales > Rectinemataceae > JANYKC01. The sequence goes on from JAKPBN010000227.1 coordinate 1,449, forward strand.
AGACGGCAAAGAAGTAGAGGACCGCCGGGATTACCGCGGCCAGGGCTATGCGGCCGTAGGGGATCGAGGTGAATTCGGCCATCAGGAAGGCCGCGGCGCCCATGATGGGGGGCATGATCTGGCCGCCCGTGGAGGCCGTGGCCTCGACAGCGGCGGCGAACTCAGGCCTGTAGCCGAGCTTTTTCATCATCGGGATCGTGAAGGATCCCGAGCCCACGACGTTTCCGACCGAGGAGCCGGAGACCGTGCCCTCGAGGGCCGAGGCTATGACGGCGACCTTGGCCGGCCCGCCCGAGGCCCAGCCGGCGATGGAGTTCGAGATGTCGATAAAGAACTGCCCGAGGCCCGTCTTCTCGAGGAAGGCCCCGAAGAGGATAAAGAGGAAGATAAAGGTCGAGGAGACCCCGATCGGGGTGCCAAAGATGCCCTCGGTGGTGAAGAAGAGGTGCTCGACGATCGTGGTGACCGAGACGCCGCGATGGGCGAACTTGCCCGGGAGGTAGGGCCCGGCGAAGGCGTAGGCGATGAAGGTCAAGGCCACGATGACAATGGGGAGGCCCACGACGCGGCGGGCCGCCTCGAGGACGAGGAGGACTCCCACGATGCCCACGGCTATGTCGAGGGGCGTGGCCGAGCCAGCCCTCTGGGACAGGGTGTGGGTCCAGAGCACGGTCAGGTAGAGGGGGGCTGCCCCGCCAAGGATGGCCAGGAAGCCGTCCAGGGGATGGAGCTTGGTCCTCGACCACTTCGTGCTCGTCGGATAGAGGAGGAAGATGAGGGCGAAGGCAAAGGAGACGTGGATGGAGCGCTGGATCATCGCGTCAAAGACGCCAAAGAGGGCGGTGTAGACCTGGAAGAGGGAAAAGGCTATGGCCATGGCAGCCACAATCTTGCCAAAGAATCCGCCAAAGGTCCGGTAGTCGGACTCCTTGTCGAATTCCCTCATGACCGCCTGGGCGT
>JAKPBN010000234.1 GCA_029778945.1 Spirochaetota bacterium
GACGACCAGGGGGATGCCCGCGGCCGCGCACTTCTTGGCGGCGATGTTGGCGCCGTTCTGGTTGAAGGTGAACACGCACATGCCATCGACGCCCTGGTTGATGAGGGAGTCGATATTGGCGATCTCCTTCTCCGGATCATAGTTGGAGTTGAGGACGATAACCTTGGCCCCGGCCTTCTCCGCGGCGAAGACAAAGCCGTCGACGTCTCGCTTGTACCATGTGTCCGGTCCGGGCGTCACATAGCCATAGACCTTCTGGCCTGCCGGCGCAGCGGTCGCGGGGATAAGCCCGCCGACCAGCATGAGGACGGCTAGGGCCCCAATCAGGAACCTGCTCTTCATGTAAACCTCCTAGAAATGCCGAATACCTTCGTCAACGCTCTTCCGGAATGCCTAGCTCAGCCATGGTTTTCCTGAGCCAGGCGAGGGACTTCTCTATGAGGGGCCCTCCCTGGCCCTCGCACTCGAGGCTAAGGGTCCCGGCGTAGCCTGAGTCCCGGAGCATCGAGAGAATCGCCTTGATATTGCCGGCATTGACCCCATCGCCGATCGCGGAATGGCTGATGCCGATGCCCGTGTCCTTGCCCCTGGCCTCCTCGGCCAGGCTCTGGGCCACGTCCTTGATGTGCACATGCTTGATCCTGGGCAAAAAGCGCCTGGCGAAGGCCACGGGGTCGTTGCCGGCGATAAAGGAGTTGCCGGTGTCGAAGTTGAGCCCCAGCCTGTCGGACTTGCAGAAGGCGAGCATCTTTTCGATCATATCGGGCTGGGTCGTGAAATAGCCGTGGATCTCGATGTTGATGTTGATCCCGTAGGCCTCGGCGGTCTCCACAATCAGGCCGTAGGACCGCTTCATCGCCTCCAGGGCCTCGGCGTCCGAGAGTCCCACGGGCTTGTGGAGGCCGTCGGTGGTGGCGATGTTGGGACAGCCGGCGAGCTTGGCCCAAGGAATGGTCTTAAGGATATAGGGCACCCCCCAGGTGGGGCCATCCTTGCCCGACAGGGGGTAGGCCGCGTCCACCTGGGAGAATGCCACCTTATGCCTAGCCATCTTTTCCCGGAGCAGGACGGGATCCTCGATCAGCGAGATATGGGGAAAGTAGCCCAGGCCATGGATCCAGGAGACGCCCTCGATAACCCCGCATTCGATGGCATGGACTTCGTTCCGCTCGGCCCATTGGAGGCATTTCTCAAAGCTAAAGACGGCGGAATTGAAGGCATCGGTATGGAAACCTATGCGCATAGCTCCTCCAGGTCCGGGGATGGCAGCTATCTTGTTCTAATAGCTTGTACCAATAATATCCAGTCCCTTTTCTCTTCTGTCAAGGTCGATTCGGAGCCCCGGGGACCCTGGCGCAGGCCCCCAGGCCGGGACATACTCCTGGCATGGCAGCTAGCTATAGGGTCGCCGTGATTGGGGCAGGGAGCCTCAGCCATGGGAAAAGGCTGATCGATGACCTCCTTGGCCTAGGCATCCTCGAGGGAGGCAGGCTTAGCCTCATGGGCAACAATGCCCGGCGCCTGGAGGCCATCGGGCGCTATGCGAGCAGGACCGCCAGGGAAAGAATGCCTTCCCTCGAGATTCTGGAAACCACCGACCGCAGGGAAGCCCTCGAGGGGGCCGATCTTGTCTTCTCCCTATTCGACGCCGGCGGCTTCCAGGCCTTTGACCAGGACTGGCGGATCCTCACCGCCGCCGGACTCGACGCCTGCGTTGGGGACTCCTCGGGCCCCCTGGGGATCATGCGGGCCCTCCGGAATGGCCCCATCATGCTGGGCTTGGCTGAAGACATGGCCCGGACCTGCCCCGGCGCCTTGCTCGTCAACTATGTGAATCCCATGGCCCCCCTCGTCGCGGCCGCCGAGGCCCGAGGCGTCACGTGTGTAGGTGTCTGCGGGGGCATTGAGGCGACCCGGTCCTATGTCGCCGGAGTCCTGGGCCTTGAGCCCGGGGAGCTTCAGACGGTGTTTGCCGGGATCAACCACCTATGCTGGCTACTCGGGGTCGAGGGCCCGGAGGGCGACCTCTACCCAAGCTTCCGGGAGGCCATGGCCGATCCGGCTGGCCGGGCCGGGGAGGCGGTGCGCTTCGAGCTCCTCCAGCAGTTCGGCCACTTCGCCTCGGAGTCCTCGGGCCACCTCTCGGATTTTTTCCCTTGGTTCCGGCGAAGCCCGGAACTGCGGGCCCGCTACGGCTTCATTCCCGGCTGCAATGGGGCCAGCGGCTCCTACCATAAGTTTTCCGAGTTTGTCCATCGCCACCTAGGGGACGAGGACTACCTGGAGGGGGAAGCCGCCGCGACCGGGGCCAGCGGCGACTATGGCCCCCTGATCGCCGAGGCCTGGCTAGGAGGGAAGGACTTCGGCTTTACGGGAAATGTCCTCAACCGGCGGAGGGGAACCCAGGCCAGGATCCTGCCGGCCTTCCCGTCCGAGGCTTGCGTGGAAGTCCCCCTCAGGGTCAGCGGCAGGAGCCTCATCGTGCCGGAGCCCCCCAAGCTACCCCCAGCCCTGGCCGCCCTGTGCCTCCCCTTGGTCACCGAGCAGGGCCTCATCCTCGAGGCTATCCTTGCGCAGGATCCCGAGCTCGTCTTTGCCGCCGCCGCGATCGATCCCCTCACGGCCTCGGCCCTGGACCTGCCAGGAATCCGAAGGCTGATGGCTGAGCTTCTAAAAGCCAATGCCCCCTGGCTGGCCCCGGGCCTCGCCCGAATCCCGCGGCGCACCGAGGAGGCGGGCTTTCCTCCCCGGGCCCTCCGGAGCCGGGAAAAGGAGGATCCCCTCCTCTCCCTGGTCAGGCGTTTTGAGAGGAGAAAACGGAGGGGCTGAGGGTCCGGACCGAATCCCGGCTCACGATGCTCGTCTCGATCACCGAGCGCGAGCGCAGGCTGACCTCGGGGTGGTAGATCCGGTCCAGGAGAAGCTTGGCCGCCAGCTCGCCCATGTACTCGCTGGGGTGGTCCAGGGACGTCAGGCGGGGAAAGGAATAGCGGGCCAAATCGGAATTGTCGAAGGCTATCAGGGAGAGATCCTCGGGGATGCGGACGCCCCGGCGCCGGGCCTGGTGCATGAACATCAGGGCCTCGTCGTCGGAGGAGCAGATGACGGCCGTGGGCAGGTCCTTCTTCGAGGCCAGGAGCCTGCGGATCTGGCCGTAGGTGGAGAAGGATGAGGCCTGGCCCCGGATGCCCACCACCCAGTCCTCCCTGACCCCGGCGCCGACCTTGGCCAGGAAGCCCAGGGCTCCCTCCTTGCGGAGGACCTTGGGGCGGTAGTTGGCCGAATAGATCATGCCAATGTCCCTATGGCCCCTCTCCCAGAGAAATTCCGCCGCCCGCCTTCCGGCGGCCAGCTCATCGATGATGATGCTCGTAAAGGCGTAGCCTGGGTACTCGGCGTCGAGGAGGACCACGGGTATGCCCTCGGCCTCGAAATCCGCGAGAAGGTCGGCGTTGCCCCGCCGCCCCTCCTCCTGGACCGGAGTGATGATAAGGCCATCGATGCCCCGCTTGCGCAGGGAGAGGAGGACCGCCCTCTCCTGGGCCGCATCGTACCAGGACTCATTGAGCAGGAGGGTATAGCCCTCCCTTTGGACAGTCTGGTTGCAGGCCGAGACCAGACGGGGGAAGATGTAGGAGGAGATCCTGAAGGAGACCATGCCTATGAGCATGGAGGTGGACTGGGTCCGCTTCACGCAAAAGGTGCCGATCCCCTGGCGGCTCTCCACCAGGCGCTCCTTGATCAGCTCATTGATGGCCTGGCGCACAGCGTTGCGGCTGACCTCGAACTGGTCCATGAGCTCGGACTCGGAGGGAAGCTTTTCCCCGGGCACAATAATGCCCGATTCTATCTTGGAGCGAAGGAATGTCTGGACGAGCTCATACTTTTTCATGCCGCACTACTTGTTGGGACGAGTTGGGCCATTATAGGTCTGGCTGACCCGGAGGGCAAGATAGCGGTTTTCCCACCCCACCCTTCCCCAGCTGGCCGCAGGCGGCCATCAGGCCCCGGCCCCGGGGGGCCCTGAGCTTGACCTGGACCCCAGCGGCCACGAGGCGGAGACGGAAGTCCTCCACCTGGCTTTCCGTGGGAGCCGGCCCCAGGGGATGGGAGCCGGGATTGTAGGGGATCAGGTTAACGAGGGCCCGGCCCGGCTCGGCGGCGGCGGCCAGGAAGGCAGCCACCCCGGCGGGAGCCTCGAGGCCGTCATTGAGGCCAGGGATCAGGCAATAGTTGACGGCCAGGGTAAAATTGCGGCGTTGGGGATAGGCGGCCAGGGCCGCGGCAAGCTCGGCCAGGTCGTGGCTTCGGCCCACCGGCATAAGACGCCCGCGGGTGGGATTGTCCGGGCCATTGAGGCTCACCGAGAGGTTGAGGCGCTTGTAGCCCAGGGCGCGCAGCCTCCGGATCCCCTCGGGGAGGCCCGCGGTGCAGACCGTGAGCTCCTCCTGGGCAAAGGCCGGCCCCGAGGCGTCGAGAAAGACCCCGAGGGCCCCGGCCAGGGCTTCGAAGTTGTCCAGGGGCTCGCCCATGCCCATAAAGACCAAGTTGCCTATGTCCCAGCCCAGCCTGGTCGTCACCGTGACATACTGGGCTACAATCTCCGCGGCGGCCAGGTTCCGGGTCAGGCCCCCAAGGCCGGTCTCGCAGAAGGCGCAGGCCATGCGGCAGCCCACCTGGGAGGAGAGGCAGAGGGTCGCCGGGCCCCGGGACGCCACGGGGATGCGCACGCACTCGACGGTGAGGCCGTCGGCGAGGCCCAGGAGGGCCTTGGAGGTCGTGCCCAGCTCGCCTTCCTCCTCGACCACCTCGAGGACCTCCAGGAGGCCCAGGCCAAAGCCCGCCTCCAGGACGGCCACAGCCTCCCGGGCTATGGCCGCCCCGGAGGGTTCGAAGCGGCCCTTCGCGAAGGCATCCTTGTAGAGTATGCCCAGAGCCTTGGAGCGCCCGGGCCCAAGGCCCGCGGCCTCCTCGAAGGCCCGGCGGCTGAGGCCCAGGATGTCGGTTTTCATAGGGACACCCTAGCCCCGGGCAGCCGGGAGAGGCAATGCCTTCAGGGAGAGTACCTTTGCGGGTTCCGGGCGAAGGGTATGGCTTCCCGGATATGGTGGAGGCCGCAGATCCAGCGGAGCATCCTCTCTATGCCCATCCCAAAGCCCGAGTGGATCACCGAGCCCCAGCGCCGGAGGTCGAGGTACCACTCCAGGCTTTCCCGGCCTAGGCCCTGGGCGGCTATCCGGGCCTCGAGGAAGCCGAGGTCCCGGGCCCGCTGGCCCCCGGAGATGATCTCCCCAAAGCCATCGGGCATGAGGCAGTCGCTTGCCAGGGCCAGCTCGGGCCTGGCGCTATCGACCTCGATATAGAAGGCCCGGCAGGCCACGGGATACTTGTAGACAAAGATCGGAGTCGCAAAGAGCCTGGTCAGGACTTCCTCGTCCTCCACGGAGAGGTCCTCCCCCCAGGGCTTCTCCCTGCCTTCCTTGGCCAGGAGGGCCAGGACCTCGTCGTAGAGGAGAACCGGAAAAGCCCCGGGCCCAAACTCGAGGCTCCCCGGGTCTCGGCCAAGCTCCACCAGGTCCTGTTCCCGCTCCACCGCCACCTTGGAGAGGACGGCCCGGATAAAGCGCTCCTGGAAGGCCATGTTGGCCTCGGCGTCCACATGGGCCATCTCCGGCTCGACTCCCCAGAACTCCGTCAGGTGGCGGCGGGTCACGGACTTTTCCGCCCTAAAACAGGGGCCCATGGTGTAGACCCTTTCCAGGGCGGCTATGCCTGCCTCGGCATAGAGCTGGCCGCTCTGGGAGAGATAGGCCTTTTTGCCAAAGTAGTCGAGCTCGAAGAGCTGGCTTGTCCCCTCGCAGGCCGTGGGGGTGATGAGGGGGGAGTCGAAGCGGTAAAAGCCTTCCTGATGGAGGAAGTCCTCGCAGGCGAACTCCAGGGAGGAGCGGATCCGCAGGATCGCCGCCTGCCTGGGAGCCCTGAGCCAGAGATGGCGCTTTTCCATAAGAAAATCGGGGCCGTGCTCCTTACGGCCTATGGGATAGTCCGGGTCGCAGGGGGAGGCCCGCAGGGAGGACACCGCAAGCTCGGGCCTTGTCTTCCCCGGGGGGAGGACAACCCGGCCCTTGACCTCGAGGGGGGTCTCAAGGCCAAGGCTTCCCAGGGAGGCGAAGATATCCTCCGGGAGGCTTCTGGCCTCACAGACCAGCTGGGCCACGCCTTCCCCGTCCCGCAGGCCCAGGAAGGCCAGCTTCCCCCGGACCTGCTTGGAGAGGAGCCAGCCCCGGAGGGCCACCGTCGCGCCTATATGGGCCTCCAGGGCCCGGGTGCTGATAATCATAGATAGTTCCATTTGCCGGAATAGCTCCGGCGCTTCCAGCCGGCATCCCGCCGGCCGCCTTGAGGCTGTCGATACCCATCCTTTCCTTGGCCATTCCAGTATCCTTCCCCGGGCCGTTCGTGGACCCGGGCGCGCCCGGGTCTGCCATGCCTTTCATTCGATCTCCCTTTTCCCCCGCCCATGATGGAACGGCAGGACAAAAAAAGAAGGGCACCCTCGAGGGGTGCCCTTCGTGACGCGCAATGGACCTTGGTGGTCGCCTACGCCCCTCTCCGGCACCCCCTAGGGGTGGAGTTGTTGGCGAGGCGATTATTCAGGGTGGCGACGGACCCGCGGAAATCCATGGGCTAATAATCGCGATAGGCGCCACCGGATGTCAAGACGCCTAGGGACCGGTCCCTCTAGCGGAGCATGCCCCGGCTGAAGACCGGGCAGAAGCTCCTCACAAAGGCCATGACCTCATCCTCGCCGCCCAGGTGGGAGAGGTGGATTGTCGTGCCCGTGAGGGCCGAGAGGAAGGTCGCGGCCAGGGATTGAGGGCTTGCCGAGAGGGGGAGGACCTCGCCAACCTTGACGAACCAGGCGGCCAGGGGAGCCTGGATGACGCCGGGGCTCGAGCGCAGCTTTTCCAGGATCTCGGGGAAGCTGTCCAGGTCCTTGAGGCTCATGCGGACCACCTTGTCGTTTCGGAGGAAAAAGGAGGCCAGGAGGTAGCCCAGGTCGAGGATCTCCGCGTCGAGGCGGCCGCCGAATTCCTCAGGCAGGCCGATTTCCTCGGGCTTGACGGCAAAGGTGCGGAAGACCTCGACATAGAGCTCCCGCTTGGAGCCAAAGCTACGGAAGAGGGTCACCTCGTTGACCCCTGCGGCCTGGGCGATAGCCTTGGTGCCCACCCCGGCGTAGCCATGGGTGGAAAACAGGTCCAGGGCAGCCTCGAGCATCCGGGTTCTGGTCTCTTCCATGCGACCTCCGCAGTCAATCTAACATGCGAAGGAAAAGCAAGCAAGTACTTGCACATGGCGGAGATTTCAACTATCTTCAAGCAATGGAATCAACAGAAGCCGCCACTCCCCACCGAACAGCCTTCCTGGGAGAGGAAAAGCTCTTCCCCCTCCTCCTCAAGATGGGCATACCGGCCGCAGTCGGGATGATAGTCAATGCCCTCTACAACATAGTCGATACGGTCTTTGTGGGCCTGGGCGTCGGCTCCCTCGCCATCGCGGCCCTCTCGATAATCTTCCCCATCCAGATGCTCGTCTCCGCCCTGGCCCAGGCCTTGGGTGTAGGCTCGGCCTCTATAGTCTCCCGCCGCCTGGGGGAAAAGCGGGAAGAGGACGCCGCGAGGACCATCGGCACGGCTTACGCGGCCATCCTCCTCGTCACGGCCATCCTCGTCGTCCTCACCTATATCTTCATGCGGCCTATCCTCGCCTTTTTCGGCGCCAGCCCGGCCATCATGCCCTTCGCGATCGAATACCTCACCTGGGTCAGCCCGGGCTTCTTCTTCTTCGCCGCCTCCATGGCCGCCAACAGCCTGGTCAGGGCCGAGGGCAACGCCAAGGCCTCGATGACCGGGATGATCATCGGCGCCGTCCTCAACACAATCCTCGACCCCCTCTTTATTTTCGGCTTCCGCCTGGGCGTGGCCGGCGCCGCCATAGCCACCGTGATCAGCCAGGTGGCCTCTTGCGTCTACCTGTTTTCCCTCTATTTCCGGAAGAAGACCCACGTCACCCTGCGGCCCGACCATTTCCGCATCCGCCCCGCCATCCTCAAGGACAGCGCCCTCCTCGGAACCCCGGCCTTTGTCCAGTCCGCGGGGATGAGCCTCCTCGCCCTGGTGATCAACACAGGCCTCGGAAAGTTCGGCGGCGACATGGCCATCACCATCTACGGCATGGTCAGCAAGATAAACATGCTCGTGATCTTTCCCATCCTGGGCATGGCCCAGGGTTTCCAGCCCATCGTGGGCTACAACTACGGGGCCCATCACTACGGCAGGGTGAGGGGGGCCATCAAGGTCACCATCCTGACCGTCCTAAGCCTGGCCACCTTCTGCTTCGCGATCCTCATGATCTTCCCCCGGGCCTGCATGGGCCTCTTCTCCCAGGACCAAGAGCTCGTGGCCGCGGCCGCCCGGGTCATGCGCATGATGCTCCTCCTCGTCCCCCTGGCCGCCGTCCAGATCATCGGCTCGACCTATTTCCAGGCCGTAGGCAGGAAAACCCAGTCCATCGTCCTCGGGCTGTCCCGGCAGTTCCTCATCCTCATCCCCCTGGTCCTCGTCCTCCCCCATTTCCTGGGCCTCGACGGGATCTGGTGGTCCTTCCCCGCCGCTGACCTTATAGCCACCACCCTGACGGTCTCCCTCCTGGTCCGGGAACTCAGCCATTTGGAGGACCGCCAAACGAGTCACGACGCCCAGCCCTCCATGGAGCCAATGGCCTAGCTGGTCAGGCGATAAGAGTACATATTGGCGCCGGGGCCTGGCCTGCGGGGCCGGATGTCCCGGGCGGGGCCCGGGTGTATAATCCGGCCATGAAAATCGCCGACTTCCTGGGACTGGAATGGGAAGGGCCCGAGGGGCCCCTGATCGAGCCCCCCCGCTTTTCCCCCGTGATCGCCGACCCGAGCTTCCTCTTCCCCGAGGAGGATTCCCGGGGGGAATGGAACCTCCTGGCCCACTCCGCCTGGGGGATCCACCGCTATTCCTCCCGGGACGGCCTGGCCTGGGCCGACTGGGGCGTGGTCGTTCGGAACGGGATGCGGCCCTACCTCCGCCTCCTCGAGGGAGGCCGTCCGGGCCAGGCCGACTACAGCGTCCTCTATGAAGCCTATCCCAGCCTCGCCCTCCCCCTCACCGCCCTGCCCATCAAGCGGGCCTGGAAATCCCAGATCGCGGCGAGGACGAGCCGGGACCTTGTCACCTGGTCGGCGCCCACTGTCCTGGCCAGGCCCGAGCTGGCCTGGATGGCCGACCCCGCCCTGGGCAGCTCGGTCTCCAATCCCTGCCTCGTCAAGGCTGGCCCCGAGGACTGGCGCCTCTACTATTCCGCGAGCCTCTCGTGGATCGAGGATTGCGGCTTCTGCGAGCCCCGCTACCTCGCCCTAGCCCAGGCCCGCCACCCCGAGGGACCCTTCACTCCGCTGCCCGCTCCTATCGTCGATCCCTCCAGGGACAGCCTCCCCGGCGTCCTGGGTGGAGGCTCGATAAAGGTCCTCCCCTTCGAGGATGGCTGGATAGGCCTTCAGAACAAGATCTACCGGGACCCCCAGGGCCAGTCCCGGTCGGCGATCTTTGTGCTCCGCTCAGAAGACGGGATAGCCTGGGTCCCCGCCCGGCCCCTACCTCTCCTAGCCCCGGCCATCTCGGGCTGGACCTCCTCCCATGTCTATGCCTGTGACTGCCGCTTCCGGGAGAAGGACGGCACCTGGTACCTCTACTTCAACGCGCGGGATGGATGGAGGCTCCGGGAGGGGCGGGAGAGGATTGGCCGGATACTGGCCCGGGCCTAGCTGGTCCCGGCGGCCTTGGCCGGGACAGGTCCCAAGAGGGGCAGGAGGGTCCGGGCCACCTGGTCGAGGAAGTCGGCCCGGTGGTAGGTGCGGGCCAGGATAATCGCGCCCTCGAGGGCCGAGCAGAGGGTGAGGGCCAGATCGAGGGATTCCTCCCCGCTGTGGCCGACCTCAAAGAGGGCTTCCATGAAGGCCTCCCGGATCAGGTCATAGGCCTTGCGGCAAGCCTCGTTGAGGAGGGGAAAGCCGGTGGAAGTCTCGGAGGCCACAATGGTCAGGGGTCCCCCGGCCGTGTAGTCCCCGGCCTCGATCTCCGCCGCCAGACCCGCCACAAATTCCAGGAAGCGCTCTTCAAGGCCCGGTCCGCCATCGAGCTTGCCCCGGATCCGGCCGGCCGTAGCCTCGGCGCCGGCCAGGACGGCCTGGGCTGCGACCTCTTCCTTTCCGCCGGGAAAGTGGTAGTAGAGGGAACCCTTGGGGGCCGCGCTTGCGGCCAGGAGCTCCGCAAGGCCAAAGCCATGGTAGCCCCGCTCCTCCAAAAGCCCCGTGGCCGCAAGGACGATCCTGTCCTTGGTTCCAGGGCTCGCCGGCCTTGGACCGGTCCTTTTCTTTCCCCCCACGGCTGCCTCCGTAGGAATAGTATACCGACTGGTCTATAGACGGTCAAAGTCTTTTTTTGGCCGACAATTAGGCTATGCCCCTAGATCTGGCGCTCCACCCGGCGATCTCGCTTCATCCGATACATCGCCTCGTCGGCAGCCTTGAGAAGGGTATCGGGGTCCTCCCCATCCCGGGGATAGAGGGCGAGGCCCACGCTGGCCCCAAGCTCAAGGACCGTGGCCTTATAAGCCAGGGGGCCAGCCACCTTCCGGGCCAGATCCTGGACCAGATCCTCCCCATGAGTACCTTCCCCAAGGCGGGGGAACACGAGGGCAAACTCGTCCCCGCCCAGGCGGGCCACCACGTCGGAATCCCGGCAGGCGCCTTGGAGGCGCTTGGCCAGGGTCTTTAGGGCCAGGTCCCCGGCCGCGTGGCCCAGGGTATCGTTTATAACCTTAAGGCGGTCCATATCCAGGACTACTACCCCGAGGCCTTCGCCGTAGCGCCTGGCCGTGGCGAGGGCCTGGCGCAGGCGGTCATGGAAGGCGGCCCGGTTGGCGAGGCCCGTAAGGGAGTCCACGGTAGCCCGTATAAACAGGGCCTCGGACTCCTCCACCCGACTCTGATAAAGGGTCGCATGGGCCATGCTCGCGGCGATCATGTCCGCGATCGTCTCCAGGGCATGGATCTCGGCAGTCCCAAAACCCTCGGTCTCCGCCTTAAGGACCTTGAGGACCCCGGCGACAAGATTGCGGTAGCGCAAGGGCACGACGACCATGGACCTAAGGCCCACCAGGCGGCAGGCCTCCCAGTTGACGCGTCCATCACCCTCGGAGTCCTCGCAGACCTGGCGCTCCCCGGTCCGGATGCAGAGGCCCGAGAGGCTTGCCGTGAGGGGGATGCGCAGGCCGAGCTGGTGGGAGGCGGTGCCGGCCACAGCCCTATAGACCATCTCCTCCCCTTCCCGGAGCTCGATCACGGCGCCGCTGGAGTCCGTCACGTCCATGGCCAGCTCGGTCGCCAGGTCCATCACCTCTCCCAGGTCCATGGGGGCCTGGGCTATGCGGGTCTGGGCGGCGATGATTTTCCTAAGGGTTTTTTCGGGGAGGTCGGGCATCGGCCCAATATAAAGAAAGGCTTGCGGAGTGACAGCCCCCCTTTCACGCATTTATGAACTGGCTGGGCCTTGCGGTCGATCCATGGATCGATAAGACTTATCAAGAGGTTCCGCATTGATGCAGATCATCCCTGCTCCCCGGCCTAGGGCATGGCTCTCCGGCCTAGGCCTAGTTGCCCTAGCCCTCTCCCTCGTAGCCTGCGGCCCCAGGCCGGTCAAGCTAGGTTTTCCCGTCGTCCTGACAGGTCTCTCCTCCCGCATTGGCGTGGCCGGCCGCGACGGGGCCCTCCTGGCCCTGGAGGAGATCAATGCCGCCGGGGGCATCAAGGGCCGGCCCCTGGAGCTCCTCGTCCGGGACGACCGGGACGATCCAGATGCAGCCCTGGCCGTGGACAAGGCCCTGGCCGCGGAAGGCGCGGTCGCCCTGGTGGGCCACATGTCTAGCCGGGCCGCGGCCAAGGCCATAGCCTTCGCCACAGACCGCCAGCTCCCCCTCCTGTCTCCGACCATCTCCTCCACGGACTATTCGGGCCAGGATGACTATCTCTTTCGGATCATCGGCTCCAACGACCTCATGGGCAGGACGATCGCGGCCTGGGCCCGAGGCAAGGGCTACATGCGGGCTGCCTCAGCCTATGAGATCACCAACTCGTCCTATACGGTTCCCTTCTTCGCGGGCTTCAAGGATGAGTTTGAGAAGCTCGGGGGCAAGGTCCTGCCCCCAAGGACCTTTGCCACCTCGGCCACCTACGACTACCGGGGCCTTGTGGCCGACCTCCTCAAGGATGGACCGGATGTGGTCCTTGCGGTCGCCAGCCCCTATGACACGGCCACCATCTGCCAGGCCCTCAGCCTCGCCTCCTCCCCCCTGCCCGTCCTGGCCTGCATGTGGGCCATGACGGATGACCTGTTCCGCTTTGGGGGCCGGAGCGTGGATCGCCTCACCGGGGTCATGTACATGGATACCGAGGGCCAGACCCCGACCTTCCTGGATTTCCGCAAGCGCTACACGGCCCGCTATGGCGAGGAGCCAAGCTTTGCCTCGGTCTACGGCTATGACGCCCTCATGGTCATGGCCGAAGCTCTGCGGGCGAGCAAGAGCCTGAAGGGCCCCTCGATCAAGGCGAGCATCCTGGGCATAGGGACCTTCCAGGGGCTCCAGGAGGAAATCCGCCTGGACCGATTTGGGGACTGCGATAAGAAGCCCATGGTCTTTGCCGCGAGGGGTGGAAGCTTCCACCGGCAACCCTGAGAGTCCGAGCCCGCGCCAGGCTATGGAGCATTAGGCGATTCTTCGTAGCCTCGGCCTTTGGCCTCGCCATCCTCCCCATTCTGGCGACGATTGTCCTCTCGACAGGGCTCATCCAGGACTTCCTCCCCCGCTACCTTGCTGCCTCGGTGGGCTCCACGGGCCGGTCGGTGGCCCTCGAGGTCAGGCGCTACCTGGCTATTCCGGCTACGGCCCTCAGGGAGCTCGATGCCATCCTGGACGCAAGGCCTAGCCTAGAGACCCTCCAGGCCTACCTGGACGCCAAGACCGGAAACCAGCCCGAGCTAGCCTCCATCCTCGTCCTAAGCGACGAGGGGCGGGTCCTGGCGATGAGTCCCATGGACAAGGCCATCATCGGGACCGACTACTCAGGCCAGCCCTCCTTCTCCGAGGTGATGGCCGGGGCACAGATAGTCCTCTCCTCCCCCTATGTCTCTCCGGCGGATGGCTCGGTGACCGTGACGGCCTACCGCCGGGCCGGCCAGGGCTATGGGGCTGTCTCCCTCCGGCTCGAGGAGCTTTCGGCCTTTATCAGCTCCATTCGCATCTCCGCGGAGGACCGGATAGCGATCACGGACGCCTCGGGACACTGCGCAGCCGACACGGACTTTGCCTTTGTGCGGGAGCAGAGGAGCATCCCGGTCACCTGGATCGCTGAAGCCCAGCGGGTCCGGGAGGGCGGGAAGGACTGGATCGTGTCGACCACCCACATACCGGGGCCGGATTGGCACGTCAACTATTACCGGGATCCCAGGGAGGCCAATGAGATTCTCAAGGGTCTGAGCCTGAGGCTGGGGCTTTTGGGACTCCTCACCATCATGGCTGCGGCCTGGGCAGCCCGGAGGCTCGAGCGGTCCTTTTCAAAGCCCTTCGGAGAAGTCCTTTCTTTGATCACCGACCTCTCCTCAGGCAACTACGCCCGGCGGGCCCCCCTGGGCAAGGTCGAGGAATTCAACATCATCGCGGACTCCTTTAACGCCATGGCCGGCAACATCGAGGGCCGGGACGAGCGGATCCGCTCCGACCTGGCGGAAAAGGTGATCCTCCTCAAGGAAATCCACCACCGGGTCAAGAACAATCTCCAGATCATGGCAAGCCTCCTCAACCTAGGCGGAGGGACGATTGGAGACGAGGCGGACCGGGCAGTCTTCAAGGCCAGCCAGGACCGGATCCACTCCATGGCCCTGGTCCACGAGATCCTCTACGAGTCCGAGGATTTTTCCTCCATCGACCTGGGGCTTTACTCGAGCTGTCTTCTGGCCTACCTGCATGACGCCTGGCCCCTGCCCGGCCTGAGGCTGGAGAGCCAGCTGGAACCGGTGCGGCTTTCCCTGGACAAGGCCCTGCCCTGCGGCCTGATCATGAATGAGCTCATCACCAATGCCTTCAAGTACGCCCTGTCCGGCGCTGCCAAGCCTTATCTCCGGGTCGGGGTAAGCGCTAGGGACGGGGGCAAGACGGTAGTCCTCGAGGTCGAGGACCATGGACCGGGCATGCCCCGGGGCGGAGGGGGGCCTGAGGCCACGAGCCTGGGGTTTTCCCTGGTGACAGGCCTTGCCAAGCAGCTCGGGGCCGAGCTCCAGTGGCTCGAGGCAAGACCCGGCGAGGAAGGGCCGGGGCTTCTCGTGAGACTCACTTTTCAGGCCCTGGATGAAGTCCCGGGCAAGGCCTAGAAGATCCGGCCAATGAGGGCCATGCAGACGGGTATGGAGACTAGGCTCAGGACGGTCGTAAGGGAGGTTCCTAGGCCTGCGTATTCCGCGTCGGCCCCGTAGGCCTGGGAGACGATCGGCGACTGGGTCATCGCGGGCATCATGGCCTGGACGAGGAAGACCTGCTTCATCAGCAGGGGCAGGTCGAGGCTATGGACGGCCAGGATGAGGACCAGGGGTGAGACCAGGAAGCGGCCCACAAGCACCAGGACGATCTCCCGCCCGAGCCTGAGCCTTCTCCACTCCACCCGGGACACTACAATGCCTATGAAAAGCATGGAGAGGGGGGTCGTCATCCCTCCCAGGGTCTTGGCCAGGCCTAGAAGAGGCGCAGGCAGATGGACTCCGGCCAGGATAAGGGCCACGGCCAGCAGGAAGGCCACCAGGGGCGGGGAGAGGATCCGCCCCAGTCCCTCCCGGGAGACAAACACCGGCTTAGGACGGCCCTGGAGGATGGCCCCGTCCCGGGCTATGCCATAGGTTCCCAGAGTCCAGAAGATGCTGGTGTTCGCGATGTAGTAAAGCAGGGCGTAGGGAAGGCTGGCGTCCCCAAAGAGGATGAGGTTGACCGGCAGGCCGATAAAGATCGTGTTGGAGAGGGCAAACATGGAGGCAAAGGTCCCTCGCCTGCCCGGGCGTATCCTAAAGAGGGAGGCCAGGCCCAGGGCCAGGACATAGCAGACCCCCATCACCAGGAAAGGGATCGGCAGGCCCGGCAGGAGGGCCAGGAGGCCGGCCCGGTCGTAGCCGCCCATGAGGTTGGCGATCATATAGGCCGGGAGGGCCACGGAGACCACAAGGCGGGTGATCAGGGCCGAGGCTTCGCCCCCGAACCAGCCCCGCCGGGCCAGGACAAAGCCCAAGGCTATCATGAGGATCACCGAGAGGACGCCTTCCAGGGCCGCGAGCATGGTGCCATCCTAGACAAAGCGGCCGAGCTCGTACAGTCCTGGGCCCCCCGGGCGTCCAGGTTGACCAAGACGGGGCATCTCCGCGAGACTTGGGGACCCATGGCCCTCAAATCGACCATCTACAAGGCCGAGCTCGACATCGCCGACCTCGACCGCGACTACTACGCCAGGCACTCCCTGACCCTGGCCTGCCATCCCTCGGAGAGCGAGACCCGCATGATGACGGGCCTCGCGGCCTTCGCCCTTAACGCCCATGAAAGGCTGGCCTTCAGCCGGGGCCTGGGGGAGACCGAGGAGCCCGACCTCTGGCAGCGGGACCTGACGGGGGAGCTCGAGGTCTGGATCGAGCTGGGCCATCCGGAGGAAAAGCGCCTGTCCAAGGCCTGCGGCCGCTCCCACCAGGTCATCGTGTATACCTATTCCGCCTCCCCTGAGCTTTGGTGGAAGCCCATTTCCGAGGGTCTATCCCGCTTCCGCAACCTGCGCGTCCAGAGCTTTGACTCCAGCCAGGTCAAGGCCCTGGCTAGTCTTGTAGAGAGAAGCATGGACCTGTCCTGCACCATCCAGGAGGGGTGCCTCTGGATGCGGGACGCCTCGGGCCGGGAAGTGGAGCTCGGCCTCTCCACCCTCAAGGACTAGGGCCCGACGGCAAGGCCCCCTTGAGGGAAGAGCCTAATTCGGAGTATTTTAGTCCCCGATCCAACAGATCCACGCCCAACCTCGTCCAATGGAGGCTATATGCCGCGTAAATTGCTTGTCCTCGCCATCCTCGCCCTCTGCCTGCTGCCCGCCACCCTCCTGACTGCCCAGGCGGCCAAGTACAACGACGGGGTGTATACCCTCAAGTATGACGATGCCGAGCTCGGCAAGGTCACGGTCTCCGTCACGGTCACCGGAGGCCGCCTGGCCGCCGTGGCCCTCCCCGAGGGCATGGGGGATGTCACCCTCACCGAGGCCGAGTTCGCGGCCTGGATCAAGGCCTTTGTGGCCGCCCCGGACTTCATGACCGTGGATGCCGTGAGCGGCGCCTCCCAGTCCTGCGACCTGATCAAGTACGCCGTCCAGAACGCCCTCAAGAAGGCCCTCAAGTAGATTCCTGCGGGTCCTCGACCCGCCTCATTTTTTTCCGGAGGCATAGAATGCAGAAGAAATTCCTCGTCGCGGTGGCCCTTGTGGCCATCGCCCTCTCCCTCGCCGGCGCCCAGTCCACCAAGGGCATGAGCCTTGGCCTCGGCAAGTCCTCGGTCTTCCGGGTTGGCCCCGGCAAGGATTCCACCGGGACCCAGGTGTATTCCTTCACCTATGTCTACGGGACCGTCCTCTTCGACGCCAAGGGCAAGATCGTGAGCTGCGAGTTCGATGAGCTTGAGGTGTCCACCCCTAACTACGACGGCGCCTCCATGCCCCACTTCGCCGGCTGGCCGGGAACCCCTGGCTACAACGTGACCAACCACGAGACTGAGAAGGTCGATGGAGTCTCCCCCAACACCGTCGAGTCCACCGCCGCCGACATCAACAACTGGAAGTCCAAGCGCGAGCGCGGCGACAGCTACGGCATGAACGCCAAGAACGACTGGTGGAAGCAGATGGACTTCTATGAGTCCATCTTCGTGGGCAAGACGGTCGACGAGGTCGATGCCTGGTTCAAGACCTACGCCAGCGACAAGACCGGCCGCCCCCTCTTCGCCGAGACCAAGGACGCCACCGAGAAGGCCAAGTTCGAGGCTCTCTCCGCCAAGGACAAGAAGATAGCCGTCGACGCCCACTCGGGAGCCACCATGAGCATCAACGATGCCCACGGCAACGTGATCGCCGCCCTCCATGACGCCTGGGCCAAGCGCAAGCCCCTGACCAAGTAAGGCTCTTCTAAGCCTGGCCCAGGCCAGGCCGCCCCTAGAGGCCATCCGGGAAGACCCCGGATGGCCCTTTTCTTTGACTTGCACCGCTGGCTACTCCATGCCAGAATCTCCCCCATGGGTAAAGCATACGCAGTCATCTCCGCCATTGGCGCGGACCGGGTCGGAATCGTGGACGAGCTCTCGGGCTTGATCTCCCAGGCCGGGGGCAACATCGAGGAGAGCAAGATGGCCGTCCTTGGCGGCGATTTTGCCGTCATGATGCTGGTCTCCCTGGAGGCCTCGGCCTTTGGGGCCCTCCAGGCCCGAGGCGCGGAGTTTGAGAAGGGCCTCGGGCTCAAGGTGGACATCAAGCCCACCAAGGAGAGCTCGGCCCAGCTCAAGGGCAGGCCCTATAGCCTCGAGACAGTCTCCCTGGACGGCCAAGGCATTGTCCATTCGGTCAGCGCCGTCCTCCACCGCAACCGCATCAACATCGAGGAGCTTGAGACCCGGACCGAGGGTGCCCCCCTCACCGGAGCGCCGCTCTTCCGCATGAAGGCGGAGATTGTCATTGGGCCCGAGGTGTCGATCGCGGCCCTGCGAAGGGAGCTGGAGGAGCTCCAGGCCGACCAGGACCTGGACATCATCCTCACCCCCCTGGTCCCGGCCAGGCGGGACTAGGGCCGGCAGACAGGGGTCAAGCCATGACAATCCGTACCGCAAAGCCCGCGGACCTGGCCCAGGTCATCGCGATCGAGTCGGCCTGCTTTCCTCCGGAGGAGGCCGCGACACCCCAGGCCCTGGCAGAAAGGCTAGCCACCCTGGGGGATTCCTTCCTGGTGGCCGAGCTCGGGGATGGGAGCCTCATAGGCTTCGTGAACGGCTCCGTGGGGGACAGCCCGGTGATCCTGGACGAGATGTTCCGGGACATTGGGAGACACCAGCCCACCGGGCCCTACCAGTATGTCTTTGGCCTCGATGTGCTGCCCGAATACCGGGGCCTGGGCCTCGGCAGCCGGCTTCTCCGCCACCTTGAGGCCCGGGCAAGGGCCGTAGGGCGCAAGGCCATCGTCCTGACCTGCAAGGAGGGCCTCCTGGCCTATTACGGCCGCCTTGGCTACGAGAGCCAGGGTGTCTCCGCCTCCACCCATGGCGGAGCCACCTGGCATGACATGAGGCTAGAGCTATGAGCGATCATGATGTCGTAGTGGTAGGCGGTGGCATGGCCGGCCTTACCGCGGCGGCCTACCTGGCCCAAGCCGGGAGGAAGGTCCTGCTCCTGGAGAAGGAGGCCGAGGTCGGGGGCCTCGTCTCGGGCTTTGCGCGCAAGGGCTTCTGGTTTGACGCGGGGATCCGGGCCCTGGAGAACTCGGGGATTGTCCGGCCCATGCTCACC
>JAKPBN010000263.1 GCA_029778945.1 Spirochaetota bacterium
GGGCTCGAGGCCGCAAAGGACGCAAGGCCTGCCAGGATATCCCCAAGGCGATAGGAGGAGCCGGAGAGGACGCCAAAGCCCTCCTCATCCCCGGCGTCGAGCTTGGCCCAGATCTCGAGGCCCTCGGTCTTGGCATAGGTGGCGAGAATGCCCGAGACCCGGGGGACAAGGAAGCCCGTGGAGTTGGTGATGATAACCAGCTTGGCCTGGCCCAGGGCCTTAGGATAGCGGCGGCGGAGCTTGGCGCAGGTTTCCAAGGCCGGCTCCAGCCAGGGGGAGAGGCTGGGCTCCCCATTGCCGGAAAGGCAGATATCCCGGATGGGCTCGGGGCCCGGCTGGGCCTCCTCGGCCTGGACAAAGGCCTCGAGCTCGGCCTCGAGGTCCCGGGGAGAAAAGGGCTTGGCCCTGGAGGGGGCTATGACCTCGCAGTAGGGGCAATCAAAGGAGCAGAGCTTGCGGTCCGGGAAAAGGTTGATCCCCAGGGATAGGCCCCCGGAGCGCCGGGCCAGGACGGGATAGACGAGGCGGCCCCCCTCCCTCTCCCGGGAATGGTCGGAAAAGCTCCCAACCTTGCTAGTCTTCATGCCTTCATACTAGCCCGGAAGGAAGGAAAGTCTCAAGAACAGCGGATGATACTATTGACAGGAATATCCTGGAGATGCTTAACTTCCGCCCATGAGAACCGGAACAGTCCCCGCCCGCAGGCTCGCAGGCCTCCATCATCGCCATCATACCCATACCCGGGGGCTTGGCGCCTGATCTAGGCCTGTCGCAGACGCGAAGGCGTGAGGAAAGCCGGCCCTACGGGGGGTCGGCTTTCCGGTTTTAAAGGTCCTGTGCCAAGCCCTTAGGCCTTGGAGGACCCCCGCCGGATATAGGCGCCGACCCAGCAAGGGGTGAGCGCTTTTTCTATCCGGAACCGAGGGGGAAGCATGGCAAGCACGGGAATACAGCTGAGATTGGGCCTGCCCAAGGGCAGGATGCAGGGCGAGGTCACCCGCCTTATGGAGGCCGCGGGCCTTCCGGTGCGGATCGACGAAAGGGGCTACCGGCCCGAGGTGGGTCCTCGGGAAGCCTCCCGGGAGGATCCCGGGCTGGCCCCGGGCGGGGCTGGCCTTTCCCGGGCCTTTGGCCTGGAGGCCAAGCTCCTCAAGCCCCAGAACATCCTGCGCATGCTCGACTCCGGGAGCCGGGACCTGGGCTTTGCGGGGGCCGACTGGGCCGCCGAGCTCTCCTCCCAGGCGGTCGAGCTCCTCGACACGGGCCTCGACCCGGTGCGCATAGTGGCCGCCGCGCCTGAGGCCCTCGTAAAGGAAGGGAGCCTGTCCCAGGGCCGGACCTATGTCGTGGCCTCGGAATACGAGGCCCTGGCCCGGGCCTGGATCGCCTCCAAGGGCCTGGAGGCGGGCTTTATCCGCTCCTACGGAGCCACCGAGGTCTTTCCCCCCGAGGATGCCGACGTGGTCGTGGACAACTGCGCCTCGGGCTCGACCCTCCGGGCCAATGGCCTCGTGGTCGTGGACGAGCTCATGGCCTCCTCCACCCGCCTCTATGCCTCCCGCCAGGCCATGGCCGACCCGGCGCGGAGGCAGGCCGCCGAGTCCTTCGCCCTCCTCCTAGGGGCCGTCCTGGAGGCCCGGCGGCGGGTGATGATCGAGGTCAATGTCGAGGCCGCCCTCCTCGCGGGCCTCACGGCCGTCCTGCCCTGCCTCAAGGCCCCCACGGTCTCCCCCCTCAAGGACGGACAGGCCTTTGCCGTGCGGGTGGCCGCCCCCCGGGCCCTCCTCGCGGCCCTTATCCCGGAGATCCGCCGGGCCGGCGGGACGGGCATCGTCGTGTCCGAGATCAGCCAACTCCTGTCATGAGCGGCACAAGCGCGATGTACGACACCGTTTTAAGGCTCGACGCCAACGAGGGCAGGCAGGCTCTCTCCCCCGAGGCCCTGGGCGTCCTCGCCTCCAGGCTCGAGGCCTGGCGCTATCCTGAGTCCTCCCGCCTCGAGGAGGCCCTGGCCGAGAGCCTGGGGGTCGACCGGGAAAGGCTTGTGGCCACCGCCGGGGCCGACGACGCCCTGGACAGGGCGGCCCGGGCCCTCGCCGGCCCCGGGGGCAGGATCCTCTCCACGGCCCCGGCCTTTGAGGAATACGCCGCCGCCGCCGGCCGCTCCGGGGCCACCTATCTCGAGGTGGCCCGGCCCCTGGGCTCGGCCCTGCCCCTGGAAGCCATCCTCAAAAAGGCGGCCGAGACGAGGCCTGAGCTTATTATCGTGGCCTCCCCGGACAATCCGGGCGGAGGAGCGGTCACGAGGCCCGAGCTCGAGGCCCTGGCCGGCGCCGGGCCCCTCGTCCTCCTCGACGCAACCTACGGGGCCTTCGCGGAAGACCAGGGCCTCGTGAGGCACGCCTTTACCCTGCCGCGCCTTGTCGTGGCGGGCTCCTTTTCCAAGAGCCATGGTCTTGCGGGCTTCCGCTCGGGCTGGGCCGTCGCCTCCCCGGCCACGGCCCAGGTCCTGCGCCAGGCCGCCCCACCCTATGCCCTCTCCAGTCCCGCCATAGCGGCAACCTTGGCCGTCCTGGCCCTAGGCCCCGAGGCCATAGCGCCTTTTGTGGCCGAGGTGGGCCGGGAGCGCTCGATCCTCCGGGACCGCCTTGCGGCCCTGGGGGCGAGGACCTGGAAAAGCGAGGCCAACTTTGTGGCCGTCCTGGTGGCCGACGCCCCCCTCCTCGCCGCCGACCTGGCCGCCCGGGGTGTCCTCGTGCGGTATTGGAAGGACAGGCCGGGCCGGGAAAACCTCATCCGCATAACTTGCCCCGGCCAGGAGGCGGCCTTCCTGCGCCTCCTCGAGGCCCTGGACGGGGCCAGGGGCCTCGCATGAGGGGCGGCGAGCGCAGGACCGCGGCCCTCTCCAGGGAGAGCCGGGAGACGAGGATCCTCCTGTCTCTCGACCTCGAGGGCGGGGAAATCGACATAGCCACGGGCCTGGGATTCCTGGACCACCTCCTTTCCAGCCTCTGCCTCCACGCGGGCTGGGGCC
Source organism: Spirochaetota bacterium (assembly GCA_029778945.1). GTDB lineage: Bacteria > Spirochaetota > Spirochaetia > Treponematales > Rectinemataceae > JANYKC01. The sequence continues at coordinate 3,035 of JAKPBN010000263.1, forward strand.
TCGTGCTTCTCTGCGAGGGCGACCTCGAGGTCGATGGCCACCACAGCGCCGAGGACTGCGGGATAGCCCTGGGGGAGGCCCTCAAGGCCGCCTTGGCCCTCGGCAGGGACCTGGGCCTGGTAGTCCGGCGCTTTGCCTCGGCCTATGCGCCATTGGACGAGGCCCTGGCCAGGGCCGTGGTCGACCTCTCCGGCCGGCCCTGGGCCTCCGTGGACCTGGGCCTGGAGGGGAGGATGCTCGGCGGCCTCGAGGGGGAAAACGCCGGCCACCTCATCACGAGCCTGGCCCTCACGGCGGGGATCTGCGTCCACCTTGAGGTCCTCTCCGGGCTCAACGCCCACCATAGGGCCGAGGCCGCCTACAAGGCCCTGGCCCTGGCCCTCAGGGAAGCCCTCGAACCCAGGGCCATTAGTCCCGCCGCCCCAGGGAAGGCCGGGGCCAGAGGCGCCGGGGACCTGAGCGCAAAGGGCCGGGTCAGGCTAGAGACCGTCCAGGCCGGGGACTTCGCCGCCCGGCGGGAGGCCTTCCGTGGCCGCTAGACCCAGCCTCGCGATAGCCGACACCGGGGTAGCCAACCTGGCCTCGGTCCTGGCCAGCTTTGTCCGCCTGGGCCTGGAGCCCCGGGTCTCCGGGGAGGCGGATTTCCTGGCCGGGGCCGACCTGGCCGTCCTCCCCGGGGTGGGCTCCTTTGGCCCCGCCGCGGCCCGCCTTGCGGAAGGCGGCCTTGGGGAGGCCCTGGCCTGGCGCTTCCGGGAAGCCAGGCCAACCCTGGCCATCTGCCTGGGAATGCAACTCCTGTTCGAGGGGAGCGAGGAGGGCCCGGGGGCGAGGGGTCTGGGAATACTTGCGGGAAGGGTTGGGCGCTTTAGCCCTGGCCCTGGCCTCCCCCCTCCCCTCCCCCTCCCCCAGCTGGGCTGGAACCGCCTCGAGGGCTCCGGGGACGACGGCTTCCTCGTCAGGCCGGGCTGGGCCTATTTCGCCAACTCCTACCGGGTCACCGCCTGCCCCCCGGGCTTTGTGGCGCGTTATGCGAGCTACGGAGAGGCCTTCTGCGCCTCCCTCGAGTCCGTGGCCGGGCAGGGGAGGAAAAGGGGGGCCCTCCTCCTCTGCCAGTTCCACCCCGAGCTCTCCGGGGCCTGGGGCCAGGGCCTCCTCGCCTCCTGGGCCGGCCTCGCGGCCCCGCCCCGTCCGGCCCCAGCCGAGGTGGCGCCATGAAGGGCACAGCCTTGCGCATAATCCCCTGCCTCGACCTCGACCGGGGCCGGGTCGTCAAGGGAACGCGATTCCGGGACCTCGTGGACTCCGGGGATCCCGGGGAGCTCGCGGCCCGCTATGAGGCTGGGGGGGCAGACGAGATCGCCATCCTGGACATCACCGCCACGGTGGAGGGCTGCCGGACCTCCCTCGAGGCTATCCGTCGGGTCAGGGCCCTCCTCTCCATCCCCCTCGCCGTGGGGGGAGGCATTAGAACGGCCGAGGACGCCGCCCGGCTCCTCGACGCCGGAGCCGACCGGGTGAGCCTCAACAGCGCCGCCCTCGCCGAGCCAGGCCTGATCGACAGGCTCGCGGCCCGCTACGGGAGCCAATGCATTGTCCTGGCCATCGATGCCCTCGCGCGGAGCCCCGGAGCCGGGGGCTGGGAGGTGATGGCCGAGGCCGGGAGGAAGGCCACGGGCAGGGAAGCCTCAGCCTGGGCCAGGGAGGCCGCGGGCCGGGGGGCCGGAGAGATCCTCCTCACCTCCATGGACAGGGACGGGACAGGAGAGGGCTATGACCTGGGCCTCCTGCGCTCCCTTGTCCCCTGCGGCCTCCCGGTCATCGCCTCCGGGGGGGCCAGGAAGCCAAGGCATTTCCTCGAGGCCGCCGAGGCCGGGGCCCGGGCCCTCCTCGCGGCGGGCATATTCCATCGCGGCGAAGTCGCGATAGCCGACATCAAAGAGGCCCTCCGAGCGGCGGGCCAGGAGGTACGCATATGCTGATTCCAAGCATCGACATCATGGAGGGCCGGGCGGTCCAGCTCCGGGGCGGGAACTATCCCCGCCTAGACCTAGGGGATCCCCTCGAGCTCGCGGCGCGATACGCGAGATCCGGGGAGATAGCCGTGGTCGACCTGGACGCGGCCCTGGGCAGGGGGGACAACAGGAGACTGGTCCTCGAGCTCGTGGGCCGCTACCCCGCCCGCGTCGGCGGGGGGATCCGGGACCTGGCCACGGCCAAGGCCCTCCTCGACGCCGGGGCAAGAAGGCTGATGCTGGGCACGATGGCCAGGGTGGACTTCCTCTCCCAGCTGCCCCGGGACCGGCTTATGGCCGCCCTGGACCTGCGGGGCGGGGAGGTGGTGGCCGAGGGCTGGACCAAGGGCAGGGGCCAGGGCCCCCTCGAGCTTATGGCGAGCCTGGGTCCCTATGTCTCGGGCTACCTTGTCACCTTCACCGAGGCCGAGGGCAGCCTGGGGGGCCTTCCCCTGGCCAAGGCAGGGGCCCTCGTAGAGGCGGCGGGCAAGCTGCGCATAACCTTTGCCGGAGGGGCGGCCACGGCCGCCGAGATAGGCGAGCTCGACCGCCTGGGCGCCGATGTCCAGGCGGGGACGGCCCTGGCCCTGGGCAGGCTCAGCCTGGCCGAGGCCTTGGCCAGCGTCCTCGTCTCCGACCGGGAGGACGGCCTCTGGCCCACCCTGGTCTGCAACGAGGCCGGCTTGGCCCTGGGCCTCTGCTGGTCGAGCCTGGAGAGCCTAGGCCAGGCCCTGGAGAGCGGCCGGGGAGTCTACCAGTCCCGCCGCCGGGGCCTCTGGGTCAAGGGCGAGGAGTCCGGGGCCGGCCAGGACCTCCTCAGGGTAGACGTTGACTGCGACCGGGACGCCCTGCGTTTTACCGTGCGCCAGTCCGGCCCAGGCTTTTGCCACCGAGCGACTCCCACCTGCTTTGGGGACGGGGAAACCCGGGGCCTCGCCCGCCTGGAGGCCACCCTGGGGGCCAGGAAAATCGACGCCCCCCCGGCCTCCTACACCCGCAAGCTCTTTGATGAGCCCGAGCTCCTAGCCTCCAAGCTCCGGGAGGAGGCCCAGGAGCTCATCGCCGCCCGGGGGCCCGGGGAGGCCGCCGCCGAGGCCGCCGACCTGTTCTACTTTGCCCTCGTGCGGGCCATGGCCGAGGGGGCGAGCCTTGAGGATATCGAGGCCGAGCTCGACCGCCGGAGTCTCCGGGTCAGCCGTCGGGGCGGGGCTCCCAAGCCGGCCTTTGCCCAGTCCCAGGAGGCCCTCGTATGGACCGGCACCCACTGAGGCGGCTCGCCTTTGAGGCTATCCCCGAGGCCGGCCGGCGCCTCCGGGACCCCGAGGCCGAGGCCCGGGCGGGAGCCATCCTCGCCGAGGTCGAGGCCGAGGGCGAGAAAGCCGTGCGGAGGCATGCCGGGGCCCTGGGGGAAATCGAGGCCGGGGCGAGGCTATCCTACAGCCGTGGCGAACTCGAGGCCGCCCTGGCCGGCCTGTCTGGGGAGGACAGGGCTATCCTCGAGGCAGCCCAGGGGCGGATCGAGGCCTTTGCCCTCGGCCAGAGGGCGTCCATCCGCGACCTCGACCTGGCCGTGCCCGGGGGCAGGGCCGGCCATCGCCTCCTCCCCGTGGCCCGGGCGGGCTGCTATGTCCCCGGGGGCCTCCACCCCCTGCCCTCAAGCGCCCTGATGACCGTGACCGCGGCCAGGGCCGCCGGGGTGGCCGAAGTCTGGTGCGCCGGTCCCCGGCCCCAGGCCGTGACCCTGGCCGCCGCGGCCCTGGCCGGGGCGTCGGGCTTCCTTGGGGTCGGAGGGGCCCAGGCTATCGGAGCCCTCGCCTTTGGCCTCGACCTAGCCGGGGAGGGCAGGATCCCCCCCTGCCCCGTCGTTGTGGGCCCCGGAGGCCGCTATGTGGCGGCGGCCAAGCGCCTTCTTTCGGGCCGCATAGGCACCGAGGCGCCTGCGGGGCCCTCGGAGCTTCTCATTGTCGCCGACCGGACCGCGGATCCGGCCCTTGTCGCCGCCGACCTCCTCGCCCAGGCCGAGCACGATCCGACCGCCCTCCCCGCCCTGGTCTGCCTCGACCCGGGCCTTGCCGACCGGGTCGACCTGGGCCTCGCCCAGGCCCTGGCCGCCCTGCCCGAGCCCAACCGCAGGGTGGCCGCCACGGCCCTGGAGGGGGGCTTTTGCTTCCTAGCCCGGGACTGGACAGAAGCGAGGGCGGCGGTGGAGCGCCTGGCCCCGGAGCACCTGGAGCTCCTCCTCGAGGACCCCCGGGCCTTTGCCGCCCCGGGACTTTCCGCGGG
>JAKPBN010000280.1 GCA_029778945.1 Spirochaetota bacterium
GGACAGGCCTTGATCCGGTCGAGGACCCGGATGGGAAAGGCCCCCGGGCCCAGGATGACAAAGAAGGCGTGCCCGGCCCCGCTTGCCCTCGCGCAGGCGACGGCCTCGGCCACGAGGGCCTCGTCATTCCCCTCGGTCCTGACCAGGCAGGGGGGGGATGCCTCGTTAAAGGCCAGGCCCCATGAAAGGCCCGGGAGGGAGGCGGAGAGGATCTCCCCCAGGTCCTCCACGGTTTTGATGAAATGGGACTGGCCGACGATGATATTGCAGCCCTCGGACCAGCCGAGGCGGACAGACTCAATGGTCATGGGAACCTCCACGCGCTATCCCCTAAAAGGGACGTCCTTCCCAGTCTAACCCGGTCTCTCGGCTAGCCGCAAGCGCATCGCCTGCCGGAGCCTTAGTCCGGCTTGTAGGACCGGGCCGAGTCCACGGCCTTGGCCCAGCGGGCCAGCAGGCGGTCCCGCTTTTCCCGGGCCATCTCGGGGCTATACTCCCGCTTCTTGCGCCAGTTCTGCTCCACTTCCTTGAGGTCTTTCCAGTAGCCGACATTGAGGCCCGCAAGGTAGGCGGCGCCCAGGGCCGTGGTCTCCCCTACTTCCGGGAGGATCACCGAGCGGTCGAGCATGTCAGCCTGGAACTGCATGAGGAAGTTGTTCATCGAGGCCCCGCCGTCGGCCTTGATGCAAGGAATGGTGTGGCCAAAGTCCTTTTCCATGGCCACGAGAAGATCCCGGGACTGGTAGGCTATGGACTCCAGGGCGGCCCGCACAAAATGGGCCTTGGTCGTGCCCCGGGTTATGCCCACCACGGTGCCCCGCACCTCGGAGTCCCAATAGGGGGCCCCCATGCCCACAAAGGCCGGCACGAGGAAGACCTCGCCGTTGTCCTCCACGGACTTGGCCAGCTTCTCGCTCTCCGCGGCGTCGGCCACAAGGCCCAGCTGGTCCCGGAGCCACTGGATAACCGCCCCGGCTATAAAGACCGAGCCCTCGAGGGCATAGGTGTAGCCTGTGCCAGCTCCGCTGGCCGTGCCAGCTCCGAGGTCCCAGGCCACGGTGGTCAGGAGGTTGTGCCTCGAGGCCACCGGAACCGAGCCCGTGTTGAGGAGGGTGAAGCAGCCCGTGCCATAAGTGTTCTTGGCCATGCCGGGCTCAAAGCAGGCGTGGCCAAAGAGGGCAGCCTGCTGGTCTCCGGCGCAGCCCGTGACCGGGATCTCCACCCCAAAGAGCTCCTTGCGGCTCATCCCGAAGCGCGAGGAGGAAGCCTGGACCTTGGGCAGGATGGCCTCGGGGATGTTAAAGACCTTGAGCAGCTCCCGGTCCCAGCGGCCTTCCTTGATGTTAAAGAGGAGGGTGCGGCTTGCGTTGGTAGGATCGGTCCTATGCTCCCCGGTCAGGCGGTAGATCAGCCAGGTGTCCACGGTGCCGAACATGAGCTCGCCCTTCTCCGCCCGGGCCCGGAGCCCGGGGATCTCATTGAAGAGCCACATGAGCTTGGTGCCGGAGAAATAGGGATCCAGGACAAGGCCGGTCTTTTCCTTGACCGTCTCGGCCAGGCCCAGGGCCTTGAGCTCCTGGCAGATCTCCGCGCTCCGGCGGCACTGCCAGACGATGGCATTGTGCACAGGCTTGCCCGTGGCCTTTTCCCAGAGGAGGGTAGTCTCCCTCTGGTTCGTGATGCCTATGGCCTCCACCTGCTCGGCCTCGATCTGGGCCGCCTCGATGGCGCCCTTGGCGGCGGCGAACTGGGAGGACCAGATCTCCTCAGGGTCGTGCTCGACCCAGCCGGGCCTTGGGAATATCTGGTTAAAGGGGATCTGCTTGACCCCGATGACGACGCCGGACTTGTTGAACAGGATGGCCCTGGACGAGGTTGTACCCTGGTCCAGCGCGAGGATATAGCGTTCCTTCGCGGGCATGATTCCCCCTGGTGTGGATTGGGGCCCCAGTATAGACCCCTCATTGCCTTTTGTAAAATGTTTAGGACTGCCCCTGAAATTGTCAGGGGCATCAAGGGGTAGGACAAATCCGCTCTTCCCGGTGAACTAGAAACCTAGGCGCAACCTGAGGCCTGCCCCGGCGGAAAGGCAGGCCCCCAGGTCCTCCGCCCCACCCGAGGCGAGGTAGCGATCATACTCGACTTGCGCATAGACGGCCATGTCCTGGCCCCCCAGCTTAAAGCGCACCGGAATCCAGACTAGTCCGAGGCTTGCCAGCCAGGAGCCGCCGGCCTCGTAGGCCACCCCGCCCAGGCTGGGCTGGCCCAGGGTAAGGGCCGGGCCCGCAAAGACCCGTAGCTCCCTGCTAAGGTTAATGCCCAGGACGAGGGGCAGGCGAAATACCCCAAGATCCTGGTTCCAGGCGGGCCGCAGCTCCAGCCCCGCCTCCAGGCCCAGAATGCGGTAGGAGGCCCCTAGGCCGGCGGATAGCCCATGGAAGCCCAGGGAGGTCGCCCCCAGGTCTGTGCCCAGGGAGGCGCTGAGAAAGATCCCCAGGTACTCCGCGGGGGGAAGGATCCGGCCGGAGGCCACATAGTGGGAGGCCCAATACCGCTCCGAGAGGGAGGACTCGATCACCCCGGTCTTTGTCCCCTCCGAGGCGGCATGGATGAAGCTTCCCTCGCCGGCATAGATGCCCACATGGGAAAGAGGGCCCGTCGTGTCAAAGAAGACCAGGTCTCCGGGCTGGAGCTTGGTCCTATCCTCGAGCTCCACAAAGCCAAAGAGATCCTTGGCCGTCCTGGGCATCGAGGCCAGGGGCGGGCGGCCAAAGGTGTCGACATAGACCTTCCACACGAGGCCCGAGCAGTCAAAGCCCTCCCGACTGGTCCCGCCATAGAGGTAGGGCACGCCGAAATAGGAGCGGGCGGCCTCCACAAGCCTCGCCCGGGCCTTCTTGGGGGCGGCCACCGCGAGGGGCGCCTCGGCATAGAGGCCGGCCAGGCCCAGGAGGAGAACAAGAAAAAAGGCTACCCTGCGCTTAATCACTCTCGTAAGTATATCCCGACAAGGCGGCCTCCCCCTTGAATATCCGGGGGGCTTTCGCGATATTCAAAGAGCGGTCCCCGAGGCGTCGCCCCAGGGGACGGCACCGCCGATTTGTTCCCTATTGCGGGCGGTCAAGAAATTCACGCTAAAAAGGAGGCCTTCCATGCTCCCTTTGGACAGCAATGATCCGCCTCCTTCCCGTCATGCGCCCTAGGCGCAAGGAGTTTCCCATGAGCGGCAAGAGAAGTCTCTTTACCTCCGAGTCCGTCGGCGAGGGCCATCCGGACAAGGTCTGCGACCAGGTCTCGGACGCCGTCCTCGACGCCTGCCTGGACAAGGATCCCGAGAGCCATGTGGCCTGTGAGTGCTATGCCACCACGGGCATGATCCTCATCGGGGGAGAGATAACCACGGATACCTATGTCGACATCCAGGAATTGGCCCGGGACGTCGTCAAGGAGATCGGCTACACCAACCCCGACTACGGCATCGACTATGAGTCCATGGCCGTCCTCAACACCATCCATTCCCAGTCCCAGGACATCAACCAGGGGGTGATAGGCAAGGGCCTCAAGGAGTTCGAGGGCCTCCAGGGCGCCGGCGACCAGGGCCTCATGTTCGGCTTCGCCTGCCGGGAAACCCCCGAGCTCATGCCCGCCCCCATCATGTACGCG
>JAKPBN010000207.1 GCA_029778945.1 Spirochaetota bacterium
TTTCCGCCTCATTCCGCTTCATTCCTCCTCGAAGCGACTTTCGAAGAGCCCTTCGATCGCGCCGGCGGCGGCGTCCTCGTCCGCCCCGTCGGCGGTGATCCTGATGGGAGTCCCAAAGCTCGCGCCCAGGGTGATGATGCCCATGATGGACTTCGCGTTGATCTTGTCCGTGCCCTTCTCGAGCCAGATCTTGGAGGAGAATTTGCTCGCTGTCTGCACGATGAGGGCAGCGGGCCTGGCGTGGATGCCTGCCCGGTTCTTGATCGTCACCATCCGCTCGGTCATTGTCTCTCCCTTGGACTGTGGCTTTATCTAGAGGTAGTCGTCACGGTTAAAGTAGACGGCCCGGGCATTCTCGCTCTCGAGCCAGCGCAGGATGTTCTGGTTGAATTCCTTGGCTGAGTGATAGCCCATCTTCTTGAGGCGCTCGTTCATCGCGGCGGTCTCGATGATTATGGGGATGTTGCGCCCGGGCTTGACCGGGATCTCCAGCATGGGCACGTCGACCCCCAGGATCTCCGTGGTGTTCTCCGCCGTGCCTATGCGGTCATAGACCTTTTCCGGATCCCACTCCTCCAGGCCGCAGACCAGCTGGATCTGCTTCTTGTCCCGGATGGCGCCAACCCCGAAGAGGTGGGTGATGTTGATGATGCCCAGGCCTCGGATCTCCATATGGTGGCCGATGACCTTGTTGGCCCCCTGGCCCATGAGGATCGAGCCGTTGACGCAGCGGACCTCGACCACGTCGTCCGCCACGAGACGGTGGCCCCGCTCGATGAGCTCCAGGGCCGTCTCGCTCTTGCCTACCCCCGAGTCCCCGGTGAGGAGGATGCCGATGCCGTAGACCTCCACGAGGACGCCGTGGAGGGAGGTGGTGGGGGCATAGATGTCCGACAGCACCCGGAGGAGGCGGCTGGTGAATTCCGAGGAGGGGAGGTCGGTCTGGAGGAGGGGGCAGCCCGAGGCCTCGGCCAGGCGGAAGAAATTCCGGCCCGGGGCCAGGTTGTGGGTAAAGATGCAGGCCGGTGTAGGGTAGGAGAACAGCTTTTCCAGGCTTTCGACGCGGTTCTCCTCCTCCAGCTTCCTGAGGTAGGCGTTTTCCCCCCGGCCAAAGACCTGGATGCGCTGCCAGGCAAAGGACTCGTAGAAGCCCGAGAGGGCCAAGCCCGGCCGGTTCAGGTCGGGGACGCTTATCTCCCGGGACAGGCCCTTTCGTCCTCCGATGCAGCGGAGGGCCAGGGCGTTCTGCTCCTTGAGGTCGAGGTCGAGGAGGTCGAGGACCGTAAAGCTTTTTTCTTCCATGGTTCGCGCAGAGTGTACTACGAAGGCGGCCAGAGCGCAAATGGAGATGCCTACCTTATATCGCCGCGACACGGGGATAACCCCCATGGGCCTATATAGGGACTTAGTGGCGCGGGCCCTGGCTGGGCATGGCAGGGGGGGCTTCGCGGAACTCAGCCCCCCTGTCATGCCCAGCCACCCGCCGCGCCACGAATTTCCCCTAAAGCTGGGACGGGGTTTATCCCCTGGACCCGCCGGTATAAGGCTGTCACCACCAGAGGCCGCCCCGGTGCCGCCATCGTGGTGCGCTCCGCTTTGTTGGGTTTGGGGCGGGGCATTGCAGGGCGCGACTGAGGGGCTTCGCTACGCTCAGCCACGGTCGCGCCGTGGGACGTG
>JAKPBN010000302.1 GCA_029778945.1 Spirochaetota bacterium
TGTCCACCCCGGAGATCTCGAGGAGGCCGTGGCGGGCGGCCAGGTTCCGGATGCGGGCGAGCTGGGCCTTGGTGTTCCGGGGGGGCATGTAGGTCAGGGCCCTGAAGCCCTGGTCGACCATGTAGGGGATTAGCTCGTCGAGGTAGGCATCCTCGAAGCGCTCGGCCTTCTTGTCCCCCGTGGGCGAGTCGGCCACGTCCCCGAGATAGGAATAGGCGGGGATGGCCCCCACGGAGAGGGCAAAGGCCGTGGCTGCCCGGGCGGTGATGCACTCCGCCGGTCCCGGCTGGACAAAGACCCGGTCGATAAAGGCCGACTTGAGGACCCCGATGAGATCGTATAACTTGTGCGGATTGGAGGCGTCCCCGAGCAGGCTGGCCACCTTGGCCGGCACCTCGACGCCGAGGCTGTCCTTTAGGCCCGCCAGAAGGGCCGGGCCCGTGGGCCAGGCCCGGAAGATGGCCAGGCCCGCGGCGGCGAGGATGTGGCGCTCGGTGACCGAGCCACCCTCGGAGGCCTTGGAGAGGGGGAGGACGTCCTTGTCGTAGTCTATGGGTTCGACCCGGGCGTCCTCGAGGATGGCCGATACGGCCGCGGTCGTCTTGCGGTTGCGCAGGGCCCGCTCCTTGCAGATGGGCGCGAGGAAGGCCGCCGCGGCCGGAATCGAGGACCGGGGCAGGCCCTGGACCGTGATGTAGGCGTTGCCCAGGGAGTCCGGATTGTTGATCTTGCGGTCCGCGAAGGGCGAGTCGAGGATGGAGACCCGGATCTCGAAGCCCACTGTGGAGCCTATGCCCAGGATGGCGCAGGCCCCGAGCATCTCCTCGGCGGCGGACACCGAGTCGTGGTCGACCGAGCCCGCCGCGGAAAGGCCGGCCGCCCGGGCTTTCCAGGCGGCCATGGCGGGGGTATAGGGGCTAAAGGAGTAGATCGTATGGACGTGGTTGTTGACCTCCCCCGTGGGGCGGGGCACAGCCGCTCCACCCGGGGCAAGGCTCGGGTCCTCGGCCACCAGGGAGGAGAGGGCGGCAAGCCGCCCCTCCCTGGTGGATCCGGGATCCCCGGCTACGCTCAGCCAGTCGCTCATGGCTGGCCTTAGCCTAGACGCCAAGGCGGGCGCGGCGCGCCAACTCGAGGCTGGTCTGGACGGTGGTCGGGGTCCGGCCCTTGAGGGGGAGGATTCGCTCGTGGATGGCGTCCAGGATCCAGTCCTTCTGGGGGAAGTAGAGCTCCTCCATCTCCGCGGCGGGGGTGATCCAGTTCCGGCTGCCCACGACGGCCACGGGGGCGTCCAGGTGGTCGAAGGCCAGGGTCTGGACGTTGGAGGCCACGGTGTGGAGGAAGGAGCCCCGCTCGGCGGCGTCGCTCGTGAGGAGGAGCCTGCCCGTCTTGGCCACGGACTCCACGAGGGGGCCGTAGTCGAGGGGGGCGATAAAGCGGAGGTCGATCACCTCGGTGGAGATCCCGTACTCGGCCTCGAGGGTCTTGGCGGCGTCCAGGGCCTTGTAGAGGGTGGCCCCCAGGGTCGCGATGGTGAGGTCCGTGCCCTTGCGGCGCACGGCGGGCTGGCCTTCGGGGACCTCGTAGTAGCCCTCGGGCACCCCGGCCTTCTCGAACTGCTCGCCCACATCGTAGAGGAGCTGGCTCTCGAAGAAGACCACGGGATCGGTGCCGCGCAACGCGAGATTGAGCCTGCCCTTGGCGTCATAGGGCGTGGCGGGGAAATAGGCCTTGAGGCCTGGGATGTGGGCCACGAGGGCCGCCCAGTCCTGGGAGTGCTGGGCCCCGTACTTGTTGCCCACCGAGACGCGCATGACGAGGGGCATCTTGAGGAGGCCCGCGGACATGGACTGCCACTTGGCGGCCTGGTTGAAGATCTCGTCCCCGGCCCGGCCCATGAAGTCCCCGTACATGAGCTCGACCACGGCCCGGCCGCCGGCCATCGCGTAGCCGACCCCGGAGCCGATGATGGCGCCCTCGGAGATGGGGGAGTTGAAGAGGCGGTTATAGGGGAGGAGCTCCGTGAGGCCCCGGTAGACGGCGAAGGCCCCGCCCCAGTCCCGGTTTTCCTCGCCCCAGGCGGCCATGGTGGGATCGGTGGCGAAGCGGTGGGCCATGGCCTCAAAGAGGCCGTCCCGGTACTGGTAGAGCTTGTTCTTGGGCACGGGCTTGCCCTCGGCGTCAAAGGCATAGCGGGCCTTGCCGGCCAGGGCCTTGACCCGGGCGTTTTCCGCCAGGGGCTGGGAGAGCTCGGGAACTCGCGAACGCCCTTCGGGCGTCGCGTCGTCAAAGCGCTCGACCTTGCCGTTGGAGAGCATCACGGACTCGATAAAGGCCCCCGAGGCCCGGGGGGAGAGCTTGTCGTCGACGGCGAGCTTGACGATGGCGGCCAGCTTCTCGTGGATGGCGGCCCGGGCCTTGGCCAGGTCGTCGGCGGTGGTGGCGCCGTTCTTGACGAGGTAGGCGCCGTATTCCTCGATGGGGTCGGCATCCTGCCAGAGCTTGATCTCCTCGGGGGTGCGGTAGCTCGAGGCGTCCGAGGGGGAGTGGCCGGAGATGCGGTAGGTGAGGACGTCGAGGAGGACGGGGCCCTTGCCGCTGAGAAGTATCTCCTTCTTGCGGGCTGTGGCGTCGGCCACCGCGAGGGGGTCGTAGCCGTCCACGCGCTCGGCGTGCATGTTCTCCGGATTGACCCCGGCGCCCACCCGGGCGAGGATCTTGTAGCCCATGGTCTCGCCGTTGGTCTGGCCGCCCATCCCGTACTGGTTGTTGAAGAAGTTAAAGAGGACCGGGGGAGCCCCGCCGACGGAAGCGGGCCAGAGCTCGCGGTACTGGTCCATAGCGGCCATCGACATGGCCTCCCAGACGGGACCGCAGCCCATCGAGGCGTCGCCGATGTTGGCGATCACGATGCCCTTCTTGGCATTCATGCGCTTGAAGAGGGCGGCTCCCACGGCGATGTCCGCGGAGCCGCCGACGATGGCGTTGTTGGGCATGGAGCCAAAGGGGGTAAAGTAGGCGTGCATCGAGCCCCCGAGGCCACGGTTAAAGCCGGCCTTGCGGGCAAAGATCTCAGCCAGGGTCCCGTAGAGGACAAAGTTCTCCGCCAGGTCCTTGATCCCGCTGTAGGAGGCCTTTTCGGCTATCCCGAGGGTTTCCCCTCCCATAAAGGACTTCATGATAGCCTCGAGGCTGGCCTCGTCCAGGGTGGCGATCGCCGAAAAGCACTTGGCGAGGATCTCCCCATGGCTGCGGTGGGAGCCAAAGATAAAGTCCTCGACCCCGAGGGCGGCGCTCTGGCCCACGGCGGCGGCCTCCTGGCCGATGGAGAGGTGGGCCGGGCCCTTGTGGTTGTACTCGATCCCGTTCCAGGCGCCCTGGGTCTTGAAGGAATTGAGCATGGTCTCGAATTCCCGGATCGTGGCCATGTCGTACCACATCCGCCAGAGGCGCTCGGCACCCAGGCTGGCCTTTTCTTTCTTGAAGTCCCTCTTGTACTGGTTGATCTGGATGGGGGCTATCTCGAGCTTGCCGCCCATGCGGACCTTGGCGGGATCGATAGTGATGGACTTGGGCATGACGTAACTCCTTAAGAAAAATTTACCACGGAGGCACGGAGACACGGAGGGGAGGAAGGGAGAGATAAGAGGGGAAGATAGTCGGGTTTGATTTCTTCCCTTCACTCATTCTCTCTCTCCGTGCCTAACGCTTCGCCGGGCTATGCCCGGCTCCGCTAGGCCTCGGCATCGCCTCGGCTCCGTGGTTAACTCCTAATTCATTCGATCTCCCAGGCGGCGTCCCTTATGAGCTCGTAGACCGTGGGATGGGGGAAGACGAGGGCGCGGACGTCCTCGATCCTGAGTTCCTGCTCGATCAGGGCGGCGCCGCCCCAGATGGTCTCCGAGGCATAGGGTCCCACCGCGTGGAGGCCGAGGACCCGGCCCGAGGCTGCCTCAGCGATCACCTTGACCGCGCCCTGGGCGGCAAAGCCATTTTCCGCGGCAAAGCGCCCGGAGAGGCGCAGGGGAAGCTGGGCCTTCTTGACCGCGATGCCCTTGGCTGCGGCCTCCTGCTCGGTCATGCCGACCCCGGCGGCCTCGGGTATGGAGTAGACGGCCCAGGGTATGGCGTCGTAGCGCATGCGCTCGGTGCCATGGCCCCGGCCCTCGAGGCTGGCGATGATGTGGTTGACGGCGACCTCGGCCATCCGGTAGGCCGAGTGGGCGAGGAGGGAGCGGCCGGTCACGTCTCCCGCGGCCCAGATGCCCGGGACATTGGTGGCCATGTGCTCGTCCACGGCCACGCCCTTGGGGCCGGCGTCGAGGCCTAGTCTCTCGGCCCCAAAGCCCGAGACATTGGGCCTGCGGCCCACGGCCATCAAGACAAGGTCGGCTTCCACAGACTGGGCTTCCCCGTCCTTGGTCGTGAATTTCACGGTCCCACCCTCGATGGCCTCGACCTTGCAGCCCAGCTTCCACTTGATCTGGCGCAAGGCCCGGCGCAGGACGGGGGCCTGCTCGGCGTCCATAAAGGGCACGATCTCCGGGAGCATCTCCACGACTGTGACTTCCGAGCCCAGGGAGGAGAAGAGGCTCGCGAACTCGACCCCGATCACGCCGCCGCCGATCACGCAGAGGCGCTTGGGCACCGCCGGGGCCTCGAGGAGGCCCGTGGAGTCCACCACGAGGGGATTGCCCTTGGAGCCCGGGACGGGGGGCATGGCAGGCGAGGAGCCCGTGGCGATGAGGACAGCCTTGCACTCCTCGATCCTGGCCTCGCCGCCCGCGGGGCAGACCCTGACCTTGCCCCGGGCCTCCAGCTCGGCCGTCCCGTTGACGACCTCGACCTTGAACTTCTGCATCTGGCCGGCGATCCCGGCGCGGAGCTTTTCGACAACCTCGGTCTTCCAGGCCGTCATGGCCTTCCAGTCATAGCTGACCTTTTCCGCGGTGACGCCGAACTTGCCGCCCTCGAGGGCATGGACATAGTGCTTGGCGCTATTGAGGAGGGTCTTGGTGGGCACGCAGCCCACGTTTAGGCAGGTGCCTCCGAGGAAGGCCCTCTCCACGAGGAGGACGGCCTTGCCCGCGTGGCCCAGGCGCTCGGCCGCGAGGTAGCCCGCCGGGCCCCCGCCGATGATAATGACGTCGTACAACTTGTCCTCCTATTTCGCGAGCCAGAGGTCGATGTCGGCCAGGACCTCGGCCAGGGCCTTGAGGAAGCGGGCCGCCGGGGCCCCGTCCACGACCTGGTGGTTGGCCGTGAGGGAGAGGCCGAGGCGGGGCTCAAAGCCCACCGTGCCGTCCTCCTTCTGGACTGGCCTCAGGGTGATGTTGTCCACCCCGAGGATGCCGACCTCGGGGGCGTTGAGGATGGGGGTAAAGGACTCGATCCCGAGGGAGCCGAGGTTGGTCACGGTGAAGGTCGAGCCGGAAAGCTCGTCGGGGCTGACCTTGCCCTCGAGGCAGGCCGCGGCGAGGCGCTTGGCCTCGCTGGAGAGCTCGGCAAGGCTCAGGAGGTCGGCGTTGCGGATCACGGGCACGAGGAGGCCCCGGGGGGTGTCCACGGCCATGCCGAGGTGGACCCGCTCGAAGACCCTTAGGGAATCGCCCAACTTGTGGGCGTTGATCAGGGGCTGGAGCTCGAGGACCCGGCAGACCGCGTAGAGGACGAGGTCGTTGACCGTGACCTTGGAGAGGCCCAAGGCCTCCGGGGCGGCCTTCATCCGGGCCCGGAGCTCCTGTAGGCGGGCGGCCGGGGCTGAGGAGTTGTAGGTGAGCTGGGCCGTGGTCCCTAGGGACTCCATCATGCGGTCGGCGATGATCTTGCGGATGCTCTTGATGGGGCTGTCCGTGAAATAGCCCGGGAAGGGGGCCGAGGCGGCCTGGGGCGCCGCCGCAGGCACGAGGGCGCCCCGGCCGGAGGCGAGGTCGGCGGCGGTAAGCCGTCCGCCAAGGCCTGAGCCCGTGGAGGGAAGGCTCGCGCCGGCGGCCGTGCCGCCCAGAGCCGCGAGGGCCGCGGCGGAGAGGGGTGGCCGGGCCTCGAGGGCTGCGCGCACGTCCCGCTCAATCACCCGGCCTCCGGGGCCCGAGCCCGCGAGGCTCCTGGGGTCCAGGGCCTTTTCCGCGGCCAGGTTCCTCGCCCGGGGGGAGACGCCGATCGAGGCCACGGAGACCGGCGAGGTGGCCGGGGACGCGACAGCGGCCGAGGCCGGGGTCGCCAGGGTGGGGGCCGGAGCGGGGGAAGCCGCAGGTGAGGCCGGAGCCTGGGCCTGAGCCGCCGAACCGGAGCCTCCCACCAGGGCCTGCCAGTCCTCGCCCGCCTGGCCAATGACGGCTATGGGCCTGAGCACGGGGACATCGTCCCCCTCGGCGGCGAGGAGCTTGAGCACTATTCCGGCGGTCCCGGCGGGCACCTCAAAGGAGGCCTTGTCGGTCTCGACCTCGCAGAGAATCTCCTCGGCCCCGACGCTTTGGCCCTCGGCCTTTCTCCAGCGGGTGAGGATGCAGGATTCCACGGTATTGCCCTGCCTGGGCATGACGAGGACGGTAGCCACGGGAGCCTCCTTGCGCTTTCCTAAACAGTCTTATACGAGCATCAGGTCCACCCCGGCGGCCCGGAGTTCCTCCGCGGCCGCCTCGGGCAGTTCCCTGTCCATGATCACCGTATCGAAGCCCGAGAGGGGGAGGACGCCCACAAAGCCCGCCTTCCCGTATTTTGAGGAGTCCGCCAGGAGGACGGCCCGATCCGCCCGGGCGACCATGGCCTTCACAATCTCCGCACCTTCGACTATGTGCGTTGTGGCGCCCCTGTCCAGGGTAAAGCCATCGGTGCCCACAAAGGCGAGGCGGACATTGAGGCGCTCGATCGCCGCCAGGGCGATGGGGCCTACCATGGACTCCGTGAGGCGGCGGAATTCCCCCCCGGTCACCGTGATGTCCAGGGCGGGGTTCTGGCGGGCATAGGCCAGGGCGAGGGTGGAGTTGGTCACTATGTGGAGGTCGCGCTTGCCGGCGAGGTAGCGGAGGATGAGGGCCGTCGTGGTCCCGGCCTCGATCATGATCCTGTCCCCGTCCCGGACAAGCTCAGCGGCGGCCTTGGCGATGCGGCATTTTTCCTCGACCCGGTCTTTTTGCCGGTCCAGGATGGACTTGTGGTAGGAGAGGCTCGCTCCGCCCCGGGACCGGGACAGGAAACCCTGGTCTTCCAGGGACTTGAGGTCGGCCCGGATGGTGACGGCCGAGACGCCCAGGGTTTCGGAAAGGGCGGAGACCGAGATAGTCCCGTCGCTCGCGAGGAGGTCGAGGATAGTTCTCTCCCTTTCGGGCAGCCCTTCGTTCATGCCGACTCCTTGTCGCACTTATGAAGCACTTTCGATTCTATTTCGAAATACTTTCATTGGCAAGGGGTCGAATATGGAAATGATATCGGTATCGAAAGCACTAAAAAAGAGAACGCTTGCATACAGCCGAGAATAGCTTCTTTCGCTTTTCTTGCTTGACGGATCTGAAAAGCCGAGGGATTATCCGTCAATCGCTGGTAAACGTTTGCCAACGGGTTCTGCATCAGAATAAGTGTTCCATCTAGCCGTTGTATACATGGTAAACGTTTGCCAGAATTCTAAATCGGAGAAACGAATGCTGATAGGCATTGCCCCCTGCATCAGCCCAGAGCTCCTCGGTGTCCTTGCCCGGATGGGCCATGGGGACGAGCTTGTCCTTGCGGATGCTTTCTTTCCGGGGGACAGCTGCAACTCCCGGGTTGTCCGGGCCGATGGCCTCAGGATCCCCGAGCTCCTGGACGGCATCCTCGCCCTCATAAACCTCGATTCCTATGTGCCTTCCCCCGTAGCCATGATGGCCCCCGTCCCCGGGGACGCCCTGGACCCTTCCGTCGAGGGGGCCTATCGGGCAGTCATCGACCGCCACTGGCCCGCCACGCCAGGCATAGAGAGGGTGGAGCGCTTTGCCTTCTATGAGCGGGCCCGCAAGCCCTTCGCCGTGGTGATGACCGGAGAGACCGTGAAGTACGGCAATGTGATCCTGAAAAAAGGAGTGGTTCCCCTCACCCGCTAGGGGGGCCGCCTTTGGATTTTCGGCAAAGGCCTTCGCCTGGCGTCGGCTGTCAACGCCGATTTCAATTTGCCGCTTTTAGCCGACGAGAACTTGCCGGGTCTCTGCCCTTCCTAGTCAAAGCCAACGGCTCCGACGCGTAGCCTTTCCTTCATGCGATAGGAGTCTGCCTTCAGGCTGAAAACCTGGGCATGGTGCAGGAGCCGGTCGAGCATGGCTGTAGCCACTGCCTCATCTGACATGAGCTCAGCCCACTTTGAAAACGGCCTGTTGGACGTCAGGATTATTGGACCGGTCTCGTAGCGGACATTCACGAGCTGGAAGAATACATGGGCCTGCTCCGGGGTCAGTGGCTCATGTCCGACCTCGTCGATCAGGAGCACGTTTGGCTTTCGGAACCACGCGAGAGCCCGGCGGAGCCGATTCTGTTCTCTGGCCTTTAGGAGCTTCTCGATCGCCTCCCGGCAGCTGATGTAATAGGCTGAATAGCCGGACATGCAGGCCTGGTGGCCAAGCCCCAGCATGAGGTGCGTCTTTCCGACCCCCGAGGATCCTAGCAGGATCACGTTCTCCTTGCGCTCGATGAAGGACAGGCTTTTCAACTCCTCGAACCGACTCGTGGGCAGTCCTCCCTTGAGCCATGAGAGATCGAAATCGTCGAGCCGCTTTGCCTGGGGCATCCCGGACAGCTTGAGCCGTGTACGGGCGGTCCGCTCCTTCCTCGCGATATACTCAAGATCCACAAGCTCCCTGATCGAGTCCAGGAGCGGTGCGTCAGCCCTCCCAGAGGCCCCAAGGAAGGTCTCCAAGCCTGCGGCCATGAAGCCAAGGCCAAGTTCCTCCATCCGGTCTGTGAGAGCCTCCATGGCCATGCTGGCAGCGCTCATGGGCAGGCCACCAGGCTAAGATCGGCAAAAAGCTTCTCGTATACAGACGGGGAACGGGTCTCGACCTCTGGGCTACGGGACCTGCCGTGGGGGATCCGCCGTTTCCGTACCTGGGCCAGACGGGCACGGTCCGCATCCCAGCGCGCGTGCAATGCCTTACTGTCCTCAGGAAAGAACCGCCTCTCCTTCCCTCCTGCCTTGCCAAGGCGGAATCGCCGTATCGATCCCCCGGGGCCCAGGATCTCGGCCTCCGGGCCAAAGGGGGCTACCTTAAGGAGCAGCATCTGCCCGATGTACTCAGGCGGGACCGAATAGCTGTTTGTCTCGTACCTGACCAGAGACTCCCTGCTTACCAGGACCGGCACATCCCTGCGGGCGTCAAAAGACAGAGCCGGGAGCTTCTGTAGGGTTGGAGCCTCCCGGGAGAATCGCTGGACACGGCTTTCGTCAAAGCCGGATAGCCGCTTTGCGTCGACCTGCCCCAGCCAGCCCTTCACCTGGTCATTCAGCCCGTCCAGGCTCAGGGCCTGTCCCGCAACCCGGGGCCAGAAATTGTTGTCTAGGTACCCGATCGTCCGCTCGACCTTGCCCTTCGTCTCGGGCCGCCGGGCCCGGCACCGCTTTGGGGCAAAGCCATAGTGCACTGCCAGGGCAGCAAGCCGCTTGGTCGGTCTCCATATACCCTCGCTGTCGGGCTGGAAGGCCGTCCGCATGTTGTCGTAGAGTATCTCCCTCGGCGCGCCGCCAAGATACTGGAACGCAAGGATGTGGCAGGCCAGGACCGTCGCCATGTCCATGCTCGTCGTGAAATGGACAAAGGCTTTCCGTGAATAGCCCAGGACCATAACGAAGGCATAGAGCTTTGTCTCCTTCCCGTCCACAAGCTGCTTGCCGAACTCCTTCCAGTCGACCTGGGCCTGATGTCCCGGCTCGGTCTCAAAACGCATGACTGCCTGGATCTCGAGCCTGCGGCGGACTTTCGCCACATAGTCTTTCATCACCGAGATCTTGCCTGAATACCCAAGGGCAACCAGCCGTTCGTAGATCAACTCTCCATTATGCAGGGGATTTTCGCCAAGGATGCTGTCGATCGTTGCCTTGAAGGGATCAACCTTGCTACCCCTAGTGGGATTCCTCCGCCCACAGGGTGGCCCCTTCAGGTGGTTCCGGACAGTCCGCTCGCAGACCCCGAGGGCCTCGGCGATCTCTCGGTGTGTCTTTCCCTGTCGCTGTAGAATCCTTGCCTCGAGCATGCTATGCTCCTTGTCCATTGGGGCTTGCCTCTGGTTGGTGGTGTGTGTCGTTACCACCATGCTACCAGAGGCAAGGCCCCTTATTCTTGGACAGGAACCGGCAAGTTCTCGTCGGCGAATTCCGGCATTTTATCGTCGGCTATGACACCATCCTTTATGTTGGCCGCCAATGCGTCCAGGAAGACCACTGGGTAGAAAGACTCAAGGGACCGGGAGCGCCACTCGTCCAGGAGCTCCTTGACCGAGTCTGTAGCCCTGCTGATGAGCTCCGGGGATACATCGACCCCATAGATTTCCTTCAGGTGCCCGGCGATCTCACGGGTCGTCATGCCCCGGGCATACATCGACAGGACCTTGTCATCAAAGCCCTTGAACTCTCGTTGGTGCTTGGGCACAATCGCTGGCTCAAAGACCCCTTCCCGGTCGCGGGGGACCTCTATCGTGAGCGGTCCTTGATCTGAGCGCAAGGTCTTCTTCGAGGTCCCGTTCCTGCGGTTCGGGGTCGCCTTGGCTGCCGGGTCGCTCTTGTCGTAGCCAAGCTGTTCTGTCATCTCCGCCTGTATGGTACGCTCGATGACGGCTTTGGTGAGCTGTTTCAAAAGACCATCGGGACCTGTTATGTCTTCTGGTCCCTTGTAGTCCTTGAGCAGTTCGTCCAGGACTTCCTTCGTAATAGCCATACGCTCTCCTTGGAGAAGTATAGGCCGTTTACACAAATATTGTTACAAGCTCGAGTTTTCGAGAATTCAAAATCTTAAATTGGAAAATTGGGCATAGTAATTATTTCACATGCTGACTAATAAATTCTCGTAAGGCCATATTCATAAGTGTCTGATATCCAATCTTCTCTTCGCTAGCCTTTTTCTTGAAAAAGAGAATCACGTCGTCATCTAGGCGCAGAGATGTAGATATTTTTTTCGGCTGATAAAACCTGCCACGGACTCCGTTGGTAAAGTCATATTCATCAAGCATCTCATAGGATTCGCTAGATTTCTTCGTATTGTCTTTGCTCATTCTGTGTCGCCTCCCTGGCGGAGATTATTCGGACGACTTCTTCTCCATCATCACTGAAGAAGAGATTTGCGACCACAAGAAGCCTTAGCCTTTTTGACTGACCGACTGTAATCCATCGTTCCTCGAAGTATGAGAAACGATGGTCCAGAAGGGATAGATGAAAAGGATCCTCAAATACTTCTTTGGCTTCTTCAAAAGAGACTCCATGCTTCTTTTTGTTGGCCAATTCCTTTCTTGGATCCCAAGTAAAGACCATATAGACAATATACGCGCATGTAGATACATCGTCAATACAATAATATATCATTAAGCAATAATGAATAATATTGACATGGCAATCGCTTCACCTGGACAAAGGCTTTGTCACACAATCTGTTTTGATGTTCTCGCAGTTTGCGCGCCAATTAGCGCGTACAGGTTTGACAACTGGGATCTCCTCCTCTCCCGTCGGCGGCGGGCCGTTGCTTAGGAATGGGCCTCAAACGGGGTATACCGCCCTGGGAAGGCCTCTCATTCCGGCGCAGCTCCCTGTAAATCGTGCTAGGAGCACGGCCCAGGGCCTTGGCGATTTGGGGGAAGGAGACGCCCCTGGCTTTCAGTTAGGAAAGGAAGTATCGTTATTCCTGGGAGAGCTGCGAGTACGTCATTGTAGGGTTCTTTTTCTTGGCGGAATCCGGACTCTACAAGTCTCGTGAGTCTCCTTTTTATTGGTCAAATCTTTGCAGTGACTTTGAGAATCTGAGTTGACGCTTCGCGCGGATTTTGGCTTGCCATAGAAGGTCATCGTAACTTTGATCCAATATGCGGAGGTTGAGTCTATGGAAGTCGAGCTAGAATATTTAGAAGAATATGGAATAATTAAAACGATAATAAGAGGCGATATCCATGAAAAGGATATGCTAGAAGCAAGAGCGCAGGTACGAGAATTCGTCGCAAATAGAAAAGCGCATTTGTTTCTGGATGACTTAAGAGAAGCAAAATTCTTGTCTAGCGTAATAGAGATATACGATATGCCTAAGAAAGCCGAAATGGGAAATAGGCTAATGGAAGGTGATGGATATCTTATAAAAGGCGCCCTATTAGTAAAGCAGATAGACGACGCCTATAAATTTCTTGATAATGTTTTCAACAATAGAGGACTGAAATTGCGGATATTCACAGATTTAGAAAATGCGATTAAATGGCTTCTAGAAAAATAAAGGCAACAACTGCTTCATGTTGGGTCGATGCCTTCGCGCGCGAAATTAGCATTTTGTAAGGATATACATAGTATACTTGACTTACGGATATACATTGGCTATTATTTCTCAAGGAGATAGCCATGCAAACTGTTGTTCAGAAGTGGGGAAATAGCCTGGGAATACGAATCCCTTCTTCCTACGTAAAAGAGCTTAAGCTTAAAAATGGAAGCTCCGTAGATATTGTTGAAGAAGAAGGCAAGATAATCATTGCTCCAAAAAGAATTAGTCTTGATGAGCTCCTTTCGAACGTTACAGAGGAAAATCGACATGCTCCTGTTGAGACTGGCAAATCAGTAGGAAAAGAAGAATGGTAAAAGCCAAGATCTATGTCCCCGATAAAGGAGATATTGTCTGGCTAGATTTTGACCCCCAGGCAGGGCATGAGCAAAGGGGAAGAAGGCCAGCTCTGGTGGTTTCTCATAAGTCATATAATGAAAAGGTCGGATTAGGGATTTTGTGTCCAATTACTAGCAAAGAAAAGGGCTATCCATTTGAAGTCAAGGTATCGGGGAAAAAGATAAATGGATGTGTGCTTAGCGATCAGATAAAAAGCCTGGATTGGAAAATCCGAGAAGTTGAGTTTATCGAAAAGGCTGCTGATGAGGTTGTAGATAGAGTAATTGACATAATAAAAGTAATAATTGAATAGGAAGAAAAACATCGAACAATTGCTTCTTTTTTCCCTATCAGCTACATGCCTACGCGCTTGGCTATGCCTCCGGTGCCGTGGTTAAATTCTTCAATTTTGATGGATGCTCTTATTTATGGGACAGCTCTTCGGGCCGGGGCTCCTGCCATTGGCCCTTGGATAAAATCCTTTCCACCGTAGCTTCGTAGGTTTCCAGGGTCTTGGCCCGGGGGAGGGCCTCCAGGTCCCGAGAGGCGCCCTGGATATTGCGGCCCAGGTAGGTCCAGACTTCCTTCATCTTGTCGAGGACATGGGCGGGGCCAAAGAGAATGGCCCGATAGCCTCTGTAGAGCTCGGCGTGAAAGGCCCGGATCGCCTCGAGGGGCTCGGGCGGGAGGGCCAGGCCCTTGAGGCGGGCCGGGAGGAAGGGATCCTCGAGGGCTCCGCGGCCGATCATCCAGTCCTGGACCTCAGGGAAGCGGGTTCTGCGAGCCTCAAAGCCGCCTGAGTCCTTGATATCCCCGTTGTAGGAAAGCCGATGGGTGCACAGGGCCGCTGCCCGGCCAAAGCCTTCGAGGTCGACCCTGCCCTTGTACATCTGGATGCCCAGGCGGGCGTGGAGGATGATCCGGGACAGGGGGTAGGCGTTGAGGGCGGGCATGAGGGCGAGGATCTCCCCGGCCTCCCTCCGGCCCAGCCTGAGCTTGACCGAGAGCCTAGGCCCAAGCCGGGGGCAGACCTCGTCCAGGAAGCGCGTTATGCGATCCGGAAAGGGGAGGAGGCCCGAGCCCCGGCCCTTGTCCGCGACCATGGGGTAGGGGCAGCCCAGGTTCCAGTTGACTTCAGGGTAGCCAGAGTCGGCCAGGACCTTGGCCGTGGCCAGGAAGCCCGCCGCATCGTTCCCGAGGATCTGGGGCACCAGGGTGATGCCGCCCTCCTCCGGCGGACAGAGGTCCTTGAAGTGGGTGTCCTTGAGGCGGTCCACCCGGACGGAGAGGATAAAGGGGGCCATCGCGGAGTCAAAGCCGGGAAAGGCCGCGAGGTAGGCCCGGCGGAAGACCCGGCCCGTGACTCCGTGCAGGGGGGCTAGCTCGAGGCGGAAGCCTTCCTTGTCGGCGCTCACCGGGGCTGGTCCCTGCGGTAGTCCCCGGGGGTCCTGCCCTCCAGGCGGCGGAAGGCCTCATGGAAGCGCTGGAGGGAGCCAAAGCCCGAGGCCGCGGCGACGGCGTCCATAGTCAGGTCGGTCGCGCCCAGGAGTCGCCTCGCCCGGGCTACCCGGGCGGCCAGTATCTCCTCGTGGAGGCTGTGGCCCGTGGCGGCCCTAAAGCGCTTTTCCAGGCTCCTCCGGGAGGTTGCGACAATCCGGAGGAGGCCCTCCACGTCGAGGCCCTCGTGGGCCCGGGCGCGGATCGCCGCCGCGGCCTGGGACACCAGGGGGTCGGTGGAGGCGTAGGTGAGGGTGGATTCCCTCTCCTCGACCTTCCGGGGGGCCACGGTCAGGGCCGTGCCCGGGGGCGGCCCCAGGCCTTCGCTCCCGTTGCCGGCCTTGGCGTCGAGCACGGCGTCGAGGAGGGCCGCCGCCCGATAGCCGATAGTCTCGCAGTCCAGGGCGACGCTGGAGAGGCTGGGGCTCGCAAGCTCGCAGACAATGTCCTCGTCATCGACTCCAAGGACGGCCAGCTCGGAGGGCACATCGATGCCCAGGCGGGCGCAGATCTCCACGGCCCGCAGGCCTGCGGTGTCGTTGCAGGCAAAGACCGCCCCGGGCCTGGGAAGGGCCTTGAGAAAACCCTCGAGGCCGGCCTCATCGGCGGTCCCGTCCTCCCACCAGGGCAGGGAGCGCTCAAAGCTGGGTATGGCGGCGGCCTCAAGGCCCAGGGCCCTGGCGGCGCCTTCCCGGCGGGCCGCCGACCAGGCGACCCCCTCGACCCCAAGGAAGGCCAGGCGGGAAAAGCCGATGGAGGCCAGGTAGGTGGCGGCCTGATGGCCCGTTAGGGCATCGTCGTTGGTAACCGAGCGGAAGCCCGGCCGGGCATAGGCCCCGGCCACATCGACGAGGGGAAGGCCCAGGGCCGCAAGGGCATCGGCCTCGGCCCCGCTTTCGATCCGGGCGATGACGCCGTCCCCCTTCCACTGGCCCAGGTCCCCCAGGCCCCGGAACATCCAGGAGTGGCCGTAGATGCGCCAGTCTGGCCGGGACTTTGCATAGCGCACGACTCCCCGGGCTATGCCATGCTCAAAGAAGTCCGAGAGGCCCATCACGAGGGCTACGCGCTTCATCCGGCTAACCTGTCCATCCCTAGCGGGCCGGGGTGAGGACCACGAGGCAACGCTCGTCCTCAAGGAAGGGGACCTTTACGGAGTGGATCTCCACCTCCCGGTAGAGGCCCTCGATCTCGGCCAGCTCGGCCTCGGCCTTGTCCCGCCTTCCCTTGTAGGCCAGGACATAGCCGTCCGAGGCGCAGAGGCGGAAGACCTTCTTGAAGAGCTTGCGCTCAAAGGGGCGGAAGGCCCGAAAGGTGAGGAGGTCCCAGGAGCCCCGGGCCTGCTCGACCTGGGCCTCGAGGATATCCACGTTGTCGAGGGATAGGAGGCTTCTCTGGGCGGCCAGGAAGTCTAGGCGCTTGCCCATGCGCTCCACAAGGCTGATATGGAAATCCGGGAGGGCCAAGGCGAGGGGTATGCCGGGAAGGCCCGCCCCGGTGCCCAGGTCCGCGAGGGTGATCGGGGCCGGGGCGAGGCGGGGAGCCGTCGCGGCTAGCTGCGCCGAGGGAACCCGGGAGAGGCGGATGGCCTCGGCCTTCTGGCGGATCAGGGCCAGGGGGGCCAGGCTGTCGAGGAGGTGCTTGATCACGAGTTCTTCGCCTTCAGCGCCCACGAGGCCACGGCTGGGGTTCCAGGCCTCGATCTCGGCCCCGTAGCGGGCCAGGCCCTGGGCGAGGGGGCCTCCGGGGGGAAGGCCGAGGGCCTCAAGGCCCCGGGAAAGGAGTTCGGTGTCTATGGCCATGGGGGGAGTCTAGCCCGGCCCCGGGAGGCAGGGGAAGGGGAGGTTTCCGAGGCCGAGCTTTCCACGGTGGACAGGAAAGCCAAGGGGTGGGCATAATTCCCTATGGCCGATAGCTTCCTTAAAAATTATGTGGCGCACAACGCGGACCTCGTCCAGGCCCTGGTCGAGGACCTTCAGGCCTGGCCAGGGCCCCGCCTTGCCGCCCATAGGTCTGCTTCCCAGCTTTTCCACAAGCTCGCCTTCCTGGCCGACCTGGGCCTGGGGGCCGATTATCCTGGCTTGGGCTCGGGGATCGAGAAAATCCTCAATAGCTTCGGGCCCGAGTCCCTGCCCGGGATAAGCATGGAAGTCTCGGGGCAACCCGGGGAAGACCCCGAGACCCGCCTATCCTGGGCTATCTGCGACGCCCCCACAAGCCTCTACGCCTTGAAGCTATTGGGGGTGGAGGATCCCAGGATCGAGGCAGGAACCGACTATCTGGCCGCCCTCGACCGGGGCCTTGGCTACGGTTGCCACCTTTCCCCGGTCATGGGAGCCTGGAGGGGGCCGGGCAAGGCCTCGGACCCCTGTCCCTACGCGAGCCTCGTCATGCTCAAGCTCCTCCTCCAGTATGGCCCAAGGTACCGAGAGAGGGTGCTCAGCTGCGCGGAATGCCTCCTCGGCCTCTGGGCGGACTCCAGGACGAGGCATCCGTATATCTTTTACATGGGCGAGGATTTCCGGAAGCTCAAGCTGCCCTTTATCTGGTATGACATCCTCCACGTCCTCGAGGCCCTGAGCCAGGTCGAGGAATGCCGCAGGGATCCCCGCCTCCTCGAGATGCTCGCCGTAGTCAAGGCCAAGGAAGGCCAGGCGGGCTATGTGCCGGAGTCGGTGTATCAGCCTTTTAAGGCCTGGGACTTTGGGCAGAAAAAAAAGGCCTCCGAGTGGATGGGCTTTTGCGTC
Organism: Spirochaetota bacterium; assembly: GCA_029778945.1. Classification (GTDB taxonomy): domain Bacteria; phylum Spirochaetota; class Spirochaetia; order Treponematales; family Rectinemataceae; genus JANYKC01. The sequence goes on from JAKPBN010000302.1 coordinate 17,048, forward strand.
CAGCGGATCGAGGCTCGCCTGGCTGGTCCGGCCTGATGGGCGGCCTAGGTGGTTTTCCAGGCCCAGTCCTCCCCGTGGAGGTCCTCAGCGTCTATCGCCTTCAAGAGAGGCTCGAGGGAGGAGGGAGGCTATACTCCCACTGCCTTTCCATCGGCGATCCCGGGGAAGCCCCGCCAGACCTGGCCCGAGGCCATTTTGCCGGAATCCTGAGGCTGGAGTTCCACGATATCTGTTCCTTCAGGGACTTGCCCAGGGAGGAGCATCCCCGGGCCCCCAGGCTGGCTGACATCAGGAAAATCTTGGCCTGGTTCGAGGCGTCACAAGGGAAGGCCACGGGCTATACGGTCCATTGCCACGCCGGGGTTCACCGGTCTGTGGCGGCGGCCATGATGCTTCTCTACCTGATGAGTGGGTCTGTAGACTTTGTCCGGGAGGAGATTGTCCGGATCAAGGCCTTTCCCCTGCCCAATCACCGGATGATCGAGCTCTTCGACCGGGAGACCGGGGCGGGCCTTGGGATCCTCGAGGAGGGCTTCAAGGGGAGGCTCATGGGGTTTCTGGAGGGGAAGGTCGAGGTCGATCCGGACGACTACCTGGAGGAGCTGGATCCCATAGAGGCGGACTAGAGCCCCGTTGTGAGGGTCTGGGCCCCGAGGGTGGACAGCTGGCGGTAGAGGGTGTCCGCAAAGCCGAAATTCTGGGCCTTGGTCATGGACTTGGCGTACTCGTCCTGGAGCATGTCCCCAAAGATCTCCTCGGCCTGGCCGCCGCCCATGAGGCCGTTTTTGGGGACCGTGGCCTTCATCTCTTTTAGCATCATCTTTACGAAGATCGACTCGAATTCCTGGCACTGCTCGTAAAGCTTGCTCTTGCGGTCGATGGCGCCCCCGGGGGCTATGGTGGCTCCCGTGCCCTGGACCTGGGCTGCCCCGCTGGGAAGCTTGAGGGCCTGGTTGTTGTAGCGGAGCATGCCGGTGTCGATAGCGTTCATGGGTATCCTCGGGTCAGTGGAGCTTTACCTTTTGAATATCGGCGCTAGGGGCGTGGGGGTGAGGAATTTCGTGGGTTGTGCACACAAGGAAGATTTCGCGCAAAGGCGCAAAGGCGCAAAGGGAAGATAAGAGGGGAAGGGATTGGGTGAGGAGGAGAGAGTGAGGAGGAGAGGGGTGAAGGGTATTTTTTTGCTCCCTCTCTCTCCCCCCCCTTCCCTACCTCTTCCCTCTTAACCTTGCGCCTTTGCGCCTTTGCGCGATTTTCTCTATCGATCCTAGCCAGTGCCGCCCCTACGCCTTTGCGCGATTCTCTCACTTGAACGACTCTCCCCGTGCCCGCCTAATGAAAAAGCATAAAAAAGGCAGCGCCCCGAGGCGCCGCCCTTCTTCTCGTTTAGGATGAACTACTAGCGCTTAAGGCTTGTCGCGGTCCCCAGCATGTTGTCTGTCGTCTGGATGGCCTTGGAGTTGAATTCATAGGCCCTCTGGGCCACGATCATGTCCACCATCTCCCTGACCACGGACACGTTGGACATCTCGAGGAACTTATGCACCGTCATGCCCATCCCGTCATACCCGGGGCGGCCGGCCATCGCCGAGCCCGAGGCTGGGGAGATCTGATACATGTTCTCGCCGATCGCGGAGAGGCCCTGGGGGTTGGCAAAGCGATAGAGCTCGAGCTGGCCCACCTGGATCGCGTCCGTGCCCCCAGGCACTTTCACGGAGACGCGGCCGTCCTGGGATACGGCGAGGCTCTCGGGGATATAGCCCTCGGGGAGGACGAGCTCGGGCATGAGCTTGAGGCCATTGGAGGTGACAAACTGGCCCTGGGCGTCGATCTTGAAGGAGCCGTCCCGGGTGTAGGCATAGGAGCCGTCGTAGTTCTGGACGCGATAGAAGCCGTCGCCCTGGATCGCCACGTCGGATATGTTCTCCGTGTTCTGGAGATTGCCCTGGAGGAAGGACCTCTGGGTGGCGGCGAGCTTGGTGCCGTGGCCCATCTGGACCGGCACGGGCACGACGGTGTCCTCGGTGGCGGGGGTGCCGGCTACCCTGACGGTCTGGTAGAGGAGGTCCTCGAAATCGGCCCGGGTCTTCTTGTAGCCCGGGGTGTTCACGTTGGCGAGGTTGTTCGAGATGGTGTCTATGCTGGCCTGCTGGCCTATCATGCCACTGGCGGCCGTCCAAAGGCTACGAACCATTCTGGTCTCCCGGGGCGCGCTTGCGCCTATTGCCTAGAATCAGGGCTATCAGACCCTGGACACTTCATTGATAAGCTTGGAGAGCATCGCGTCCTGGGACTGGATGGTCTTCTGGTTGGCCTCGTAGGCCCGGTTCACGTCGATCATGTTGACCATCTCGAGGACGGGGTTGACGTTGGAGGTCTCCACAAAGCCCTGGTGGAACTTGGCCCTCTCGCCCCGGGCCTGGATCTTGGCGTCCCCGGACTCCTCGGTGGAGCGGTAGAGGCTGTCCCCCTGCTTGGCCAGGAAGCGGGTCTTCTTGAAGTCCACGAGCTTGAGGCGGTCGAGCTTCACTTCCTGGTCCCAGGTGTTTTCCCGCCGGGACACGAGGCGGAAGGGGTCGTCCTGGAAGGTCTTGTTCACAAAGACGTTGCCGTCCTTGTCGATATGGAAGTTGTTTTCCTTGATCCGGATGGGGCCGTTCTCGCCCAGGACCTTAAAGCCGTCCTTGGTCTCGAGAAAGCCTTCCTTGCCCAGGATAAAGCTGCCGTTCCGGGTATAGCGCTCCCCGTCGGGGGTGTCGATGGCGATAAAGCCCTTGCCCTCGAGGGCAAGGTCAAAGTCGTTGGAGGTCTCCTTGAAGGAGCCCTGCTCGAACTCCGTGAAGAGCTCGTTGGTCTCGACCCCCGTGCCCAGGGTGCCGATCACCGGGGCCAGATCCTGGGAGCCAAAGGGGTTTTTCAGGAGGCCATCGTCGTTCATGCGCCTGAGGAGGAGCTGGGCGAAGGACTTGTGGATGGCCACGTCCCGCTTGTAGGCCGTGGTGTCTATGTTGGCGAGGTTGTTGGAAATGGCGTCGAGCTTGATCTGCTGGGCGTTCATGCCGCTCGCGCCGGTATACAGTCCACGTATCATATTTGCCAGGCCCTCCTCTATGCTTGTCGGCCGATAGAGGGAGGGAGTTTAGCGGGGAAAGGGGCGGCGCCAGTAGTCGGTGGCCCGATCGACGGTAAAGCCCAGGGAAAGGTAGAGGTGGTAGGCCCGGGCATTGGTGGAGTCCACGTCGATAGTGGCCCTCTTGCCCTCGGCCTGGGCCAGGAGGGCTAGCCTGGCCACCAGTGCCCGGCCATAGCCTAGGCTCCGGGATTCCGGGCTTATCGCGACGCCATGGATCGAGGCCTCCTCCCCATTGAAGCCCAGGGCCGCCGCTCCCACGGCCTGGTCCCCCGCCAGGGCGAGGTATTGGCGCCTCGTGGCCGAGCTCAGGCTGGCCCGGACAATGGACTCCTCGTCCTCGGGGCTGCCGTAGAAAGACCCCGCTATGACCTTGAGGATCGTAAAGAGGTCGGTTTCGGCGGCCTGCCTGACTAGGAGGCCCGGGGCTCCGGCCACGGCGGCCTCGAGGATAGCCCGGGCCTCCGGGGTGGCGGGATGGGAGAGGGAGAATTCCGTAAAGTCCTTCCGGGCCCCCAGGCGGATCACCGTGGCCGCCCCGGCGTCTTGGCCGGATTCGCAGACAAAGAGCTCGTCCTGGCAGCCTCCCTGGGCCAGGGCTTCCTCGGCGGCGGTGAGCAGCCTTAGGAAGATTCCCGTGCCCCGCAGGTCCGGGCGGACAAAGGAGGTTATCTCGGCCTCGGCGGCCAGGGGGGAAAAGACCGAGAGGATGCCCAGGAGGCCCGAGTCCGGATCGTCTGCGTCCTTGGCCAGGAAAAAGCTCGGGAGCTCCTGGTTGTGGTTGAGGCTCTTGTCCAGGGGGAGCTCGGCCGAGCCGTCGGCCTCCTCGCAGGCCGCCAGGAGGCGGGCCAGGTCCAGCTCGTCATCGTCGTCGAGCCTAATCCGGGGGATGATGATGAGGTTCATAGCCTCTCCTTCTGGGGTGGGTCGACCTCATTGAGCCAGATATGGTCGTAGCGGCCCGAGTGGTCCACGGGATTGGAGTCCGGGCTAAAGCACTCGTAGAGGAAAAAGAGGACGTCGTCTATGTCCTCGAGGATGTCGCAGGTGGAGTAGCGGTAATAGATGGAGCCCTTGTGGGTCTCGAGGATAGCCCGCATGAGGGGATCCTTCTCCTCGTCTGGGTCGGTGTTCTGGCGCAGGACGGCCCTTATGCCCCCATACCAGGACCGGGCGAGGCGAAAGAGGACAAAATGGCCGCCCTCCTCCCGGTAGTACATCTCAGCCACCCCGCCCACGGCGGGCACGTTCTGGTGGATCTCGTACTTGTCGGCCTTGAAGAGGGGGGACCAGTGGACGGTAAAGTAGCCGTCGTCGTCCTTTTCCCTTCTCTCGATAAAATACTTCACTTTAGGACAGCATATATCCCAGGCCCCCCTCCGCGCAAAGGGAAAGAGTATTTTTACCTATGCCGGCCCCGAGGGGCCCGCCATGATTGACACTGACAGTCCTCCCGGGGATACTGAAAACCCATGAAGAAGCTAATCTTCGTGACGGGTGGCGTCTGTTCTTCCCTGGGCAAGGGTGTGACGGCCTCCTCGATCGGCGCTCTCATGGAAGCCCGCGGGCTCATTGTCCGGATGGTCAAGATCGACCCCTACCTCAACGTGGATGCGGGCACGATGAGCCCCTACCAGCATGGTGAAGTCTACGTGACCGACGACGGGGCCGAGACCGACCTCGACCTCGGCAACTACGGCCGCTTTACCCACTCCCCCCTGTCCAAGGCCAATTCGATCACCACGGGCCAGGTCTACCAGGCCGTGATCAACAAGGAAAGGGAAGGCCGCTACCTCGGCCGGACCGTCCAGGTCATCCCCCACATCACCGATGAGATCAAGGCCCGGATCCTCGCCCCCGGCAAGGACCCCGATGTGGACGTCACTATCGTCGAGGTGGGCGGGACGGTGGGCGACATGGAGTCCATCCCCTTCCTCGAGGCCGCCCGCCAGCTTATCCACGAGTTTGGCCGCCAGAACGCGGTGACGGTCCATGTGACCCTGATCCCGGCCGTCTCCGGGGGGGAGCTCAAGACCAAGCCCTCCCAGCATGCGGTCAAGGAGCTCCAGGAAGTGGGCATCCAGCCCGACGCCCTCGTGCTGCGGGCCGCCCAGCCCGTCGAGGAGGGCATGAGGCGAAAGCTCTCGGGCTTTACCAATGTCGAGTTCGAGGGCATCATCTCCGCCCACGACGTCAGGCCAACAATCTACGAGATTCCCCTGCTTTTCCAGGACCAGGGCCTCGACACCTTCCTCCTCAAGAAGATGGGGGTCGAGAGCCGCCATGCGGATCTTCGGGCCTGGAAGGAAGTGGTACGCAAGCTCAAGGAGCCCAAAGCCACGGTCCGGATCGGGGTCGTGGGCAAGTACATGGACCTCGAGGACTCCTACAAGTCCGTCTGGGAGGCCCTCTACCACGGGGGCATAGCCAACGAGGCGGCGGTCAAGATCGTCAAGATCGACTCCTCCCGCCTCGAGGCGGCTGCCGGGGAGCCCGCCCCGGATTATGACGCGGTCCTGGGCGAGGTCGATGGCATCCTGGTGCCCGGTGGCTACGGCCAGCGGGGCACGAACGGGATGGTGGCCGCGGCCCGCTGGGCCCGGGAGCGCAAGGTCCCGTATTTTGGCATCTGCCTGGGCCTCCAGATCATGGTGATCGAGACTTCCCGCAACCTCCTGGGCTGGGCGGACGCGGACTCCTCGGAGTTCAACCCCGACTCGGGCCACCCCGTGGTCAGCCTTCTCGAGGAGCAGGTGGACGTCAAGAGTTACGGCGGCACCCAGCGCCTGGGCAAGAGCGAGTCCGTCCTCAAGGAGTCTAGCCTCATCCGCTCTATCTACGGCTCCGAGAGGATCCTGGAGCGCCACCGCCACCGCTATGAGGTGTCCAACGCCTACCGGGCCGAGCTTGAGAAGGCCGGCCTCAAGATAGCCGCCCTCACCCCCGACGGAAGCCTCGTGGAGTGCATGGAGTGGGCCGGCCATCCCTGGGGCCTTGGGGTCCAGTTCCATCCCGAGTTCAAGTCGGGCCCCCTCAATCCTGGCCCCCTCTTCCGGAGCTTTATCGGCGCCTGCCTGGCCGGGCGAGGGCAAGCTGAAAAATAGGGTCCTGGGGGCCGCCGCCCTGGCGACCGCCCTCATCCTTGGGTCCTGCAGTTTCAACTACGGCGGCCCCAGCGCTGCCCCGGGCGGGAGCCCTCCGGACGCGGTCTTCCACGACTTTGTCCATACGGTGACGGAGGAGGGGAGCAAGGCCCTGGAGCTCAAGGCCGACCTGGCCGAGAGCTACCAGGCCGAGGGCCTCCTCATCCTCCGGGGCGTGGCCTTTACCCAGTTTGACCGGGTCACGGGGGAGGCCTCGGCCCGGGGCATGGCCGACATGGCCACCTTCCATACCCAGACCGAGGACGCCGAGCTCTCGGGCCACATCTTCCTGTCCTCCCTCACGGAGGACACGAGCCTCGAGGCCGAGAGCCTGTCCTGGGACGGCAAGGCCAAGCTCCTCCAGGGGGGCCTCGACCGCACGGTGAGGGTCAGGAAGGGGGACGGCACCTGGGTCAGGGGGGCCGGCTTTGTCTCCGACACCCGGCGCCGCAGCTTTACCTTCCGGGAGGCCGTCGAGGGCCGGCTTGTGGTCAAGGACGAGGCTCCTGCCGAGGCCCTGCCATGAGGCCCTCTCTCGCCCTCCCTCTCTGCCTTGGGGCCCTCCTGGGCCTTGCGGTGGTCCCGGCCCGGGCCGAGACCTTTGCCTTTTCCGCCGACCGGGTGGAGAGCAGCCTGGCCACGGGCAAGGAGAGGACCCTCCTCCAGGGCCGGGCCAGGGTCAAGAGCGAGACCCTCCTGATCACGGCCGACCGGATCGAGCTCTCGGGCAAGGATTTTTCCCTCATCGAGTGCCGGGGCCAGGTCGAGGCCGTGGATGATGAGCAGGGCCTGCGGATCACGACCACCTATCTGCGCTACGACCGCAAGAGCAAGCTCTCCCACATGGAGGGCCCCACGGTCCTCGAAGACCTGAGGAACAAGGTTGTCCTCAAGGCCCAGTGGGTGGAGAACGATGGCCAGAAGGAGCTCACTATAGCCCAGGTCAATGTCCGCATCCTCAAGGAAAGCCTCGTCTGCCGCTCGGAGTACGCGATCTTCCGCCGGGCCGACAAGATCCTCGAGCTCACAGGAGCGCCCTCGGCCCACAAGAACGGCGACGAGTACCGGGCCAGCCGCATCGTGGTCAACACCGACACCGAGGATGTCCGCCTCGAGGGCGAGGTAAAGGGCTCCATCGTGTCCACCGAGGCCAAGCCGTGAGCGACATGGTGATGGAGCCCGTGGGGGACCATGGGCTGAGGGTCGAGGGCCTGCGCAAGCTCTATGGGCGCAAGTGCGCCGTGGACGAAGTGGCCTTTTCCATGGAGACCGGGGAGATCACCGGCCTCCTGGGGCCCAATGGGGCGGGCAAGACCACGGTCTTCTACATGATCGTGGGCTTTATAAATCCCACTGCGGGCAGGGTTATCCTCGACGGCCAGGACATCACGGGCCTGCCCATGTACAAGCGGGCCCGCCTGGGCATCTCCTACCTGCCCCAGGAGCCCTCGGTGTTCCGCAAGCTCACGGTGGAGCAAAACATCCTGGCCGTCCTGGAGACCCGCAAGGACCTGGACAAGGCCGGGCGGATGGCCAGGCTCGAGGCCCTCCTCGAGGAATTCGGCATTGGGGCCATCCGGAGGCAGCCTGCCTTTACCCTCTCCGGGGGAGAAAGGCGGCGCACGGAAATAGCCCGGGCCTTGGCGATCGAGCCCAAGTTCCTCCTCCTCGACGAGCCCTTCGCGGGCATCGACCCCATTGCCGTCCACGAGATCAAGGGCATCGTGAGGCGCCTCTCCAGCGCGGGCATCGGGGTCCTGATCACCGACCACAATGTGAGGGACACCCTGGAGATAACCCACCAGGCCCACATCATCAACGTTGGCCGGATCGTGGTCTCCGGGGACCGGGAGGAAGTCCTGGACAGCGACATGGCCCGGAAGATCTATCTTGGGGAAGCCTTCAGGATGTAGGCCCAGCGAGGCCGCGGCCGGGCCATATTGACCTTTTTTCTGTCCCCCGGCTATAATCCATTTATTATCGCGTGGGCCTAGTCGGCCCCGCAAGGCTCTTTTCCGCACTTCAACCTCGCCACCAGCGTGGTCCATGGGCGCCGTTTCTCGTGTTGACGGCCCAATGGCGCCATGGTACATTCTTTTTACCCCGTACGGGATTCCACATCATCACCAGCTACTCAATGGACTACTGATGCGCTATTTTGACACTCATGCCCACATCGGGCTCATCTTTGATGACCCGATCGAACAGCTTTTAGTCTGCCAGCAAGCGAAACAGGTCGGCGTCACGAGGATCGTCAGCATCTGCAATAGTCTTCTCGACTTCAAGCAGGTTTACGAGAATCTCAAGACCGCCGAGCATGTCTACCATGCCGTCGGCGTCTCCCCCTCGGAAGTCCAGAATCCCGGCAAGGACTGGCACCGCACGATCGAGGAGGCCGCCAAGCTCCCCCGGGTCGCCGCCCTAGGCGAGATAGGCCTCGACTACTTCCACAAGTACGGGGACCGCAAGAGCCAGATCGAGCTCTTTATCGACCAGCTTGAGCTGGCCGCCCACCTCAACCTCCCCGTGATCATCCACAACCGGGAGGCCGGCAAGGATGTCCTCGACATACTCCGGGACAGGCTGCCTGCCGCTGGGGGAGTCCTCCATTGCTATTCCGAGGACGCCGAGTACGCCGAGCGCGCCCTCGACCTCAACCTCTATTTCTCCTTCGCGGGGAACCTCACCTACCGCAATGCCCGCAACCTCCACGACACGGTGAGGATCCTCCCCCTGGACCGCATCCTGATCGAGAGCGAGGCTCCCTTCATGGTCCCCGCGGACTTCCGGGGCAAGCGCAACAAGCCCGAGTACCTGCCCTCCACCGCGGGCTTCCTCGCCGAGCTCCTCGAGGCCGACCCCGAGGAGATCTCCGAGGCCGTGTACCAGAACGCCTGCCGCTTCTTCCGCCTCCAGCCACAATAAGGGGACGGGGATAGGGTTCACCACGGAGGCACGGAGATCACAGAGAGAGAAGCAATAAAGTGGAGGGATTTTCCCTGCCTTTTTTTCGCTCTGGGGCCTCTTCCCTCCGTGTCCTTCGTGTCTCCGTGGTGAGATCATCCAATGGTTCTGAGTAATGTCGCATAACTATCATCACCCAGTGCGGATCGGGGACATCGAGGTCCCGGGCAATCTCTTCCTCGCGCCGGTGGCGGGCTATTCCGACGCGGCCTTCCGCTCGGTCTGCGTGGACGAGGGGGCCGACCTCTGCTACACGGAGATGGTCAGCGCCGAGGCCCTCACCCGGGGGCACACGAAGACCAAGGGCCTCCTCGAGAGGGCGGCCAACGAAAAGCTCTACGCCATCCAGCTTTTTGGCTCGAGCCCCTCGGTCCTGGCCGAGGCCGCCCGCCTTTGCCTCCCCTACAAGCCCCTCCTCATCGACCTCAACTGCGGCTGCCCGGTGCCCAAGATCATCAAGGCCGGCTCGGGCTCGGCCCTGCCCCGGGATGGGCGCCGCTTTGGCGAGGTGGTCGAGGCCATGGCCAAGGCCCTGGCGGGCTCGGGGGTTCCCCTCACGGTCAAGTTCAGGCTGGGCTGGGACCAGGCCTCCATCAATTACCTCGAGACCGGGCGGATCGCCCGCGAGGCCGGGGCGGCCGCGGTGACCCTCCATGCCCGCACCCGGGCCCAGAACTATTCGGGCAAGGCCGACTGGTCGGCAATCGCCGCCCTGGTCCAGGCCCTTCCCATACCGGTCTTTGGCTCGGGGGACATCTTCTCCGCCGGGGCGGCCCGGGCCTTTATGGAGGGGACCGGGGCCGCGGGGGTCATGGTAGCCCGGGGGGCCATGGGCAATCCCTTTATCTTCCGGGAGGCGAGGGCCAGCCTGGCCGGCCTAGCCCTCCCGCCGGTCACCGTCGAGGATAGGGTCGCCACCGCAAGGCGGCACCTGGGCCTGTCCGCGGGCTTTCTGGGAGAGCGTACGGCCTGTGTGGAATTCCGCAAGCAGTTCTGCTCCTATACCAAGGGCTCGACCGCCGGGGCCGCCCTCCGGAGCGAGGCCGTCCGGGCCTCGACGATAGCCGAGTTCGAGGCCCTCTTTGCGCGCTGGCTCGAGGCCTCCGAGGGGAGGCCCCCGGAGCGCCACGAGCCCGACTCCCCGGAGACGGTGTTCTACGAGTAGGCCTAGGCCCTAGCGGCCCTTGTTCTTGGTCCAGGCGGCGAGGCGGCTGGCGAGCTCCTCCCCGGGCTTGCCGGCCGTGCCGGCCCGGCGGGCCGTGGTCTCGAGCAGCCAGGGGGAGACGACCTTGGCGTCGATCTCCGGCCAGTCCCCCGGGAGGGCCGAGGGCTGGGCGAGGTTCTCCGCCGGGGGAAGGTGGCCCACGAGGCTGCGGTAGTAGAGGGGGAAGGTCCTCTCGGTCACGGCCCGCACCGCGGAGAAGCCCCCGGCTATGCCAAAGGATCCCTCGAGGTTGCGGGTCTTTCGGGCCGTCTCGAGCATGGCTTTCTGGTTCTCATCCTTGAAGAACCACTTGAGGAAGGCCTCGGCGGCCGCCTTGTTCCGGGCCTTGCGGGGTATGCCCGCGTAGACCGCGTCCTCGACGATGGGCACGTAGCCGCCCTCGGCGTACCAGCGGTAGTCGAGGCCCCCCCGTTTTTCCTCCGGGACGAGGAAGAGGGCGGAGGCGCGCATGTAGGAGAAGAGGGCCCGCCCCTCGGCGACGTACTTGTAGGCCGGGGTGTAGAGGTACTTGAACTGGAAGTCGTCCTCCAGGACGGGGGACGAGTTGACCGACACCGTCCAGGCCCGGAGCTTGTCCACGGCCCCGTCCAGGCCCGACTCGCTCCAGGAGAGGGGACGGCCCTCCCGGAAGCCCGCCCCCAGGGCCTCGGCGGCGATGACCAGGAAATCCGGGTTCCAGCGGGGGGAGAAGCCCATCTTGGTGAAGGCCGAGGAGGTGCCGGGGCTCCCGCCCTGGTTCCAGGCCTTGGCCTCGGCGGCCAGGTCATCCAGGCCAAGGAGGAATTTCTTGGCGCCGTTGGCCCGCCCCCCGGAGGTAAAGACAATGGCGGGCAGGTCAAAGGAGACCGGGAGGAGGATCTGCCTCCCGCCGGAATCCCCCTGGGCAAGGAGGCTGGGATAAAAGGCCGCCTGGTTTACCGTGAGCTCACCAAAGAGGTAGTCCAGGGCCTGGAAGCGGCCCCGGGTGGCCTGGCTCTTGAGGTAGGAGCCCACGACGAGGTCGGGGTCCTTGCCGGACTGGCCCAGGGCGGCGACGAGGCTGGGGTACCAGCGCACTTCGACCCGGTAGCGCCGCTGGCCGGCGTTGAAAAGCTCGGCATAGAGGGCGAATTCGGGGGCATCGGTCCAGATCACCGCGGCCTTGGGGGAGAAAAAGGCGCAGGAGGCAAGGACCAAAAGGGCTAGGAGGCCTGCCAGGGCGGCAAAAAGGGGACGGTGGGCCGGGCGCATGGCCTACGATAGCCCGTCCTTGGCGGGGAAGGCAAGGAGAAGTATCCGGCACGGGAGAAAGACCTCGATTCCTGGCCCTGGGCCATTGGAGGACGACCGGGGCATAGAGTATACTCACCTTGATATGCAGTTGAAGAACCCAGAGATATTCTCGGCCATAGAATCGATCGGCGAGCATTACCGCACCAATATAGCCAATCGATTTACCCGGCGGGCCCTCTCCTCGATGAGCCTCGACCAGGGCACCTGGAGCCTGATCGAGGAGCTGACGGAAAAGGTGGAGAACTACCGCTACCAGGGCTATCACCTGGATGAGCTCTATTCCCAGGTCCTCGCCATGGCCCGCTTTATCTACCAGGCCAGGAGGGAGGTCGCCCCCAACCTTCGCTATACCGCCTCCTCGGGAACCTATATGGGCGCCACGAGCACCACGGACAAGGTGTTTAGGGACATGGCCATCAACAACTTTCTGCCCAACCTCAAGATCCTCGCGGACAAGGTCAATGAGCTCTATGTAAAGGTCGCGGCCCTAGACAAGGCCGCCGCCGGCCAGAGGCCCCCGGTCTATTCCCAGTTGGCCGAGCTCCACGAAATAGG
>JAKPBN010000336.1 GCA_029778945.1 Spirochaetota bacterium
CGAAGCAGGCCGGGGTGGACAAACCGATAGGCTGGCATACGGCGCGTCATACCTTCGCCGTGCTCTCCCTCGAAGGGGGGGCGGACTTCTATACCGTATCCAAGTTGCTTGGGCACACAAAGCCTCAGACGACTGCGGTTTACGCAAAAGCGACTGATGGAATGAAACGACGCGCCGTTGAGGCGTTGCCGGATGTAAGCATCCAGAATAGCTCTGGATAAGAACCAGGGTACTGCTCAATTGCACTTTACGCAGAAGCCGCTTCAGGAGAGAGAATTTACTTTGCGAACCGAGGTAAGCATATGAAACTTCAATTTGACCGCCAGTTGCAGGACTATCGCAGCCCCAAGGATCTCCTTGAGGACGTGGAGCGGCAGTATGAAAAACCCCTGGAACAGGCGCAAGCTTGTGCCTTGATTCTAGACGACGCGGAAAAAGGCTTCATGGATAGTCTGGACAACTTTTACAAATTGGCCGAAGGTGCCCTCAAGACTGATCAGCAGGGGGTTAGAAAGCTCGGCTCACAGGAGCTCCGGCGCGCATTGATGCAACAGGCCAAGAGCGAAATCGCTCTATTGCATAAGCCGATTTGGTACGAATCGCCTGAGCCGGCGGGCGGTTATGCGACTTTCCCTATGTCTGATGGCTGCGCTGAAAGCGTTGAGCGGAGTTTACCTTCTGCCGAGTTTGTCGAGCGGCAGATGGAGGCCATTTCGATGTGGCAAAGTCAAGCTGAGCAAGAATGGAGTGATTTCGAAATTGCTCGCGCTGTCGCTGATCATTTTCAGCAAAGTTGTGATCACCGCAGGGCTTCTGAGGGCGTTCTTGCCGCTTTTGCGAGCCTTCGGCTTGCCTTCGAGTTCCGTAATGAATTTAGGAATCGGAGCAAGAAGAAAATAGCGATTGTCGAATCGCTGCCGTCTCCAGCTGCTGTATATAACAGCAATGGACCGTTGGTCAATTGTGCTGTTGGGCATTTGATGGCGTCAACGTCCCATGTTGGCTCAGCTGCCGGTGCTCTAGAAGCTAAGCCCGATTCCCAATCTTACGCCTGCAATACTGGCGCGTTCGCCGGCGAGTCCCCTAACGATACGTATGCTACTGAGGTAGGCAGAAAAGTTATTGAAGGAGGGATAAAAGGCGCTTCGATAAGAAGGAAAGGCAGGGAAAGGGATCGGAGAATGAAAAAAGCCATCGAGTTGTATGCAATACACAAGGCGGAACGGCATCGCCTTCCTGATACAGAAGTAAAGAAGCTTGTCGCGCGAGAGGTTGGTGTTTCGATAAAGACCATTGGCAGATATCTACAGGAATATAGCCAATGGACAAATAAGGACAACAAGGACAAATAGGACAAATAGGACACATCCTCTTATTGTCCGCGGTTTTCCAGCTAGCTTCCTCCTAGGTTGACAAACCGAAAGAGGAGGCTACATGAGTAACAGGTTATCCATGAAAGACGCTGAAGCCTACACCGGCTACAAGCGTTCTTATTTATACAAGCTTATGCATGCGCACCGGATCGCCTATTACCGTCCCAATGGCGGCAAGGTGTTTTTCCTTGAAGAAGATCTGAAAGCGTTTCTGCTACAAGGACGCCAAGCCGCAGATATCGAGATTGCCGAGATTGCCGAGAGGTTTCTTGCCCGGAGGAAGTCATGAGGCCCCTCAATTGGCAACTCCGTGAAAAACGCCGCATATTCACCGCGACTCCGGGCCAACTCGCATGTGGCGAGTTTTCTGCTTTATGCGCAGTTAGGTCACGATTTTCCGCCTGCGCACTTCGGGACTGCACAGATTCACAAGCCAATCCCGATAAGGATATGGAGGAATCGACGGGGCGGGTTCACGATGAATGTGTACCTCACGATGAGAAATCAGGAATAGCGGCCACGACTCCGCCCAGCCATATCCTTTCATCAGGGACTATTCTCCAGTCCTACATTGATATTGCCCGAATTGGTTGGGAACGAACACTCAGATTTGGGCTTCGTGAGTCAGCTGGCGAATGGCTCGAAATACTGCATGCCCTCCAGCGCGAAGAGCTCCGCCGATGAACTCCACCATGAACTCGCTATTGGACGACCTTCACGACCTTCAAGGCTTCCTAAAAGGCCATGTGTTTTTGTCCCCACTTGATGAAAAGCGACAAAGATTGGAATCCGAGTTCCTGACAAGCGGAGACCTTGTAGCAGTATACAGAACCATGCGGATGTATCACTCGCAGGTGCCTGAAATCGTGGCTGTTCCAGGCGCTAGTCCCAACGACCTCGCTCTTAAGCTTCTCGAATACTTGGTTCTTGAAGTCCCGGCCCCTTCTAAACCTTTTGGCGATACTCAGTCTGAGCAAGCCGTTACGGAGATCCTCAGAATCGAGACGAGGCGGAAGAGACTCGAAGCTCTTCCCCCCATAATCTCAGGGAAAGCCCTCATGGGAAAAAGGTTTCCCCCCAGGCGCTGGTTGGTTGAAAGCTTGCTTCGAGATGAAGGAACGGCGGTTCTCTCTGGTGGGAAGGCATCTGGCAAAACCCTTTTTGCCCTCGATCTTGCGGACGCAGTTTCTCAGGGACGGCCGTTCCTAAACCGCTATAAGACTATTCGAAGCACGGTTGCGTATATTTCCCTCGAATTGTCCGAGCATACGGTGCAAGAGAGATTTTCCAAGATGGGGATCGCCCCTTCTGAGAATCTAACCTTATGGTTCGGCTGGCGAAAAGGTGAGGAGGCTATCGCGGACCTAATCGCTCTTATCGAGGATAAGAGATTCGACTTAATAATCCTGGACATGGCTTCAAAGATCCGTCCCGCAGGTCGAGATTGGGCGGATTATGGCGCGGCGTATGATGATTTTGCTCCAATTCGCGAAGCTGCCATCTCTGCTGGGGTGGTAGTTCTCATGCTAGCCCATAACCGCAAGGGAGCAGCTGGCGCCGATGATCCTTCTGAGCGAATCCTGGGCTCAATCGGATTTATTGGGACCGCGGATGTTGGACTGTCCTTAAGTCGACGTCCCGGTACCATGAAGGCCGCCCTTTCGGTTTTTGGAAATGATATTCCATCCCAGGAGATTGCTCTCGAGTTCTCTGAGGAGCCACTCGGATTCTCCATATCCAACGACGATCCTCGGGAGGCAACCTTGACGCCAGAAAGGTCAGAGGTACTTGGCGTTCTTGAGAATATGGGGGAGGCAAGAGCTTCTGAAATTGCGCATAAGATCGGCAAGGACCCCGACGTTGTCGGAAAGCATCTGCGTTCCCTTGCCACCAGTGGCCTTGCAGTATGCATTCGGTTTGGAGTTTATGCACCGAGTCGGAGTGGTCGAAGCAGTCGGAGTGATGAAAATCCTGTTCATACTCCGACTGATACGACCACTCCGAATCTCCCGGCTTGCGACGGAACTCGTAGCGATTCCTGCTCTTTATTAAAGACGGCATGCGGGGATATTATCGATCGTCAAACTGCCTACATCCCGGAACCTCGTTTGAGCTTGGAAGTTTCTGATTAGTTCCTGGTCAAGCGAAGCGCCAATACACAATGATTTACTAAAGAAGCTTTCTGGTTTGTGCCTAATCGACTGAATAACGAGCGAGCAAGCATGGTCGGCTCCCATTTTGGAATTTGCCTATCCTGCTACGAAGAAGGCAATTAAGCTTAATTGGCATACAATTCTAGGGACGTTGCTCAAGAGACCTAATCTTGTCAGCGTCAAAACCTAGACTCCCGTCGTTGGCCTAGTAACGCGATTTTCGGTCTGAGACTTTGGTCAAATAGAGGCAGCCGAGGAGGCCGAAGGAATAGAGAAAATGGCAACAAGTGTCGGGGTTATTTCTTTATAGAATCCTATTGATTTGCCTAGTGACTATAATGCATTCAAGGAAGTTTCCGCCCCAGATCGAGCCTGCGAATCCAGGGAAAAGTGCGTCCGGGTACATCGCCACCACACTTTATTTCGATGATCCTCGCGAGCAACAATCGTTCCGCGGTTACGGAATGATTGTTACATTTCAAGTCCCCAGGTCTTTTCTGGCAAGCAGACTTCCCTCAGGGTCCTGCCTTTTTCCACTGCGTATTAGAGCCCCCCAACTTGGTTCTAGTCGATAGGGACAAATTTGCAGGGTTGTAGACTTAAGCCTTCCTGCTCGACTCGGGCCCCCCCCCGAAAAAAATGAAGACTAGCACTTTCATGGCAGCCCGGGCCGGCCTCTTCCCGGCCACCCTCCTCCAGGGCTTACCCCCGCGCCTTGCCGGAGGGACCTACAAGGTGAGGGAGGTGAGGGTCGAGGGCATTCCTGAGATCAGTCTCCCCGGTGCCCTGCGCAGTCCTTCCCAGGTGCCCTTGGCTGGCCATAGGCGCGACGAGGCTTTCGTTTCCGAATCCAGCGTAGCCTATGGGCCGGTTGGCCCCGTGGCGAGCTCCCAGGCTTTTGCCCAGGCCCTGAGAAAGGCCCTCTCGGCCTCCCGCTATGACGACCCCGTCCTCCTCCTGGGGGAGACCGGCACGAGCAAGACTATGATCGCTCGGCGCATCCACGGCGAGTCTTCCCGCAAGGTCGGCCCCATTGTCGAGGTTAACTGCTCGGCCATAGCCGAGAGCCTGGCCGAGAGCGAGCTCTTTGGCAACGTGCGAGGGGCCTTTACCGGGGCCGAGAAGCCCCGGTCGGGCAAGTTCCGGGCGGCCCAGGGAGGGACCCTTTTCCTGGATGAAGTGGGAGATCTCAGCCTGGAGATCCAGGCCAAGCTCCTCAAGGCCCTGGAGGACAAGACAGTTACCCCCGTAGGCTCCGACGAGCCGGCAAGTGCCGATGCCCGCCTCATAGCGGCGACTAACCGCGACCTTCCCGGTATGATCCGGGAAGGAAAGTTCCGCCGGGACCTCTACGAGCGCCTCAAGGTGGTCGTGATTTCCTTACCCCCCTTGCGGGAGCGCAGGGAGGACATTCGGGACCTGGCAAGCCTCTTCCTCTCGAACTGGAACCAGCAATACAGGGGAGCGGCGCTTCCTGACCGAGGACGCCTTCGTCCTCCTTGAGGCCCACTCCTGGCCGGGCAATGTGAGGGAGCTCCAGAACGCCTTGAGGAGCGCGGCATGCTCGGCCACGAGCGAGGCCCTAGGTCCTGAGTCCCTGCCCGACGAGGTCCGCAGGGCCTGCCGTGATGGCCGAGGCCTCTGCGCCGGATCAGGGGGCGAGCCCGAACTCTCTAAGGATGGCCTTAACCTCAAGGCCCGCCTCCTCCAGGTGGAGTGGGAGTATGTGTCCGCGGCCCAGAGAAAGGCTGAGGGAAATAGGGAAGCCGCGGCCAAGATGCTCGGGATGACGGGTCACGCCTTCCGAAAGGCCCTGCGGGAGAGGTTGGCGATTTTCCTGGATGAGGGGTGGGAAGAGGGGATGTGACCGCCACGTTTATTTGACAGCCCGCATAACGAGGAGTACCATGGCCGGCAGTCAATTAATGCGAGGATTGAAAATATGCCCGATCTGCATACCCCCCCGGTTTTCGACGATGCCTTCCGACGCCTAGCCAAGCTTCAGGGCGGGGATCCAGCCTTTTTTGTCTTGGCGGTCCACTCCTTTATGGAAGGCGCCCTGAGGAGCACCTTTACCCTCGCCGATCCCGCCGATGACAGGTTTACCAGCTTTCTAGAGGAATTCCGGTCCCATGTCCTTTCCAAGGCCACCGCCTATATCCCCGGGCTTGATGTCCTAGGCTTGATAAAACAGCAGCATTATTTGACCAACGACGTGCGTCACCGCTTTGCGCCGGCTTCCGTCGAGGAGGCCCGGGCAGCCACCCAGCACCTCTGCCGTTTCTGCGCCTTGGCCGAGATCCCTGAAGGCGGGGGGCTGGCCGCGGTCAAGGCATGCCTCAATGCTTGGGACGACCGGCGCAGCCATGCCGATCTCCTGAGGGAGGTAAACGAGCTGGGCTACCGCTATCAGGTCGAGAGGAAGACCGGCAAGGAAATGTCCGAGAGGGTCGCGAGCCTTGAGGCCTCCCTCGCGACAGTCGGCATGCTTAAGGAAGAGATCCGGGCAAAGGACAGGGCGATAGCGGAGCTTCAGGAGATCAAGGGCAAGAAGGACGCCAAGGTCGACGAGCTTCGGGCCGAAAGGGCAACCCTGGCTGGGGAACTCAGGGCCGCGAAGCTGAAGGCCGATGCCTATGACGATGCCAGAGCTTACATCGACGAGCTCTCGCGCCTGACCATCCTCACCCGCACCAGGGCCGACTATGAGAAGACAATCATACGCCTTACCCCTGAGCAGAAGAAGGTCCTAGAGCAGATCCACCTGGACTCGGATTTCCTTGTCAAGGGAGCGGCCGGCACAGGGAAGACCCTGGTGCTCCTCAAGGCGATCGAAAAAGCCCTTGCAGGCGGGAGGCAGCCTGAGCTCGGGATGGACGAGATAAAGGGAAGCATCGTCCTTTTGACCTATACGAACACGTTGGTCAAGTATGACCGCTATATCGCGTCCCTGATTGCGGTGGACCCAGAGGAGAACCTCGTGTCCACGGCGGATCGATATCTGATCGAGAGGATGAAGGAGCTAGACCCGTCCCTTACCCTGGAATACGGCATAGCAGAAGAGCTGGCCGGGCGATTTCCCGCGGCCGGACTGAGCCCCAAGGACCTCTCAGCGGAAATCGAGGGATTTATCTGGGGCAACGACATCAGCTATCGCGAATATGTCGAGGAAGGGGTGGAGCGGCGAGGCATGCGGCGGCCCTTGAACAAGGAGCAGCGAGAGGCGGTATGGACCTCCCTCGAGGCCATGGACACGGCCATGGTGGAGAAAAAGACCCTATCGAAGAACCGCGCAGCCCTTTTTGTCGCGGCGGGGGCCTCAGAAGAAGGCCTAGGAAAGGTCAGGAAGACGGACTACGTCTTCGTGGATGAGGCTCAGGATCTTTCCGCGGCCCTCATCAAGGCTCTCAAGGAATGTTCACGGCGCTGCCTGATTCTCGCCGGGGACGCGGACCAGTCAATCTACCAGCCCGGCTTCTCCTTCCGGCGCTCGGGGGTCGATATCGGGGGACGGACTAGGATCCTGAAGGTCAATTTCCGGAACAGTGTGGCGGTCCATGCCGCCGCGGAACGTTTCCGAGCCCTCTGTCCCGGCCTCGACGGGGAAAGCCTTCCTGAGGCATTCAGGGACGGACCGGCTCCCGAGCTCTACAAAGGCGACGACCAGGCGGACATGCTTGACCTCCTCCTCAAGCGGATAGAACTCTTTGTCAGGAGACTTGACTACGACCCGGACAACCTCTGTGTCATAGTGCCGACCAACAGCGATGTCGAGCTCGTCTCCCGTTATCTCTCGGATGCGGGGCTTTCGGTCAGCGACGTCAGGGACAAGGACTTCAGCTTCAGCGAAAGGGGATCGATCAGGATCTCCACCATGCACTCGGTCAAGGGCCTCGATTTTCCCGTCGTGCTCCTGTTTATACCGAAGTACCATCTCGGCGATCCGACGGCCGACGCCGGAGCGTCCGAGCGCATGGCCCGCAATCTTGTCTACGTGGCCATGACCAGGGCCATGGATCACCTCAATGTGTTTGTCAGGAAGGACACGGAGAACGGCGTGATAAAAGACCTGGCGGCATGCATCGCCCCGAGCCAGCCATGAAGCCAGTTGACATCTTCAGTATCCATGAAGGCATTATCCACAGCTATTCGGAGTATGTCCGGAGCTTTGTGGATATCCGGGACGAGGGAATAGCCCGGTCCATCTCAGCGGAGCTCGACTCGGGCAAGCTTTGGCCTGATGCCCTTATCCAGTTCAATCCGGCCTATGAGGCGGGGGACAAGCTGAGTTCCCTAATGGCCTCAGGAGTCCTCCACCCTGAACTGGCCAGCAACGTTTTCTCTGGCTACGACCTTCACCGGCACCAGACCGAGGCCCTTAGGATAGCCGACCGAGGCGAGGGCTTTGTCGTAACCTCCGGGACAGGCTCGGGCAAGTCCCTGGCCTTCCTGGGCTCCATCATGAATGGGTTGCTCAAGATGCCCGCGAGGAAACCGGGCATCAAGGCAATCATCGTCTATCCGATGAACGCCTTGATTAACTCCCAGGAAAAATCCCTCAAGGACGATTATGCGGCCAAGTATAAGAGGATGACGGTCAAGGAATTCCCCATCAGCTTCGCGAAGTACTCGGGCCAGGTCCAGTCGGATTCCCGCATCAACATCCACACGAACCCTCCGGACATACTCCTCACCAACTACATGATGCTCGAGCTGCTCCTCACGAGGGGCAGCGACTCGGACCTCAAGCGTTCGGTCTACGAGAACCTCCGGTGGCTCGCCTTTGACGAGCTCCACACCTACAGGGGAAGACAAGGCGCCGATGTGGCTATGCTTATCAGGCGGATCCGGGCATCCTGCTCCCACGAAGTCCTTTGCATGGGCACCTCGGCCACTATGATCTCCGAGGGAGATGAGGAGGGCCGGAAGAGGGCCATTGCGTCCTTCGCCACCACTATCTTCGGCCTGCCCTTCAGGGCCGACCAAGTCATCGAGGAGTCGGTGCGCCCCTCCCTGGGGCTTGGCGTCGACAGCCCAGGCCCGGCAGGCATCGCGGCCCGGCTCGATGACGACTGGGCCTCCATGGGGGTGGAGGCGTGCAAGGCCCATCCCCTAGGCGCTTGGCTCGAATCCAGCGTGGCCCTGGAGCGGGGGCCCGAGGGGAAGCTTAGGCGGGGCAGCCCCAGGAGCTTCAAGGCGATAGCGGCCATCCTGGCGGCCTATTGCGGGCTGGGTGAGGAAAAGACAAGGCTGGCCCTCTCCGGCTACCTCACGGCGGTGGCCAGGGCGAACAACGAGCTTTATGGCGCCAATGGCGGCAAGGCGAGCCTCCTCCTGCCCTACAAGATCCACCAATTCGTCTCTTCCTCGGGGTCGGTCTTCGGAACCCTCCACCCCTCGGCGGCGAGGATGATCAGCCTCGAGCCAATGCGGGAGTTCGAGAGGGACGGGGAGATCTTTCCTGTCTATGAGCTTGTCTTCTCCAGGGCGAGCGGGGCCGAGTTCTACTGTGTAGAGCTCGATGACCTTGGCTCCCGTATCCTCCCGAGGGAGTTCGGGTCAAAGAAGCCTCCTCTGGATGAGGACGAGGCCGAGGCTGTGAATGATGAAACCCCGGAGTCTTGGGGCTACATCCTCCCGGACCTCAAGGCCTGGGACCCCGTCGTAGATATGGAGTCTCTGCCAGACACCTGGGTAAAGCGCAGGCCGGATGGGGAATGGAAACGGCTTCCCGATGGCCGGCCCATCCTTGAGAAAAACCATGAGCGCTCCATCCCGAGTCCCGTCTCATGGAGGGAGGACGGCTCCTTTCGCAGGGACCATAGCCTGGCGAACAAAGGATGGTTCCTGAGCGAGCCCTTGATATTCGATCCCACGGCAGGGGTTTTTTACGACTACCGCACAAGCAGCGCGACGATCCTCGGAGGCCTTGGCGTCAAGGGCAGGTCGACCTCGACCTCCATCCTGAGCCTCTCCATCCTCCAGGCCCTCCAGCGCTATGGCTTTGACTCCGCCGAGCGGAAGCTCCTGTCCTTCACAGACAACCGGCAGGACGCTGCCCTCCAGGCCGGCCACTTCAACGACCTGGTCAAGACCGTGCTCATCAGGTCTTCCCTGGCCAAGGCCATTGCCGCCAAGGGGACCCTCGACCATGGGACTATCGGCCAGGCCGTATTCGAGGCTCTGGGTCTTCCTGACTCCCAGTTCATGCCTCCGCCCAGGCTTGATGCCGACGGCGTGCCCATAGTTCCTCGCTTTGGAACCGCCAAATTCCGGGAAGCCTTCCGCTATCTCTTGGAATATATTCTCGTGGAGGACCTGGCCAACAACTGGAGGCTCGTCCTCCCCGACCTCGAGCAATGCGGCCTCCTGTCCATCGACTACCACGAAGTAGACGAGAAGGCGGGGATGGACGCGGCCTGGTCCGATGTCCCCCTCATCGCCGGGCTGTCACCCGAGGACAGGGCGATCCTCATCAGGACTACTCTCAACCTCTTCCGACGTAAATACGCGATAGCCTCGATGGATCTCTTCGAGGCCGGGAGCCTTGTCAGGCGGAAGAAGGAGATAGCCGAAAAGCTTTCCTCGGCCTGGTGGATCCCCGAGGATGACGCCCTGTGGAAGCCCCGCTGCCTGACGGTCAAGGGCATATTCTCCAAAGAAGCTGGCAAGACAGAGAGCTACGGCTACAAGACCGAGTATGGCCGCTACCTCCGGGCCTTCCTCGAGGCCCGGGGCCGCAAGCCGGGCAACGCGACTGAGTACGAGGCCCTAGTCACGGCCTTCCTCGGGGCCATGGCCGATGCCGAATGGCTTGTGGCCGTCCCTCTCACCAACGTGGGGACCCATCCCCAGGCCCAGGTCACGGGCTGGCGGATACGGCTCGACGCGATTGTCTGGAAGAAGGCCGACGGTAAGCCCTGCAAGGATCCCCTCGTCCGGTCGGGCTATAAGGCGCAGGAGAAGAAGCCCAATGTCTTTTTCCAGGAGCTCTACTCGAGCTTCAGTCCTGGGGACAAGAACATCCTTGGCGCCGAGCATACGGGCCAGGTCAGCTCCGAGGACAGGATCGAGCGGGAGGACAGGTTCCGCAGCGGGGAGATATCAGTCCTCTACTGCTCCCCGACCATGGAGCTGGGTGTCGACATCAAGGAATTGACGGTAGTCCACATGCGGAACGTCCCTCCCGGACCCTCCAACTATGCCCAGCGTTCGGGACGCGCCGGTAGGAGCGGCCAACCGGCCCTCGTCTTCACGAGCTGCGCCCAGCGCTCCCCCCACGACCGCTTCTATCTCAAGCACCCCCTGGATATGGTCTCCGGACAGGTGCGGGCTCCGAGGCTGGACCTTGACAACGATGAGCTGATACGCACCCACCTGCATGCCCTCTGTCTGAGCCGCATTGCCATCCCCCGCCTCTCGATGAGCGTAGGCGACGTGGTGGACACGGAGAGCGAGGGCCTTGCCCTCCATGCGGACGTGGCGGCGGCCCTTGCCCTGGACGAGGAGGCCATCGAGAAGAGCGTCGAGATCTTCGAGAAGGCCCTGGGCGGGATGGCCGTCCAGAGGACAAGGGTATCGAGGGAATCCCTGAAGGAGAGGCTAAAGGAGCTCGGACCGGCCTTTGACCAGGCGTTCAAGCGCTGGCGGATGCTCTACCGGGACGCGACTATCCAGCTCACCGAGGCCCAGGCAGAGATAGCCCGGGCCCACAGGGACCCCCGCTCCACCCAGTACAAGGAAGCCCGTAGGCGGGAGGCCTTGGCATCCTCGGCCCTGTCCCAGCTCATGAACAATCCCCGCTCCTCGAGGACGGGCTCCTCCTCCATGGCGATAGGGGAATTCTACCCCTGGCGCTACCTTGCGGCCGAGGGCTTCCTGCCGGGCTACAACTTCACCCGCCTGCCCATCAGGCTGGCCCTCGAGCACGGCGACTCCATCGAGTATGTCGACCGGCCCCGGTCCCTGGCTCTCACCGAGTTCGGGCCCGAGAACATCGTCTACCATAATGGCCAGCATTACCGGGTGGAGAGCCTCTTTTTGGCCAGTGGCGTGTTCGAGCTCCACCGGGGGCTGGCGACGAAGAACTCGGGCTACTTCCTCCTCGACCGCGAGGCCGAGACGACCAACAATGATCCCTTCACCGGAGTACCCATCGACCAGGGGAGCTCCAAGATCGAATATGGGGCCCTCGTGGAGATGGCAGAAAGCAAGGGAATGCCCAAGGAGCGGATTTCCTGCGACGAGGAGGAGAGGTCCCAGGAGGGCTATGTCACCCAGACCTGGTTCAGCTATCCCCAGGGCACCGAGTCCCTCCTCGAGCAGCGCCTGGCCACAGAGGGAGGGGATCCACTCTTGAGGATGCGCTACCTCCCGGCATGCACCATCGTGACGGTAAACGAGTCCTGGAAGCTAGGAGATCAGGAGGGCTTCTGGATAGACACGAGGACGGGCTTCTGGAAGCGCAAACAGCCCCAGGCCAAGCCGGGGGACACGAGCTTCGACCCAGGCGTCTACAAGAAGGTCAGGACCTATACGACCGAGACGGCCGACGCTGTCTATCTTGAGCCCCTCCACGCCCTGGGCCTCGACCGGGAAGGCCGGATAAGCCTCCAGCACGCCCTGTTGCGGGCCCTGGCCGAGCGCTACCAGGCCGAGGAGTCAGAGCTTGGCGCCGTCCTCATAGGCGATCAAGACGAGCCCAATATCCTCCTCTATGAGAACGCGGAAGGGAGCCTCGGGGTCCTCTCCCAGCTCGTGGCCGACCCCGAGGCCCTCTCAGGCCTGGCCGCGGCTGCCTGGAAGATTTGCCGTCTAGACGATGCCGACTATCGCATCAAGGCGAGCTACGACGACCTTCTCACCTATTACAACCAGAGAGACCATGCCTCCATCAGCCGCCTGAGCATAAAGCCGGCTCTCGAGCTCCTCAAGGCGCTTAAGGGCGAGGTGAGGAGGCCCGGGGCGACCGAGGGCTACGATGAGCGCTATACCCTCCTTCTAGGCCAAATAGACCAGAGCGCCCCGACAGAGCGGAAGTTCCTCGACACCCTCCACAGGCTGGGCCTGCGCCTCCCCGACGAATGCCAGCCGCAGATTTCCGATGTCTACGTGAGGCCGGATTTCCGCTATGACGAAAGGGTGGCGGTCTTCTGCGACGGCAGCCACCACGACGCGGCCTGGGCGGCTGAGAGGGACCTGGCCAAGAGGGACGCCCTGAGGGAGAGAGGCTGGGAAGTCCTCGTCTGGCGCTATGACGAGAATCTCGAGGCCTGGCTCCAGAGAAGGCCGGACATCTTCAGGAAGGTCAAGGCATGAGCAGCATAGAGACAAGGGTTTACAAGCCCGGCAGCCTCGTCAGGGCCCGGGGACGCACCTGGGTCATCCAGCCTGAATCCAATGAGGAGCTCCTCGTGATACGGCCCCTCGGCGGAAGACCCGAGGAGACTGCGGCCATCTACCTGCCCCTGGGCTTTGACTCGGGCCTCGAGGGCACGGACTTTCCCTTGCCGGGACCGGAGGACCTGGGCAACCTGGCCCATGGGCGCATCCTCTTTGACGCGGCCAGGCTCTCCCTGCGCGAGACCTGCGGCCCCTTCCGCTGCTTCGGCAAGCTTGCCTTCAGGCCCCGGGCCTACCAGCTCGTGCCCCTTGTCATGGCCCTGAGGCAGGACGACCCCATACGCCTCCTCATAGCAGACGATGTGGGCATAGGCAAGACCATAGAGGCCCTCCTGATCGTGAAGGAGCTCCTCGAGCGCGGGGAGGTGAAGCGCTTTGTCATCCTCTGCCCTCCTCACCTCTGCGAGCAGTGGCAGGAGGAACTCTCGGACAAGTTCGGTATCGATGCGGTGATCATCCGCTCGAGCAGTTTCCGCTCCCTGGACTCCAAGGTTCCGGACAACCGGAGCGTCTTTGAGTACTACCCCTGGCAGATCGTCTCCGTGGACTTCATCAAGGGGGAGAAGTGGCGGCGGGTCTTCGCGGCCCACTGCCCCGAGCTCATCATCCTCGACGAGGCCCACACCTGCACCAGGCCCGCGGGGGCCCACGAGTCCCAGCAGCTTCGTTATGCCCTCGTGTCCTCCCTCGTGAAGGACTCGGAGCGCCACCTGGTCATGCTCACGGCCACCCCCCACTCGGGCAAGGACGCCGAGTTTTCCTCCCTCCTGGGCCTCCTCAAACCCGAGTACGAAACCTGGGACTTGAGCGAGATCGGCGAGAAGGAGAGGAAGGACCTGGCCTCGCGCTTTGTCCAGCGCCGGCGGGGGAACATCGAGCGCTGGATGGGGGAGGACACTCCCTTCCCTAAGCGCCCGGCGACAAGCGAGGTGCCCTACAGCCTCTCCCCGGGCTACCGTTCGGTCTTCGAAGATGTCCTCTCCTTTGCCCAGGAGCTCACGAGCCAGAAGGGCATGGACTCAAGGAAGCAGCGCCTCCGCTACTGGACAGCCCTGGCCCTCCTCCGGGGCGTCATGTCGAGCCCGGACTCCGGCATAGAGATGCTCTGGCGCCGCCTGGAGGGCGCGGTCTCCCTGGAATCCGAGTCAGGGGACGGGGCCGATGCGGAGTACGGCGAGATCGAGAATCCCGTCTACCAGGCCGAGGACGAGGCGGGCAACGACTGGACCCAGGGCAGCCTCATCGATGATGCCAGGCTCGAGAAGAGCGAGTCCGCCACGCTCAAGGCTATCATCGCCAAGATGGATACCTTGAGCGAGCGCGAAGAGGACAACAAGGCCCTGGCCGCCGCGGGGGTCGTCAGGCAGTGGCTGGCCGCAGGCTTCCAGCCCGTGGTCTTCTGCCGCTTTATCGCCACGGCCGACTACCTGGCCAAAAAGCTTCAAGCCATTTTGGGTCCTGGGGTCTATGTCCAGTCCGTGACGAGCGAGTATCCCGACGACGAGCGGCGGCGGCGGGTCGACGAGTCCAAGGGCTACGACAAGCGGGTCCTCGTGGCCACGGACTGCCTTTCCGAGGGCATCAACCTCCAGGAGCTTTTTACAGCCGTCCTCCACTATGACCTGCCCTGGAACCCGAATCGCCTTGAGCAGCGGGAAGGCCGGGTGGACCGTTTTGGCCAGCCTGAGCCCGAGGTTCGCACGGCCCTCCTCTGGGGCGAGGACAATCCCATCGACTCCGTGGTCCTGAGGGTCCTCCTCCGCAAGGTCGCGGCGATCCGGGACACCCTGGGCATATCCATACCCTTCCCCGAGGACTCCCGCCCCCTCTTGGACGCTATCTTTGGGGAGGTGATGTCCGAGGCGGAGAAGATCCGGAATCGCAAGGAGAAGAGGCAGCTCGACCTCCTCTGGGACGCCAACGACCTCATCCGGGAGCAGGAGGCCGCCGTCAAGGAAGCCCTGGAGAAGGCCAAGCGCAAGGCCGAGGCCATCCACTCGATCTTTGCCCACGAGACTATCCGGGCCGAAGACCTCGAGGAGGACCTGAAGTCGGCCGACGCCGCGGCGGGCTCGCCCACTGATGTGGAAGACTTTGTGGTGGAGACTGTGAGGCTCCTCCACGGAGCTTCTATGGAAAAGACCGGCAAAGCCTGGCGCCTCGACTCAGGCAACGTCCCCGACGCCATGCGCCGGGCCTTTGTGCCCTCCATGGGGGGCAAGCCCCTCCCCCAGAAGGGCCGGGGCGCCGCCGCGACTGCCGCTCCGGAGAAGCTCCTCGTGGGCTTCCATTCCCCCGTGCCGGCCAAGCACCGCTACCTCGGACGGATCCATCCCTTTGTCTCGGCCCTCTGCGAGGACGTCCTCGCCCGCTCCCTCGACGGGAAAGGCGAATCCCGGGTGAGCCGGGCCGCTGTCGTGGCCACCGTAGAGGTGGAGAAGAGGACCGTCGTCCTCCTTGTGCGGGCCAGGAACCTCATCCACGAGAGGATCGAGGGCAGGCAGATAGTGGCCGAGGAGCTCCTCCTCTGGGGCTGGAGGGGCCTCGCCAAGAACGGCGAGATCCTCAAAGGCTCCGAGGCCGAGGCCCTCGTGCGCGGCTCGGTGCCCGCGAGGAACCTGAGCCCAGAATCCTGCCGCCATTACCTGGAAGAGGTCCTGGGCGAGCTAGCTCCCCTGCGCCCTGTCCTCGACGAGCTGGCCTTGGAGAGGGCCAAGGTCCTCGTCAGGCAACACGAGCGCTACAAGAGCCTAACCGGGACCAAGGGGCGCTTCGAGGCCGTCGAGCCGGCCCTGCCGCCGGATATCGTCGGAATCTATGTCTTTATCCCTGGAGGGCTCTCATGAGCTTCTCATCCATCCGTGTCGAGGGCAGCCTCTTCTCCCCCGAGCTCATAGCATCCCTAGGCGACGAGACCCGGGGCCAGTCGGCCAAGGACTTCGAGCTCCCGGCCAAGCGGAGGGTCAGGGACGAGATCCTCGAGGCCTGGGGGGACCTGTCCGAGCAGTGGAAGCTCTTCCGGCGTAAGCGGGAGCGCCTCGACCCGGACGAGAGCGGCACCACGGAGACCAGGCGCTTCTGGATGGAGCCCTTTTTCGCGACCCTGGGCTATGAGCTGGAGCTGCGCAAGGCCGGCGAAAGCCTGGGGGGCCGGAACTATCCCATAAGCCACCGAGCGGGCAACCGGGCAGACCTGCCCATCCACATCATAGGCTTTGGGCCCAGCCTGGCCGACCGGGCTTCCACCATGGACCGCAAGCCCAGCCGGGGAGGCCTCTCGCCCCACGCCCTCGTCCAGGAATACATCAACCTCTCGGGCAACCGCCTCTACGGCCTTGCGACCAACGGCATCCAGCTGCGCCTCATACGGGACTGCGGGCGCATGTCCCGGCTCTCCTATGTGGAGTTCGACCTGGAGCGCATGTTCGAGGAGGAGCTCTACTCCGAGTTCGCGCTTCTCTACCGTTTCTTGCACGTTACGCGATTCTCCAAGGATAGCGAGGACCCGGCGGCTGGCATCATCGAGTCCTACCATGAGTCCAGCGAGGCCGAGGGGGGGCGGATCCGGGATGGCCTCTCCAAGGCCGTGGAGGACGGGATTGTCCGCCTGGGCCAGGGTTTCCTGTCCCACCGGGACAATGAAAGCCTGCGGGCGGCCATAAGTTCGGGCTCCCTAGACGCGGCGGGCTATTACCACGAGGTGCTCTTGCTCGTGTACCGCATCCTCTTCCTCCTCGTGGTGGAGGAGCGCGGGCTTGTCTTTCCGCCCGAGGCCGAGGCGGCCAAGCGGGACATCTACGCGCGCTTCTATTCCCTCTCCCGCCTGCGCAGGCTTTCGGAGCTGGTCCTCGGGGACCAAGAGCGCCATGATGACTGGTACAGGCTTCTTTCTGAGATTTTTGCCCTCTTTGACGAGAAGGGATCCGGGGCCGCCCTGGGCATAGCGCCTCTGGGGGGAAGGCTTTTCTCGTCCTCGGCCCTGCCCTGGCTCTCGAGATTGTCCTTGGACAACAAGTCCCTCAAGGACGCGTTGGCTGGCCTCGATTCCTTCTGGGACGAGGAGCGCCACGCCCGGGTACACGTCAACTACGGGAGCCTCAACGTCGAGGAGTTCGGTTCGGTCTACGAGGGCCTCCTCGAGTTGGAGCCCGAGATAGTCACCACCACCCGAGGCCCGGAATTCCGCTTCTCTGCGGGCTCAGGGCGAGGGGACACGGGCTCCCACTATACCCCCGAGGAGCTGGTCCAGAAACTCGTCAAGGCCGGGGTCGATCCTGCGATAGCCGACGCCCTGGAAGAAGCCAGAAAGAAGGCTCCCTCGGGCCCCGCCTACCAGAAGGCGGCTGAGGCTGGCCTTCTCGGCTTGCGCATCCTCGACTCAGCCTGCGGCTCGGGCCACATGCTCCTGGGGGCAGCCCGGCGCATAGGCGTGGAGCTGGCCCGGGTGCGCACAGGCGAGGACGAGCCCAGCCCCACAGCCATCCGCGCAGCAACGAGGGATGCCCTGGCCCACTGCGTCTACGGGGTGGACCGCAACCTCCTGGCGGTGGAGCTCTGCAAGGTGGCCCTCTGGCTCGAGGGCCACGAACCCGGGAAGCCTCTCTCCTTTTTGGACCACCGGATCCGCTGCGGGGACAGCCTTGCGGGCCTGGCTAGGGTGGAGGAGCTCGAGGCGGGCATCCCTGACGAGGCTTTCGCCGCCAAGGGGAAGGATGACAAGAAGGTATGCACAGGCCTCAAGAAGCGCAACGCCAAGGAGAGGGACGAAGCCAAGATACGCCAAGGCCTCCTCGACTTTGGGGCCAGCCAGGTGGAGGGTTATTTCAAGGCCGCAGGGGCAGCCTTTACCAAGATGGAAGCCCTGGGAAATGACAGCGAGGTCGAGGCCGAGAGGAAGGCCGCGGCCTTCGAGGCCTTCCAGGCCAACGGCGAGCGGACTAGACTGGAGGCCCTGGCCAACATCGCGACCAGTCCCTGGTTTACGACCTGGAATGAAGAGAGCAAAGGCCTTGCCATTACTCAGCTGGCTTATGCGAGCGCTCTTAAGGGCGAGGTGGACCCGCGCCGCCTTCCCGGGGCTAGTCATGCCGCATCCCTCGCCAAGGCCAAGGCCTTTTTCCACTGGTTTCTCGAGTTCCCTGCAGTGTTCGAGGGCCCCGATGGGGGCTTCGATGTGATCATAGGGAATCCGCCTTTCTTGGGTGGGCAGAAGCTTTCAGGGACTCTAGGCATCGATTATTTGCATTACCTTACTTCGAATCATCCCCCAGCGGGTGCCATGGATCTTGTGGGTTTTTTCTTTCGAAGAAATTTCAACCTATTACGGCAACAAGGGTGTATGGTTCTAATTGCTACAAAAACAATAGCTGAGGGTGTTACGCGTGAAGGCTGCCTTGATGTGCTTACGAAAGAAGGAATTATTTACTGGGCGTACAAGTCCATTCCTTGGCCAGGATCTGCTGCTGTAAGTGTGAGCCTCGTAGCAATACGGAAAACACAAAATGCCCAATTATTTATTCTAAATGGCAAAGAGACGGCGCGGATTAGCCCTTACCTTGACGATTCTATGATTGTTGGCAACCCCCAAGTGTTAGCTCAGAATGTAGGGAAAAGCTACGAAGGCTCCAAAGTTTATGGATCTGGATTCGTTTTAGATCCAGCAATAGCCGATGCATTAATTCAAAAAAACAAACGTAATAAAGATGTTCTTTTTCCATACCTTAATGGAGACGACTTGAATTCTCGACCCGATGGCAGCCCAAGCCGTTGGGTTATTAATTTTTTTGATTGGCCGCTTCGACGCAAGACCGAGATAGACATAGTACATGCTGAAGATAAATACGAATTAGCGCCTTCAGGCTACACTGGACCAGTCGCAGAGGATTATCCCGATTGTCTTTCAATTATTGAACGCTTAGTAAAACCAGTACGTGAAAAAGATAACCGGCAAGCTTATAAAGAGAAATGGTGGATATACGGCGAGAAGAGGCCGGGGCTCTATAGAGCTATTGCTGAAGTGGATCGAGTAATTGTAATAGCTGCTCAGGCAGCTAAATATACATTGTTTTCATTCCAGAAAAAAGAAATTGTATTTTCAAATGCACTAGTAGTTATTGCCCATAACGCTGTTTCAATTTTTTGCTTGCTCTCGAGTTCAATTCATGATAACTGGTGTTGGCGATTTGGATCAACATTAAAAGGCTTTCTCAGATACGCAAGTACGGATGTCTTCGAAACCTTCCCCTTCCCTGACTGTCTACGTCCCGGCCATCCCATAGATGAGGTCGAGGAGGGGCTCAGGGGCGAGCTCGAGGCCGCGGGCAAGGTCTACTACGAGGAGAGGGCCGAGCTGATGCGCCGCCTCAATCTAGGCCTCACCAAGACCTACAACCTCTTCCATGATCCCGACCTCGACGAGGCCCAGCTCGTCACGGTTCTAGCCAAGTCGGGCGGGACGGGGACGGCGGCGGAAATGCTCGCACGCATCCTGCGCTTGCGGGACCTCCATGTGGCCATGGACAAGGTGGTCTTGAGGGCCTATGGCTGGTCTGACCTCGAGCCAGGGCACGGCTTCCATGACCTCGACTACCTGCCGGAGAACGACAGGACCAGGTTTACGATCTGCGACGCGGCAAGAAGGACGGTGCTGGAGAGGCTGCTGGAGCTGAACTTCAGGAGGAAGGCAGAGGAGGGTTGAGACTCAGGCCGTGGCTTAGCAATTGGTCATATTATTTGACCTCTGTGCAATGAAGGCTTTGAGCAGATCCGGAATATAGCCTGTGGAATGACCAAATGGAGAAACCATGAGAAATTTTGACTATCCCCTGAGCGAGGCCGCCGAGCGCCTTCTCCGCTCCCTTCGATCGAACAAACCCAACCAGGAGGCCCAGCTCGAGGATGCCCGGCTTCTATCCCAGTTTCGGGATCTTTTCCCGCCCGAGAAACTGCGGTCCCTCGGCTTGCACGACTACTGCCTGGGCGATGACAACAAGGAATCCTTCTGCAATTGGATCGAGAAGAAACTGGGCAAGCTGGGGAAATACGCCGTGGGCAGCTCTCGGTCCCATTTTATCTTCAAACAGCAGAAGGATGGACAGTATTATGTGGTCAAGGAATACAGCGAACTTCCTGTCGAAGAGGCACTCTCGGCAGTCCTGGAATTCCATGCCCGGGCAGTGGAGCTGGGAAGCTCCGACACGCCAGAAGGCGTGGAGTCCATGTCCCTCGATTGGCTAGGCCATGGGGTCAAGCTCTTCCCTCCAGAAAAACTGCCGTCCCGGGTTCTCAAGATCCTGCACTCCTACTATCCCGACCGTTTCTTCCCGATCAACTCCCCTCCCCATCTTGATTGTTTTCTCGAGGGGCTCGGAGTCCCCAAGGCTGAGCTGCCCCAGGGTTTTGTCCGGAAGAACCTCCTCCTTCAGTCCTTTTCTGATAAGTATGCCGCCCCAATTGGCTTTAGCTCCCTTGAGCTGATGCGGGCCCTCTACGCTTCGGACCTGGCCCCCTTTAGCATTGACATAAAAAAGCGGGATACCCTCGAAGGCGCTGTGCGTTTTTTCAGGATGTACTATGGGGAGGAGGGCTTTCTGTCCGCCTCCTACCTCGAGGACGAGAGGAACTACAAGATCGCCCTCCGGGAGCGATGGCTTCAGGTCTCCTCTAGCCTGGCAGCAGCCCAGGGTGAGCCTGCCCTCGCGGAGGCGGGGAGGTCTATCGCCAAATTTCTCCAGCCCTCCAAGGACCAGAATCTTCTCAATTGGCGTTATACCGCCAATCTTAAGGGCCTCGATGATGCGAGCCTGGGCAAGCTGGCCCGGGCGACAAAGGAGCTCCTCTTCTCCTCAGGCGAGAACCCCGATGTGGAGGCCTTTAATCGGGTGTTGTTCTCCCTTGGGAACCAGCCTGTCGGAGAGAGTGCGGAATCAAGGCCGGCCTCTCGGAGCATCCCGACCCTCCTTCTCTGGCTTGAGAACCCCGAGGAGGAATTCTATCTCCGCTCGGATTCCCTTTCCTCCTTTACGAGGGTAGTCACTGGAAGGGATTGCGTCCGGCAGGGGATACTGACGAACCGGGACTATATGGAATGGCGTCGCTTTGCCATTTGCCTTAAGGACGAGCTATCCAATGCCGGCCTTGGCCCCAAGGATTTGATCGATATCCAGGGATTTATCTGGCGCGTGACCATGAGCAGCTTCCTTTGGTTCGGAGGCTGTTCTTTCGGTGGTACTGAGAATCAGCTAGCTCGGTTTAGGACCGAGGGGATCTGGTCTTGGAGTCTGGGAGAAGACTGGAGCGACGAGTTAGGCGAATGGATCCATGCTCATCCTGACCTGGGCGGCTGGGATGGTCCCAACTCCGCCGTCAACGAGGGAAAAAAGGCCTTCAAGACCCAGTTCGCGGCCTTCGCGGACCTTGCGAAAAATGGAGGCCCCATTTTAGCCAAGCGGGCTTACTACGACAGGTCTTCGGCCCAAAGCCGCCTTGGCATCGATGCTTTGGGCTATGTCGAGCCTGCCTCCCTGGTGGCCGTGCAGAAGGATGAGCTGATCATCCCTGTCACCTGGCTTAGGGAAGCTTCCCTCGTCCTGGATAACACCCAGTTTGGGAAAGTGGCCAAGACTATGCAGGAGCTCGACCTTGCCACAGCTCTCTCGATACTCGGACAGGCGGAGAAGACTATGATCCCAGTGCCCCCGGTCGACCTTGTGCTTAATCCGATCATGGCCCAGAAGGTCCGCCAGGAACTTGTGGCGCCGCCTAACCTTATCCTTTATGGCCCTCCTGGCACGGGCAAAACCTACAAGTTGCGGAATGAGTACATGCCCAGGTTCTCAGGCTCCAGGGAGCGGTATTCCTTTGTGACCTTCCACCAGAACTACTCCTACGAGGATTTCGTGGAGGGGCTAAGGCCCGTCGTCGACGCGACCAAGGACGGGAAGCGCGACTTCGAGCTCCGTCCCGGGCTCTTCAAGCAAGCCTGCCTTGAGGCCCTCAGGCTCTCTGGCTTTGAGGGGTCGATCCATGAGTTCTGCACCCTGTCCGGGGAGCAGCGGAAGAGTCAATATGCCGGAGGCGCCGTTCCCGGTTATGCCCTCTTTATCGACGAGATCAACCGGGGCAATATCTCGAAGCTATTCGGGGAACTTATCACCCTCGTCGAGGACGACAAGCGCCTGACCTCTGACAACGAGCTCATCGTGACTCTGCCCAACTCCCAGGAGCGCTTCGGGGTGCCGCCCAATCTCCACCTCATCGGCAGCATGAACACCGCCGACCGCTCCATAGCGCTCCTTGATACGGCCCTGAGGCGGCGCTTCGAGTTTATCGAGCTTTTGCCCGACTATGTCTGGCTGGAGGGTCTGCCTGGTCTGGCTTGGGACCTGGATCTGGCCTCGATGCTCAGGGCGATCAATGAGCGCATTGAATTCCTCTATGACCGGGAACACCAGGTCGGCCATGGCTACTTCAAGGGTCTCGAGGCTCCCGGCCTTGATCCCGAGGCCCGCTTCAAGGCTCTTGGGAGGATTTTCCGCGCGTCCATCCTCCCCCTCCTCGCGGAATATTTTTTTGATGACTGGGAGAGGATCTCCCTTGTCCTGGGCGACGACCGCAAGGATGCCTCCCATCGATTCCTTGAGCACCACGAGGTGGGCCAGTGGGTTGACGCCGATTCGGAGATCGTGGCGGCCAGGGGGGGCAGCGGCATTTGGCGCATCCGGGAGGATTCCTTCGCTGATCCCGAGGCCTATCGGGGAATCTACAAGCGATGAGTCTCGCAGCTGCCGTCAGGCCGCGGGAGCCCCTCACTGTCCGTGAATGGGACGTCCTGCGCCTAGAGCAATTCGGAGACCGGCGCGCCTTTGAGGAGCTCCATGCCTGGGCCTTGGGGGATGAGGGACGGAAGGTCCTCGAGGCTGGCCTCGGCAAAGTCAGGGTCCTCAATTATGTCGGGGTCCTCATGACGAGGTCGGGCTTTGTCCTCGAGATACTTCCTAAGACCGAGGAGGGCCGGCCTGCCCAGGAATCCCGGGAGCTTCTCCTCCACATGCTTGGCAGGTCGGGGCTTGTGCCCTCCCTCGGTGGTCAGTCGGCCCCGGCCCAGACCGCCCGTCTTCCTCTCTCCGAGTGGCTGGTAAACCTGTTTTTCGAATCCGTCGTAGCCCTTGTCAAACGCGGCCTGTCCTCGAGCTATGAGACCATGGAAGCCGACCTGCCCTGCGTGCGGGGCAGGATCAACTTCAATATCTGGGCCGGAAGGGGGATCCCCAAAGATCGAATACCCTGTGGCTTCGACCACCTATCGCCCAACTCCAGGGAGAACAGGATCCTTGCCACAGCCCTCAGGATCTGCGTCGACGCGGGCTTGGGCGGAGGAAAGGTCCAGCGCATGCGCTTCCTGGATGACGCCTTCGAGGAAATCGAAAGCTTTCCGTCCCCGGCCACGGCTCTCCAGGCTCTTCGCGGTCTTGGGGTTGATCGCAAGTAGCATGCTTACCGGGATTCCCTCGGCCTTGCCTATCTGATCCTGTCCGGTCTCAATGTTGCGGGTAGTTGGGCCAAGAGTCTCAGGTTCAGTCTTTTCTTCCCGATGGAGCTCGTCTTCGAGCGCTTTGTCCACAGGGGCCTCCTCGACATGAAGGCCCGGGGTGAGCTTGCCTCCGTCTCCTACCAGTCCAATCGATATTATCTCCTCGACAGGATGGAAGAGGGCAGGAATTCGAAGTCGTTTAACCTCCGCCCCGACCTCGTGGCCAGGACCAATGAGGGCAAGCTCTGGATCCTTGACGCGAAGTGGAAGCTCCTCGACGAGCGTGCCCTCGACGGCAAGAGTGGCATATGCCAGTCCGACCTCTACCAACTCCTGTCGTACGCGACGATCTACCGCGGCGAGCTCGCCAATGTCGACCGGCTCATCCTTGTATACCCCGAGTGGTCAGGTTTCTCGGTGCCGATCCGATTTGAGTACGCCGATAGTCCCAGGACACCCCTCCATGTCATCGCCGCGCCTTTGGACAAGGGGAAGGAATGGTCTCTTCTGCTGCGCTAGAGGGCTCAATAGCCAGGTATATGAGATAAATATCGCCCGCCTTGCCCTGAATAGCACCGGCCCAATTTCTGTAGAGGAGCGCATATGTCGTTTCCGAGGATGGTCGCGGTCATTGTTGCATTTGTTGGAGTTGGGTTCGCCTATGCGAGGCCTGTCGGCTGGGCGGAACTCACTGTTCCCGGCATTTGCACTATTGCCATTCCCCCAACCCTTGAGGTACAGAGTGGAGCATATAGAAAAATGAGTGACGAGTATTACAAGTTGATGTATGGTGGTGATCAAAGAGCAGATAGAGTGGTCGTCCAGCCCTTGGGCATCAATGTCTTGGATTCGGCCGCTCTAAAGCGATACTGCAGGTTCATACTCGAAGTTTACAGGGGCAATGTCGGCGAGTACTTAAGTTTGGACGATTTCCCGGAGCCATCTTTGGAAGAGCTGGCCGGCATCGACGCCGAGCTTAAGCGAGCTAGCTATGAAAGCGCGGCATTGATGACAAGCAAGGGTCAGGACACGAGGATCCTCTCATGGAAGGCTGTCTCGATAAAAAGATTCAAGAATTTTCCTGCTCTAGGTTTTGAGTATATCCGTACGGTGAACGGAGCGCCCCCCGTGCGCGTTATCTCATACTATATCCAGGATAATGACATAATGCTTAAGGTTGATACATCGTATAGGATCGCCGAGACGGACCTTTGGGCCGACGATCTCGCGCTGATGATGGAGTCTCTGGTCATATTCAAAAGATAGCGAGTGTGGCATGCCCCCGGTGGTCAGGCCTCGACTGTCTTGGGATTGTCCCCGTAGCTGTTCGATCCCGGATTGCCGTCAGTGCAGGTCAGGACGAACAACCATATCGCCCCTACAATGGGTATCAGGGCGATGAAGATAAATCCGCCGCTCTTGCCCACGTCATGCAGCCTTCGGACTGACACAGCTAGTGAGGGAATCATGAGTGCCAGGGCATAGATCAGATAGATAAAGCCGTAATAAGCCGCGTAAAAGGTTGTCCCAAGGATATTGTCCAGGATCATTGCGACAACCATGAAGATCATGTTGAACAGCACGAACATCCAATACTCTTTTCTTCGAGCTCTTCCCTGAAATGTGGCGTAGTTCTTCAGGACAGAAATGTACCAGTTCATTTTTATCTCCTTAATGTATTAAATGCCGCCGGCATGCCACTGCGAGGCTTGCCTTTATGGTATGGCATTCCTATCCGTTGTCAAGAGCGATTGTGGGTGTTGCCGCCTAGTCGCCCTTGTATTCTCCCCTTACCCTAAGGTTGCTAGGTGTGTCCAGATATAGCCGAACGCTGTAGCCGCCATAAAGTTTCGGATCTGAGCCCGATTTTGGAAGGCTCTTTACCAGGACCATGGCCTTATCCCGTGTCCAGCCGGCGCCAGGGGCCTGTGCGTTCAGGAAAGCGGCGAGTCGGTTGAGAAGCTCATTGTCCTCGATGACCAGTTTCTTTCCGGTTCCGCCGCCCTTCATGTTGGCATCGAACATTACGACTGCGCCGTCGATAATCTTTACTATTGTTATAGCGCCAGAGGAAGTTGTGTACTTTAGCACTCCGTCCGTTTGCCTTTCCGGATTCTGCAGACCCAAGAGTCTCTCTAGCTGAGACTGGCTAAGCGGCTGGCTGCGGCTGGGAGCGGGGGCGCTAGGGTATGGAGGAGCTGGAGCAGGCCCAGTGCCAGACCATGGCTGCGGCGAGGGAGATGCTTTGGGTGTCGCAGGCTGGGGGTTTTCTAGTTTCTTAATCAGGCTCTTCCTTTCTGTTGTCTCCGCATTTGCCGGCTGCTTTTCCAGATAGTTAGCGAAATTCTTAATTACTATATCTTTTCCAATGGCTTTCTCGTAGCGGTAAATAGTCCCAAAGGTTTCAGGGTTGACGGCCATAAGCAAGTCTGCCTGGGCCTTGAGGTCCTCTTCGCTGCTTCCTCGG
Organism: Spirochaetota bacterium; assembly: GCA_029778945.1. Lineage (GTDB taxonomy): Bacteria > Spirochaetota > Spirochaetia > Treponematales > Rectinemataceae > JANYKC01. Next base: position 25,927 of record JAKPBN010000336.1, read on the forward strand.
TTGTTCAGAAAGCTTATCATCTGATCCATGACGCCTTGGTCCGAAAGTACAAGGGCTTTTATCTCGAGCTTTTCCTCTTCCTTCTGTAATTCTTGATCGTCGATATTGTGGTAGCCCTTTACTTTATACTCTTTGAGAAGCTGCATGGCCTTGTCTGGTTCACCAGCCTTGAGGTAATTATCGCTTCGCTCCAGGATCCCGATAGCCGCATCGTATTTCCCATCGTCCGTATAGGGCACTCCATTTCTATCACGGATACCCAGCCTGTCGAGGGCGGGGCCCATGCTTTGGCATGAGGCCAACAGTGAAATGCAAACAAGGATAAACAGGAGCTTTTTCATGGTTTTCCCTTTTGTCCGGGACTGCGGACAAGGCGAAGGCCGATGTCGAGTCCCTTGGCCGACGGTGCAGCCGGGTTTCTATAGGTGTTAGTTCCGTAGTCAAGATCAGTCATGAATGAGCCTCCTCGGAGGAGACGCTGTTCGCCGAGGGTGATATCCCCAGGGTCTTTTTCAAGCCCTGAAGGATAGGTCCCATAGGACGCGAAGCACCACTCCCAGACATTACCATTCAGCCCACGAATACCCAGTGGATTCGAAGGGGCTTCCAAGACGTTGATCGGAGCACTGGCAGGGGAGAATATCCCGGCCCTTTTTGGATTATTGGTTCCCGAGAAACGGTCACCCTTCCAGGTGCAAGCCCGGAGGGCGATATATTCCCATTCGGCTTCGGTTGGAAGGCGCCAACCTCCGGCCTCGGGCTGGTATGAAGTCAGCCTTGGTCTAGAGGGTATGCCACTGAGTCCATACACTTGTTTGAGGCCTTCCTTCTCGCTGAGGGCATTGCAGTAGGCCAAAGCTTCCCACCAATTGAGATTCACCGCAGGGAGCTCAGCCTGGTCGGCCGGAACGGCTTTGCCTGGGCGCATAATCTGGGCCCATTCTTTTTGGCTAGTCTCCGTAACCTTAACCCAGATCGGCTTGGTGAGGATGACCTTGTGGCGTGGGCCCTGATCAGGAAAGCCGGATTTTTCGGAACCCATACGAAAGGTTGCGGCAGGCAGGAGGATCTCTGTTGCGCCTGACCTGGCTTTATGAGGGTTGTTCAGGAGCCAGCCAATATTTGCGGTTGATAGAAGAAGGACAACCACTGCGAATCCTGCCAGCAGGGCGATTGCGGAATGAAGTATACTTGGCTGTCTGGAAAGATCGCCTTGCAGGAGGCTCGGATCCAAACCTTTCTCAAGTGCCTTGAGGGTTTCGGCGTGGGCCTCTTTGCCAAGATCCTTTGGCTCGAATCGGCCGGGCAGGCAATTCCCCTGGTAGGCAAGGCCATAGAATGCCCCGCCACCGAGAATAAGGGCAAATAGGAAGGGGAGGGGAAGGCTCGCTACCAAGGAGAGCAGGAAAACCGCAGCAGCTAGAAAAAAGGACGCAATACCGACAAGCAATAAAGCCCTGCCGCGGGCTTCGGCAAGTTTCGTATGGGCTAGGGCCTGCTTATCAAGGGCGGCTTTTATTGTTCCAAAGGTTTGGATAGCTCGATGGTCGGGAGCCGCCTTTGCTAGGGCCCCCAAGAGCCTGTCCTTGTCGTCTAGCGGCTTTCCCTCGTGAACGGCTTTCTTCCAGGCACTGTAAAGGGGGTTGTCCGTCTCTGAACGGAGGATTGTGTATCCTCCTGAGGTCAGGATGTCCTCGACGTCAGCCTCGATAAGCCCGTAATTCTCAGCGGCTTTTCCTACGAGAATTCCAAAGTCTATTGCCGTGATAGCCTGGCTAGTCTTCCAGCCCCGGGCATCGGCCATTGGGCCAAGCACTTCCCCCGCAAAAGCGCTTCTTGGACTTTGCAGCGAAAAGCCGAGCTCCGTAAGGACCGCATCGAGTGCAGGCGGTTTGGCGGAATCGAGGATGCACAATTCCTCAAGAAACCGGGTCAGTCGGCTTCTTGACTCCGCATTGTCAAGTTTTGATGTGGCGGGAAGCTTGTCTAGCTCCATCCTGAAATCGTCTTTCCAATTGGAGGATATGCCGCCTTGTCTCGCTAGCTCCTCGGAGACTTTTTTATCCATTTTCTGCAGCGATCCGGGGCGGGTTTCCGAGATGAGGCCCGAGGTTTCCAGGCGGCGCAGGATCTCTTGCCTCGCTCTCAAGGGTAGGGCTCGTCTTCCCTCCGTCCCGGGCACTAGTCTTTCGGAAATTTCTTGGCCGAGGCCGGAGAGTAGGATTCTCTCAAGGGAAGCATCAAAGGCTTTTTTTTGTCCGGGGTTGATCAGGTTCGTCTTGGCCCGAGCCAGGGCGTTCTGGAGGGCGGAGAGTCGGTCTTGGCGATCTGCCGCTCTCGACCAGTGGGAGAGTAGGAGTTCCAGCTCCTCCTTGACCTGGGCCTCGATCCTAGCCTTGTCGGCCTCATCCAAATCCTTGAAGGGGGCTAGGCCAAAATATTCGTATACATTCCGCTGCCAGTCATGGCCTACGAGCAGGGACTCGGCCCGGGTGAGCCTTTCCTCTGGGCCTAGGGCAATGGGGGCCTGGCCTGGGGCTTCCTGATCACCAGGGGCGGGGATTGGGGCGGTGTCACCTAGGAACATGGGCTCTTGCGGGTTGTTTTTCATTTTATGCGCCTATATGCTCAGCTCATGCTTTTGATCTGGCTGGGTGGAATCCCTACGGATCTCCTGTTTCACAAATAGGCCACTGGTGTTGTCTCTCAAGCTAACGAGGAGTATGCCGTCGCTCCCATAGGAAAAACGGACGGTCAGCTCGTCGCCTTTCCTGACGTCCCGTTCTGGCTTGAGGATAATAGATCCCAATTGGTCGTTCATATCGGGATCTGAGCTGTCGCCTTCAACTACCCGAACCCGGATCTCGTCCCTTCCGGTTGTCCGGGCACTATAGGATTTTGAGATCTCTGTAGGGTAGCTGGTGTTTCCCTTGAGCAGGATATCGACTACTGCCTTCCCTTCCTTGTTGTAGGCAATGATGCCAAGGCTCCTGGGGATCACATTGATGATGGTCGGTGTCTTGGAAGGCTCTTTTGCTGATTCATGTGCCGCCGCAGGCTTCTCGAGGAATTTTCTTCCATGATGCGCCGCGCCGAGGGCGACGGAGAATTTGGGGTCGACGGCCCCGGTCTCCTTGGCGGGTCTTCCAAACCAGGCTTCAACCGCAGCTTTTACGGAAGGGGCGTGGCTCATGCTTCCAGCCAGGACCAGGGTGGTCACTTTTGACTTGTCCATGCCCGCAAGGGCCCGATCACAGTAGAAGAGCACCCTGTCTCTTAGGCTAGCCGTCAGGTCCCGAAAGGTCTTCTGGTCCAGGCTCAGGTCCAGTCTTTGGCCGCCATAGATGAGGGGGAAACCCGTCTCAGGTTGCGTAGATAGGGCAATTTTGGCTCTTTCGCTATCCCTGGTGAGCTGTGCCATCGCTTTCCGTTTATCTTCATCCTCCATGTAGACAAGGTTTAGGAAATACTTTTCCTCGAACCGTTTGAGAGCCCAGCTCATGATCGCGTTATCCCAGTCGGCGCCGCCAAGTTTTCTGTCCCCATCCGTTGTCCTGACGGCTATCTTCTTTTCTCCGGCCTCTTCGAGCACTTCCATAGTCGTCACGTCGAGGGTTCCTCCGCCAAGGTCGACCACGAGGACTCTCTCTCCAGCCTTGGCCTCCAGGGCCCCATAGACCATGGCGACTGCCGTTGGCTCATTAAGCAGGTCATGCACCGTGAGACCCGCAATCCTTGCCGCGTCACGGGTGGCCTGGCGCTCAAGACTGCCAAAATAAGCTGGAACCGTGATGACCACATCCTTGATCTCTAGTCCCGTGGCGGCATTGGCCTCGGCCACCAGGCTCTTCAGGATAAGTCCTGATAGCTCTTCGGGCGTCCAGATCCGACCACGAAAGCTGAATGGCTCGTACTCGTCGAATATATTCTTCCTAACCCTCTGGGCGTCCTGGCCCATCTCTCGCTTTACCAGGAATGCCGACTGCTCGGAGTGAAGAAGGGATTTTTCCTTGGCGGCTGCCCCTACTTCGATCGTATCAGAGTCCGGATCGAAATAGATCACCGAGGGAGTCGAGTTTTCGCCCGTGGCATTGGGTATGATCCTAGGCATGGCCCCGGCCTCGATCAGCGCTATTGAGGAGTAGGTTGTCCCTAGGTCGATTCCGTAGAGTGCCTTCATTGCCCGGTCCTTAGATTTTTGCGATTTCGAATTCCAGGTTTTCTAGGCTGCTTTCCCTAGTCATTCCGCCGACGGTCTTAAGATCCCTGGCGAGATTGCGGAGGTCATCATCGGATAACTCCCCAAGCACGCCTTTAATCCCAAGCTTGAGCACGAGCCTTGGAAAGGCTGGCTCGTCTATGCCACCAGGAGGCAAATCGCCAAGGGATCTCTGCCAGAGATTATTCAGGCTTTCCCGGGGCACCCTGTCCCTCAGGATGTTAGAAAGTAGCTTCAACTGTCGTGGCGAGAGTCCCGGGTCTTCTCCAAAACCGCCTTTCTGCTCCGGGGGACTGGCGAAGATCCTGGCCATAAGGTCCGTGGGATCCTCCGGCACAAGGGGCTTTAGCTTGGCCCAGAAGGCCAAGTCCTCAATGCCAAGGAAATGCCATTCCTTGATGGCGACAATGGAGCCGAGGCTGTCTTCTCGCCGGATCTGCTTTACCTGGGCTCCGGCCCTCTCCCAATTGGCGACAGCCTCTTCCAGTCCGTCCTGGAAGCCATCAGACGGGACGAATACGAGGAAGCTCTTCATCGCCGAGCTATCTGGCACGGGAAGGAAGGTACCACCTATGAGGGTATCCAGGTCTGCCGGCAGTTGGGAGGATATGCGGCCGATGAATTGGGACTCATCCTGGCTTAGAGGCTCAAGGAAGCTTGCCGTAGAAGGGCTATCATGGAGTCGAGCCCCCTCGGCGCGGATCTGGTCCATGAAGCTCTCTTCCCCATGAAGGAACTGCCTTCCCTTTCCAAATCCTTCTTTCCATGGGGAATAGACCTGGAGTCGATACTGGTCCCAGAGTTCCGGTTTTCTGGATTCCGGGAAGAGCTTCGCGCTTAGGCGCTCAAGTATCTTTCCAAAGGATTTCGAGTCCATGGAGGATCGGACGTAGTAGGAATCGAGAAGCGACTCCAGGCCCGAGGCATTACGCGCGCTCCGCTCGATGTCCTTGCCGAGCATAGCCAAAAAACGATCCAGGTCTGCCAATATCTCGTTGACCAGGGGCAGGGGGTTATTGGCGGTGCGATCGGGGTCAAGATATTCCGGGAGATTCTCGGCAAGGAGATGCAGAGCTCCGGACTCAAGGCATTCACGGATAGCCGGAGAGCCGAGGATGAGTCTCTTGATTTCCTGCTTCAAGGCCCCAAAGGGCTTCCAGCCAAGGATGCTGGCGGCATCCACCATTCCAAGCCTGGACTCTATCCGGGATATGACCTCATCGACCGGCACTAAAGGTCGCTGCAGCCCGCCTAGGTTGGTGTTTTTCCAATTGGCGAGGTAGGACTGCAGCAGGCCAAGAAATTCCCGATACACAAAAAACGCGCCGTAGAGGCGGGGAACCTGAAAGAGCAGGTCTAGCCCCTCCTGGATCGTCGCCTTGATGATCTTGAATTCGGATTCGATAAACTGGAAGAGAAGCACATTGGTCTGGCGGAGGGTCTGGGAAAGATCGGCAAGGCCGGGGGAGGGGCGGGCCATGAGATTCCGGGCAAAAAGGGCAGCCATCCTGTCCGCCGGAAAATCGCCTTCATGGCCCCTGGGGAGGTCCAGGGCCTCGAGCCACTGGCCCCTCAGGGTCTTTTTGACCCCGCTCTGGATGGGAGGCGCTAAGGAAAAATCGAGGGCGGTCTTCTCGAATGTGTAGCGGACATGGAACTTCTGCAGTTCAATAAGCCTGGGGACTTGAAGGAAGGCGAAGCTGGAGAATACCCGCTTCATTCCTTCCCGCGTATTCTGGGCTGTCACTAGGATTCTTCTAAGATAGTCCTCAGGATAGAACTTTGCCTCCAGATGTATCCTCTCTCGGAAGACCTGGCAGGTTTGGGTCTTGACCTTGGTTTGGCCCCCCGGTGTCAGGTGGATATAGCTCCTGTCATAAGGCATAGCGGCCATTGCTTCGCAACTTTTAAGGAACCAGGCTACTGAAGCGACTTGGTCGGCGCCGAATTCATCGGTCTGGCCAAGGCGCTCGCTAAGGGTCAGGAAGCTTGCAACGTGGCCAGGCCTTGCAGGATCCTTGAGATAGAGGAGGTTGTTGGCCTCAAGCTCCCGTATCTGGGTTCCGCAATCCAGTATATGGAAAGGCGCTCCAGGCTCGCCGAGATCGGCGATCACGAAGACCTGAATAGCCGCCCTCGTCTGGTGGGCGACGCTGTGCTCTAGGACGTCAAGCACGGTCTTCCTGAAGGCCCCGGGGTTAAAAGCCCTCGACACTTCCCATTTTAGGGGCAGGAAGGCCTCACGGCTCCGGGAGTCGGAATCGAGGAGATCAAGGACGCTTGCGCCAAATTCCCCGAGTCCAATAAGAAGAACCTTCATCGGAAAGTCCCCAAGGTTGTTGGCGGCTGGAGGTCTTTCTTGTACTGCTCAAGGACGAAGGCTCTCAGGACGTCGGCGTCCTCGGGCGCAAAGATGCCCAAGGGGCTGGACCTGTCTTTTTTCTTTAGGTCCTCATAAGCCTTTTCCAGGCGGGGGAGGGTCTTGGATTTTTGCTCAGCGTCTTGGAGGACTCTGGCTATATAGATGTCCAATTCCCTGACGAATTGGTCGGTGGCCTCAACATCCCTGATCCTGTTGCTCTGGCTTCTGCGTAGCGCATCCTCGAGCCCATCCCCAAGATGCAGGCTCGGGCTCTCGCGCATGAACTGATTGTCCTCGGTGGTGAAAAAATCTATCGACAGGGGCTGGAGCACGACGACCCTGAGGGCCGATCCCAAGACAAGCTTGTTCCGGAACTGCCGCAACCTGACATCGATATCCTCGGTGGGGTCAAATACGGACGGAAAGCTCACTTCACCGAACATATGGAGGGTCTCGCCCTTGCGCCCTGCTTGTCTATCTAGGTCTTTTTGCTGCTCGTACAGTCCCCTGCAGTTAGTTGCTGTCGAAAGGGCATGGAGGGGGTAGCCGACGAGGGTCTTAAAGAAATTGATCTCTCCGTTGTTCTCGGTCTCGACCAGGGCCGTGTATTCATCGAGGGTGGGAAGTAGTATCTGTTTTAGGCATTTCATGTGGATCGGACAAGTCAGGCTGTTGGTGGTGTCCGCATCGACGGGACATTTTCTCTCGAGCTTCTGGAGGTCTCCCTTGGTCGAGGAACAGGGTTTGCCGACATATTTCGTTCCAGGGATCGTAACGGAATAGAACTGGTTGCTCTCCCGGTTGATGCCTTCCCGACTCATTGCGGTATTGTCGATCTTCAGGAATAGGTTCGCGTTGCCGTGGTAGTTCTTTCCCCGGAAGGCCGCGCAGATACGATCGTCCTCAAGTATCCTGTCCTCTATGTTGACGGCATCTACCGTCGTCGTGAAGACATCCTCGGACAACCTCAGGATCCTCTTTAGGAAGGTCTCCTGGCTCATCGTCCAGGCTTTCTGGTAGCTTGGGCCAAAGCCCGAGTCGGCCCGCAGGCGGTCACCCAGGTCGCCAAGGATATACTCCCGGCCCTTGTCGGGATGGCTCCAGACCTCGGAGAAGATCTGGGTCACGTCCCGGTCAAAATTGAAAAGGGCTTGCACGAGGTCTCCGGTCTTGAAATTCCTGTTTTGGACCAGCATGGCGTCAGCGGTTTTCTTTGACTCCACCAGGTGGCTGACCAGGATCTGGAACGCCTTGGCCCTTTCCTCAAGGAGGGCAATCAGGCCGCGCTCATCTCTGATGGTGTTGTGCTGCCCATCGACGAGCTGGAAGAGCTGGTCGCCAATAAACTCGTCCTGTCTGGCGGTAAAATAGTCCGTAAGGCTGCGGCCTAGCTCCTCGAGGGACTTCTTGGCCCTAGCCTTGACCCCAAGGATGCCCTTGGTCATGTCCTGGAGGTCCTGCCTAATGGAATCAACCCCATCACGGGAATCCCGTATGGCGCCTGAGGCTTTGGACTGTCTGTCCTTGAAAAGCTGCCGTGCCGCGTTGAAATCCGAGACTAGCACCGCAAGGACGTCCGCAGCCCGGCGGAGGCTTCCACGGGCCGGTGTCTTGTTGTTGGAAAGGTCCTCCTTGAGCCGCAGGTCGAGGAGGGTCTGAAGAAAGCCGTCTAGACTCCGTCCAAATTCGTCGCAGGCTTTTCTATTGGCCACTATGTTCTGGCTCTTGTACTCCTCGAAATCCCTCTCTAGGCCGGCTATCAGGTCCTTGATCCTGCCCGCCCATTCCCCAACTGGAGCCTCCAGCAGGGAGCCGTCTCCCGATACGAGGGCCTCCCACTCGGATTGCACATGGTCGACCCAGGGCAGGGACGGGCTTCCTCCGGGGACGTAGGATTTCAGCCGATCTTGCAGGTTTCCACCGGGATGGAAGCCGTAGTCCTTGAGAAAACGCTCGGAGAGATTCTTGACCATGACGGGCTGGTAGCTGTCGTCGAGGAGGATCTTCAGGATTTCGCTGGTCAGCGTATAGCCCAAGAGTTGGCGGACCATTCGCTTGGGGAAAACGATGGAATAGGTGCCCATTGTCCTGTAGCGGATAGGCTTCCGGAGAAGGTTCCGGTAATTGGTGTCGTGATTGTTGGTGATATTGCTGTCGACGCTCTTGTAGGCGTTTGAGGCTTCGCTTCCAGTCAGCAGGTAAATGAAGCGGGCCATCATCTCCGCAAGGTCCCCGGCTCCTCCTAAGGCTATGTTTTTTTCATTAGTGCTATCAAAAAGGAAGGGATAGTCGAAAACCCGGTTCTGGGCTATCACGGCATACTGGCCCGCTTGGCTAAAATTGTTGAAAGCCGGTCGGTAGTTTCGCAAGGGGTTTTCGTAGTTTTCCTTGGCCATAAAGTAGTCGAGCTCGAGGAGGGAGGCATAGCAGTTTGCCTTGATGTTATGAGCCCCAGGCATCTGGTCGAAGAGGCTCGAAAGGGCAAACATGCCATAGAGAAAGAGATCGACAGCCATTCCGGTCGCGATATGCCTGACCATATAGGCAAGGTCTATGAAGGTTCCTGCCCCGGTCCCGCCACAGATGGAGCCACAGAGAAAGACATTGAGGCCCTTATCTATCTGGCTCTGGGCGACATTCCCCTGGTTTACGATGGTCACGATGCCGGACATCTGGCTCTGGAGCTTGGCATAGGCGTCGTTCGCGCTCCAGGCCAGGGCAAACCGGCCCAGGGGCTTGCTCTGGCCGGCTCCCATCCTGAAGTCCGAGGCGACGAGCTTGTGCTGGAAGGCCGGTGGGAACCAGGACTGGATTTCCGGGAACTGGTCCAATTGGGGCCTGTTGTTCCAGTTGCTGCCCAGGGAAAATACCTCTCGGACTGGATCGAGGCTGAGCTCCTCCGCATTGAGGGCTTCGATGCTTGAGGTCATCTTGGGGACATCGACGTCCGTGTCAAAAGAGAGGAAACGCAGGAAGGGGAAGTCCTTCATGCCGTTGGGGGAGTTCTCGGCTATCATTTTCTTGAGCGAGAGGAGGACCGTCTTTCCGGTTCCTCCCAGGCCAATCACCACTGTCGGTCTGTACGTGATCATTTATGACTCCTGGGGTCAGAACTGCATCATGTCCGTACGGGACTTCTCGTCTAGTTCCAAGGTGTGCTTTCTCGAGTCCGAATCCGGGCTGTCCCGGCCTGAGTCGCGATACCGGAAGGCGAGCCCAAAAAAGAACCATGCCATTAAGATTGTGAGGGCAATCGGGACCAGCCAGGCTAGGGCCCTGAGACCTGTGGCTAGGAGGGAGATCCTTTCGAGGACAAGGGAGACCGGGAGGATGCCATAGGCCAGGGATCGGGCCAGGAAGGAGCCTTTGAGCAAGTCCGGCAGGAGCAGGCAGGGGAAGGCCATCAGGAAGGATGCCCAGACCCAGGAGGCCCAGCCGGCCCTCAGGATCTGTTGTCTACACTTCTCGAAACCCGAGAGCACACCAATCTGGGGGAACCATCCAAGGATGTATCCCGGGATAAGCACCAGGAGCACCAGGGCCAGAAAAGCCACAACCAGGAGGTAGAGAAGGGCTCGCACCCAGAAGGGATGGGGCTCCCCACCCTGGCACTTCCAGAAAAGGTCTAGGAGGTCCTGGGGCTTATGGAAGCGACCTGCATAGTCAGAGACCGGATGGAGTTCGCCTCCCACCGCATTCCCCGGATGAGTAAGCCACATAAAGCGATCCCCAAATGTTCCGGCTAGGTCATAGACCCCCGTGGGGTTCCAGGCCAGCCAGGAGGATCCATCTCGCGAAGGCAACAGTGCCAGGACCTCTCGTCCCTTGGCCACGCAATACCATCGGATGGTGCCGTCGGCGAGGCTGGCTATGACTACCTCTCCATTTCCGCTGACGGTGAGGCCAAGGACATAGGGAACAGGGACTGACCAGACTCTCGATCCTCCTGGGGCGTAGAGGCTCAGGTGGCTGCTCCCTCCCAAAAGTAGGCCCTTTCCGCCGTCGATTTCGGCGAACCTGAGGGGCACTTCGCCGTTGGGCAGGTCAAGTGCATTCCCCTTCCAAGAGGCCCTGTCTGCCTCCTCGAGGAGCTCATCCCCCTGCCCCCTCGGGATCACTGCCGCAAAGGGGGTCTTGCCTTCACTCGTATAGGCCATCGCTCCAAGGGAGAACATTGGCCCTGAGCCTCCCTGGAAGCGGATAAGGGTAGCGTCCTCGTTGACCGCGAGCTCTGCCGCGCCTTGGCGCAGATCGAGCCTTTGGGAAGACCGGACAGGCTTGACCCGGAGCTCAGGATCGATTCTTCCCCAGCCGGGGTCCGCGGTACCGAAAAGCATAGAACCATCATCCAGGGAGACAAGATCGAAAATGGTGTTCGTGAGGGTCTCCAGGTCGGTTACCTTGCCGAGTCCATTGTCGTCCCAGGCCCTGACTATGGTCTTGCCTCGGTTGAAGCGCCCTCCTGCCATGAGGCGGTTGCCTTTTGCGGCAAAGGCCAAGGAATAGATCTCTTGCTTCATCCCGGTGACATCCGGCACCGAGATCCGGCCAAGGCTCTTTCCGTCAAGGACTTCCACGAAGGGCTCTAGACCGTAGACGATTGCCAGTCGGCGGCTATCCGGCGACCAGGCCATGTTAAAGGGAATGCGGCCCTTCCAGGGCTTGGAGACCGCGATTTCGTGAAGGGGCGAGTCCTTGGACAGCTCCAGGACGTGGATGGTACCGTCCTCAGAGCAAAAGGCCAGTTTGCCATCCGGCGACCACCGTAGACCTCTCCCGGAGGCTGGAGGGAGGGTCGGAACCGAAAGTGGCGCAAATCCGGAGGCTCGATAGACCATGAGGGGCGTTGATCCCCCGAGCGCAAGGGCAAGGTATTGGCCATCCGGGGAGAAGCCTGCTCCGGCGACAGGCCCAGGGAGGTTAGTCAAGGTCTGGATTATGGCCCGCGTGGTGCGGTCGATGACGAAAAGGGTAAACCCGGACGGACTTCCAATGGTCGACCGGCCGCCGGCTACAAGGAGTCTGCCTCCTGGCTGGGAGGCCAGGGCATCAACGGTCGTGGCTTCGGCCCTGGCAGTCGGCAGAACTAAGGTTCCGAGCAATGATCCAGTGTCGAGATTCCAGAATTTCAGGCTATTGTCCCAGGATCCGGTCACGACCAGCCGACTAGCCTGATCCACCGAAATGGATGAAATGGCCTGTTCAGGAAGTTCCCCGAAGGGGCGAAGGAGGGGCCCTTTATCCGCGTCCAGAGCAAAAAGCCAAAAATTGATGATCAGCAACAGCAGCGGGATCGGCAGGAGCTTTTTTGCCATGATGACACATAGTAATCGACCCTCTGGCTCCGGGCAAGAAGGGGATGTTTTTTTTCCCAGACCGTTTACAATAGGGGAATGGAGACTATCGTGCCTGAATCCGAATCCTCCCTGGCTCTAGCCCTCAAGACCCTCAAGGGAATAGCCTTTATCGGCTTTATCTACCTTGGGCTTTTATCCGCCCTGGAAGCGCCCATAGGCCTGCTTCTGAGGAACGGCTTGTTTACGGATGGACTCACCAAGGCTCTCTATGGACTTGCTTCGGCTACCGGGAAGCCTGGGACCTGGGACATGATAGCCCTGGGCGGCTTAGCGGCTTTCAATGTTGTCCTGGTGCTCGTGGGCTACCTTGGCCTTTCTTCGCTCTTGGCCGCGTCCCCGTTGTTAAGTCAGGGCTACTCAGGGTTCTTCCGCTTTTCTCTCGGTTTATCCCTCGGGCTCGGCGCGGCCGTGCCCCTTGCCTGGCTTATCCTCGGAGGCAATTTCCTCGCGGTATTCCTTCCCGGCCTCGCGCTCGAGGCCTTGCTATCTGCCGTGACCCTAACCCTTACGCGAACCACAACAAGGATCTTGGGAGCATAATCATCATGAAACGTCGGCTTGCGTTAACCTGTGCCCTTCTTGTCCTCGTCGGCCTCGGTCTGCATGCCCAGGATGCCCCCCCTTCGTCCGGGAGGGCAATCATTCTCGTTCAGGATATCAGCCCGAGCATCTCTCCCTCTTTCCCGAAAATCCAGGAAGTGCTTGCCAATGCTCTGATCAACGAGCGTCTTGGCCTGGGGGACTATTTTGCCCTAATCACCTTCTCTGGGGATGTGAGGAATGCCGATGGGGCCAAGATCGAGTATCCCCGGGACAAGGAAGCCCGGTCGGCTATCTGGAAGAATATAAAGCCCGAGGGGGCTTTTACGGATATCGGCAAAGCCCTCAGGACCGCCCTTGAGACTTCCATCGACCTGCGTAACCGAGGTTTCAGCAAATATGAGCCCCTGGTCCTGTTCCTCACCGATGGTGAGCACGAGGCTCCGCCTAACTCCCCCTTCGCTGGTAAGTCTGTGGACCAGCTCTTTGAGGATCCCCTGATCGGGGACCCGACCCTGTATTCGGGATGGTATTTCGTTGGAATCGGCAAGGACCTCAAAGATATCAAGAGAATCGCCTCCCTTGCCGGCAGGGAGTCAGCCTTTCTCTCGATTGAGGACCCCGCCAGTCTGGAGTCGGCCCTGGACGCATATATCCGCGGTATCCCGTCCCCTGCCAAATTGGAGGATGCCACTATATCGGTCTCGGATGCCGCCTGGGGCAAGACCGCCCTTCGGGCAGACAAAATGGTTTCACTCCCCTCGAGCTCCCTGCCCAAGCTCAATCTGGGCCTTATTTCCGACTTCAAGGCCGCCAAGGCAAGCCTGGTTATCAAGGATGTCCAGATAACCTTTCAGAGCGTCGACCATAGGGATCTAGTTAACCTGAGTCCGGCCTGGGAAAAGGGTCGCATTGTGGTCCCACCATCCGCTCGGGTCGCCCAGAATATTGATCTTGCGGGGCCTGGTCACCTCGTTGGCCGGGGGACCCTGAAGCTAGACCTCAAGACCGAGGTCAACCATCGCGAGACCGACATGCTCAAGACCTATGAAGTGGCCTTCATGTCCCCCTGGGCGATGTTCTGGTCGGTCTGGCTCTGGCCTGTTGTGGGACTTGTCGTCGCGATTATCCTGGTGCTTGGCTATCTGGTCCTGCGCAAGCGCCTCCCTGCCAAGGTCACCATGGAGGTTCTCGGTGGGAAGAAATCGAGATTCGTAAGTATAAAGGTCGGTGGGAGGGTCGAGTTTGGCGGCAAGGCTGCCTTGCAATTCCGCCTCGATGGACCGTGGGCTCCCGTCCTGGGAAGCCTTAGGAGGAGAGGACCTGATGTTTGGGAGATCGAGGTCCGAAATCCTGAAGGTTTTCTTTCAGATTATGCAGGCGGCCCCTACAAGCTTGGCACCTTGATCAAGTTGGTCAATCAGGATGGGAGCCTTGTGTCCGTGAAGTTCCAGCGAAAGAAATGATACAATCATGCGGATATAGGTAGACTTTTTAGCTATTTGTATAGATGGCTCCAACTGCCTATTTCTGCCGCTTCTTCGATTCCGTATTTAGATTAATAGCAGTGCCCGATCCCATGCTAAGACCATCTGTACTGAGCATTTAGAGTCGAAAGGGTAGAGAAACGACCATGGTTGCCTGGCATAAAGCTGAGGGATCGTCTTTATATAAAGGTTGATAATAACAATTATTAGTTTACCATTTATATTTTATGGCATGACCTTAACATTAGCCAAGCATGCGTCTTCGAAGCACATATAGAGACTCGTTTTATATTTCGATTACCTAATCCTTGAAAAGTCATTCGGAAAGATGTCCGACTTTATATCCGCAACGGGGGAAATATCAGATACTAGCTACGGGTTAAGTTTCATTGAAATTGCATTGCTTGATATTACACGTGGCCTAAAAGGAGAAAAGCACAGAGCGGCTCAGACAGCGACGCATTGCATTGTGCGGCTAAAATGAATTTTGGCTATCACAGTCTGGATACGCTCGATATATCGTACGCTTGACCATCTATTATGACCTTGTCATATGAACTAATGTAATCACTCAGGAAACGGATATTTGAAGTGGAATTTATAAAAGCGAAATTGACCTTTACTAACGCCACCGCCCTACCCGAACTATATAGTATGATGGTATGGCTATCGACGCGCGACCAGGAATTTACACCGTAGATATTTACTGAATCAGCGAAGGCAAAAAGCGCGATACAAAGTAGCAGGACGACGCTGATGAGCTTCTTTTTCACAATGTCTCCTTATTTTCGAATTGATTTAGTCTAGCATGATATATTCGAATTGTAACTAAAAAATTATAATCCAGATCTAATCTGGATCATATTTATCATCAATAATTTTGGGGCTGCCGAATCTGATTGAGAATTGCTTTATTGGAAGCCAATAGCTCCTTTGTGGTGTTTCCCTATTATTCCGACGTCTCAAGCCATTAATTGGTTTCTGGCTTCGGCCAGAGTAGCGTATTCGAGGGCTGAATGCGGACGTTCTTTGCTGTAATTATCCATCAACGACCATCTGGCAAAACCCGTCCCTCTTAGAGAAAGGATGCTAAAATAAATGCCATCCTGGAATCCTCTGCATCTAGCGTCCATCGTGATGGACAATACTAGTCCAATCGGCTAACTGTCTTTCATGATGGACAGAACCAGTCACCTATGAACATCAGTTAATAGCGCCTAAGCGTTGTCCGAATTGTCCATCCTTACCAAAAATAAGCATTTGAAGAGTCTATGTAGAAGAGCCAAAAAAGGCGAAAATCACCGTAGAATAATTGTAGAACGCTAGGGGTAAAAATCGCTTAAAATACATTGCTATATGTATTTATAAATAATACTCAGGTTTGAGTCCTCCTTCCCTGCCATCCCCTTCTGTATGCCTCCCGGACGAGCCAGAACCAGGGCAATTCCCCATGAGGTATAGTAGGCCCAAGAGGTGAGCCATGCATCCCAAGTCCGATTACTTCGACCTTTCCCTGGACTCCCTCCGCATTCTAGGTGCCTGGACGGCGGATTGCGCCGAGCGGGCCCTGGGGATCTTTGAAGACCTACGGCCAGAGGATCCAAGGCCCCGGGCCGCTATCGAAGGCATCCGGGTGTTTGCGGCCGGGGGGAGGAGGGTGGCGAGTCTGCGCACCCTGGCCCTGGCCGCCAATGCGGCGGCCAAGGAGGCGGGCCATCCGGCGGCCAAGGCGGCGGCTCGGGCGGCGGGCTTGGCCGCGGCGAGCGCCTACACCCACCCCTTGGCCGATGTCCACCAGACTGTCCACATCCTCGGGCCGGCGGCCTATGCGGCCCTGGCCTTCGAGCTGGACAAGCCCGAGGCTCCAGGGCTGGCTGAGGGGGAGGTCCGCTGGGCTATCGGGAGCATCCCGCCCGAGGCCAGGGACATCCTCCTCAAGATGCCCGCCCGCCAGGCCGGGAAAAGCCGCCTGGACGCCCTTCTCTACGAGCTAGACCGGGGCATCCGCGGCCCGGGACGAAAGCAAGCCCAGCCCTGATATCACAAGCCAGGCTATCGACAACAGTCCTCCGGGGGCGGCAAAGAGGGTGGCCAGCTCCTTGACTGGGGGCACAAAGGTGACAAGGACGAGGTAGGCCGCGAGGAGGGCATTGCCCACGAGGCCCAGGATGCCGGCGAGGCGGAAGGGGGTGCGGCCCCCGGCCATGGCCCCGCAGAGGCCAAGGTTGGAGAGGATCACG
>JAKPBN010000343.1 GCA_029778945.1 Spirochaetota bacterium
GTTGGTCTCAAGGCCATCTACACCCTCTCTGACCCCCTCTCCGTCTTCGCCAAGGCTGGTCTCGACATCGCCGGCGACTTCCATGTCTGGGCCGGTGCTGACTACGATTTCGTCCCCGGCCTTACCGCCGAGGTCGAGGCTGGCTACTCTGCCGGCGCCGTCAAGTATGACGTCTCCTGCTACTACTCCCTCTCCTTCTAAGACTTCAGTCTAGAGAAGATTGGCCGGCCCTTAGGGGTCGGCCTTTTTTTTCCTTAGGACTTTGGTATACTCATGCCCATGAAGCGTCTATTGCCCCCGCACGCCCCCACGATGTCTCTGGTGCTTGTCCTAACCTTGGCACTTTCGGCCTGTGTCAGCGCCCCTCCTCCGACTGAGGTTGCGATCAGCGCCCGACTGCTCGATAAGGCCGCCCTCAAGAGCGCTTATGGCAGCAAGGCGGGGGAGAATCCCTATATTGAGCCTGTGGGGCTTGTGATGGGCCAGAGGGAGGAGTTTGCCGTCGTGGAGCTCAAGGTCAGTCTCCCGGCCAAGGCTACCCTGAGCCTCTCAGCCCAACTGGATGGTCCTGAGGGCCCTGGAGCCGAGCTAAAGTACCGGGATGACTTCCATGCCTACTGGAGCATCTATGAGGACATGCCTGGGACAACTTTGCGATCCTCGAAGATAGACGCGGTCTGCCTGCCCTCAGGGCAGTTCGAGTCCAAGGCAGGAACCAGGGCTTATTATCTGGTCTTTGTGGGCAAGAACCCCATTCCTCGTCCGGCGGAGATCAGCGTCCAGGTTGTGGTCAAGGGCCAGCCCATGAAAGCCTTTATCCTTCCCTTGGCCAATCCTGTCCCGGGAAAGGGCCTGATCAAGTGAGGGCCCCGGCTGGCCTGGCCGGCCGGCCCTAGTCCCCAGCGAACCTATACCCCATGCCCCAGACGGTCTCCACAAAGCGGGGATTCGAGGGGTCCTTCTCGATCTTCTCGCGCAGGCGCCTGATGTGGACGGTGATTGCGCTGGTCTCCCCGTAGAAGCCCTGGCCGCGCACGAGCTCAAAGAGCTCCTCCTTGGAGTAGATGCGGCCCGGGCTTGAGGCGAGGATGAGGAGGAGGGAATATTCCGTGGGGGTGAGGGCGGGGTTCTTGCCGCCCAGGGAGACGGTCTTCTTCTCCGGGTCGATCGTGAGGCCCAGGTGGGTGATGAGGCTGCTGGCCTGGCCGCCTGAGACCCGGTCGTAGCGCTCCAGGTGGGCCCTCACCCGGGCCACGAGCTCCGCGGGGCCAAAGGGCTTGGTCACAAAGTCGTCGGCCCCCAGGCCCAGGGCCCTTACCTTGTCAGCCTCGGCCCCCAGGGCCGAGACCACGATGATGGGCCGGTGGCTCCTGCGCCGGAGCTCGGCGCAGAGGCTAAAGCCGTCGAGGCCGGGGAGCATCAGGTCGACCACAAAGAGGTCCCAGCCCTCCCGGGCCGCCGCCTCCAGGGCCAGGGCCCCATCCCCCAGGACCTCCACCTCGAGGCCCGCGGCCACGAGATAGTCCTGCTCCAGCTCGCCTATCGCCTGGTCGTCCTCGACAATCAGGATGCGCTTCATATTTTAGTCTCCGGTCCCGTCTTGGGTACGGCGAGGGCTATCTCGATGCCCAGGCCGCCGAGGCTCGAGGCAAAGGCCCGGATTGTGCCTCCATTGGCCTCCACCAGCTTGTGGGCTATGGCCAGGCCCAGGCCCGAGCCGCCCCCGGAGCGTCCGGCGTCGAGGCGGCGGAAGCGCTCAAAGATGCGCTCGAAATCCGCCTCGGGAACGCCC
>JAKPBN010000351.1 GCA_029778945.1 Spirochaetota bacterium
CTGACGCCGTTAAACTCGTCCTTGAGGGCGGCCACGGCCTTCTTCATCCTCTCTTCGCAGGCGCTCTTGATGGAATCCATGTCTCCCCCTTGTGTGTCCTGGCGATTCCCATGGAAAAGGCGGACCCCCGGCCGGAGCCAGGGGTCCTCGGCGGTCTTAGGCTTCTCCGACCTTGACGTAGAGGTAGTCGACAATCTCGAGCTTGACCCCGGCTTCCTTGGCCACGGAGGCCATAAAGGTCGCGACGGGGATCTTCTCGTCCTTGACAAAGCCCTGGTCGAGGAGGCAGAGGTCGACCATGAGCTTGTTCAGCTTGCCCTTGAGGATGCCGGCGATGACGTTGGCAGGCTTGCCCTTCATCTTCTCGTCGAGCTCGACCTGGGCCTGGAAAATCTCCTCCTGCTCCTTGATCCAGGCCGCCGAGGGCTTGGTCCTGTCGAGGAACATGGGGGAAAAGGCCGCGATATGGAGGGCCACGTCGTGGACAAAGGCGGCTACCTTCTCATTCTTGAAGGCTTCGGCCTTGTCAGCCCGGAAGGTCACGATGACGGCCAGCTTGCCCTCGCCATGGGTATAGCAGTGCACCACCTCGTTGGTCCCGGCCTGGACGGTCTTGACCCGCTTGAGGGTGATGTTCTCCTTGATCACGGAGGCGAGCTCCACAACCTTGGCCTCGAGATCGGGGGCGGAGCCGTCGATCTTCTTGGCGAAGGCCTCGGCGGCCATCTGGTCCCCGGCGGCGATAAAGTCCGTGTTCCGGGCGACAAAATCGGTCTCGCAGGCGATCTCGACGAGGCTCACGGCCTTGTCATCGCCCTTGACGAAGATCCTGCCCTCATTGGTGGCCCGGCCGGCGCGCTTCTCGACGCCCGCCATGCCCCACTCGCGCAGGAGTTTCTCGGCCCCGGCGAAATCGCCGGCGGCCTCGACCAGGGCCTTCTTGCAGTCCATCATCCCTGCGCCGGTCTTCTCGCGCAGGTTCTTTATATCGGTAGCCTTGATATCCACAATATTCTCCTTAGGCCTAACTTCGAATAACGCTACGCCGTCGCTACGCTAGATCCAAATAAGCCTTGGGGCTTATTTGGACTCGTAGAGCCTGTCCTCGTCGACGGGGAGGGCAGGATTCTCTTCCTTGGTCTCCTCGACCTTGGCCTTTTCCTCGGGCTTGTAGTTGGCGATGTCGATCTCGACCTCGGACTCGTCCGCGGCGGGGGCGGCGTCGGTCTTGACTTCCTCGGTCTCCTCGCCGGCCAGGTTCTCGATGATCTTGAGGCCTTCGGCGGCGCCGGCCTCGACCACAGCGTTGGCGATGATCTGGGTAAAGAGGCTGATCGAGCGGATGGCGTCATCGTTGCCGGGGATCGGATAGGTGATGCCCTCGGGATTGCAGTTGGTGTCGACGACGGCGACTATGGGAATGCCGAGCCTCTGGGCCTCGGCGACGGCGATGGCTTCCTTGCGGGTGTCGATCACAAAGATGATGCCCGGAAGGTCCTTCATCTCCTTGATGCCGCCCATGTTCTTCTCGAGCTTGGTCTTTTCCTTCTGGAGACCGGCGATCTCCTTCTTGGTGAGGCTCTCGAAGGTCCCGTCGACCTCCATCTTCTCGATCTTCTTGAGACGCTGGATGGACTTCTTGATGGTGGAGAAGTTGGTGAGCATGCCGCCGAGCCAGCGGTTGTTCACATAGAACTGCTCGCAGCGCTCGGCCTCTTTCTGGATGGCGGCCTGGGCCTGCTTCTTGGTGCCTACAAAAAGGACGGTCTTGCCGGAGCCCACCGTCTTCTGGACGGCGTCATAGGCATCCTTGATCGCCTGGATTGTCTTCTGAAGGTCAATGATGTGAATGCCATTCCGGGCAGTGAAGATGTACTTCTTCATGCGCGGATCCCAGCGCTTGACCTGGTGGCCAAAGTGGACACCGGACTCAAGCAGGTTCTTCATGGTAACTACAGCCACGAGTTCCTCCCACGATCGGCCCAAACTGGCCGATCCCCATCTCTTTATCTCACCACCCGAGGGTGATGGAAGTTCCTAGGCCCGGCGCCAACGGCAACCTTGCCCAGGTCCGCCTCCCGCCACAAGGCGGGGGCGATGATTGGCTTGTCTCCCTTAAAGGGGAAAGCCCAGACGCTTCAAGATGACATAAAGCTCATGGATTGGCAAGCCCACGATGCCAGACCAAGAGCCCTCGATAGCCCTGATATGGAGGGCTGCCCGGCCTTGGATCCGGTAGGCCCCCGCTACCCCTTCCCAGTCTCCGGCCTCTAGATAGGACTCCACCTCCCTGGATTCTAGGGGGGCGAATTCCACCCGGGAAGTGGAAATGATCGTCTCAAGCCGTCCTGAGGGCAGGGCCAGAAGAGCCAATCCCGTGTGGACCGAATGGATCCTTCCCTCCAAGGCCTCAATCATAGCCTTGGCCTCGGCCCTGGATTCGGGCTTGCCCAGGACCCCGTCGGGCCGTATGCCCTCCGGGAGGGGCGAGGGTATGGGTTCGAGGCTGACAAGGGTATCCGCCGCCAAGATCAGCAGCTCCGGCTCGTCTGGACCACCCCGCCTAAGGCCCTGGGCCGCGGTCTCCGCCTTGAGCTGGGCCAAGGCCAGGACTCGGTCCCGGGCCGGCAGATGGTCGTGGATAGACTCGTCGACCTCGGGGGATAGACACTCGTAGGCAAGGCCAAGGCCGGACAAAGCCTCCTTCCTCCTGGGCGAGGAAGAGGCAAGAATAAGCTTGGGCATGGCCTATCCTTGCCCTGATTGGGCTAGGTGGTCAATCCTTAAGGAGGCGACTTGCTTGACAGTCACCCACCTCAAAGACTAATATGTTGCCCACGAGAGATTAGCTCAGCTGGATAGAGTATCGGCCTCCGAAGCCGAGGGTCGCCCGTTCGAATCGGGTATCTCTCATAGGGCCTCCCCACCGGGAGGCCCTTTCTTTTCAAGGAGTGAACATGGCGGACTTTTCCAAGGCTGCCGAGGGGCGACTCGAGGCCCTTGAGGTAAAGGTTTCCTACCAGGAGTCCACGATCCAGGAGCTCTCCGCGACCCTCTATGACCAGGCCCAGCGCCTTGAGCGGATGGAGCGCCTTGTCCGGGAAATCTCCGGCAAGATGAAGGACCTTGTGCAGGAAGGCCTGCCCGCCTTGCCGGCCAATGAAAGGCCACCCCACTACTGAGTCCGGCCAAGTTGGCGGCCTGGCCAAGGGGCACAAAAAAAAGGAGGGCTAGGCCCTCCTTTTTGATCCCAGAAAAACAGGGCTATTTTCCCGTGCCGCTTGCCGGGGCAGTCCCGGAGGCCGAATACTTGCGGAGCTTGGCCAGGAGTTCGTTGGCCTTGTTTTTTACCGGGGTGATGTAGTTCCCTCCGGCTATCCGGATTATGGACTTTATGGCCGCCGGGTCCTTGATGCCGCCGTTCTTGTCGGCGATCTTCTCGAAGGCCAAGAGGCTTTCATAGGCCAGGTTATTGTCCGGCATGAGGACGTCAAAGCGGTTGACGATGTAGGAGATGATCTGGGTCACCTCGTCATTGTCGTTGATACCGATCCTTCCAAGGGAATAGAGGGCCGCGGACAGGACCATGGGCTCCCGGTCGGCCAGGGCAACCTTGATCAAGGCGTCCTTGCTCTCCACCGAGGGGAAGTTGCCTAGGAGCTCGCAGGCCTGGGCGCGGACG
>JAKPBN010000212.1 GCA_029778945.1 Spirochaetota bacterium
AGTAGCGCTCCGCCAGGGCCTGGGCGGGTTTTTCGTGAAAGCGCCTGACTTTTCGCGCCTGGGCGTCCAGGCCGCCTCCCAGGCTTTCCCCCAGCTCCAGGTAGCCAAAGCTCGTGGCCGGCCTATCGGGCCTGACCCCGTATGTCACAAGGCAGCCGGGCTGGGCCTCCACGAGGGCATAGGCCCGGTCGGCCAGGGCCCGCAGGTCCGCCGCCGGCCTTATCACATGGTCTGAGGTAAAGACCGCGACCACGGCCTCGGGATCGCGGTCGGCGATCAGGGCCGCGGACAGGGCCAGGGCGGGCAGGGTGTCCCGGCCCTCGCTCTCGCCGATAAAGTTGGCCGGCGCCAGGTCGGCCAGGGCCCCGGCCACCTGGGCGCGGAGGCCCTCGGCCCCGCAGATGAGGCGGCGCTCCGGGGGCACGAGGCCTTCCAGGCGGGACCAGGCCTCCTCCAGGAGGCTCCGGCCCTCCACGACAGGAATAAGCTGCTTGGGCCGAGCGTCCCGGGAAAGAGGCCAGAGCCTCGTGCCGGAGCCGCCGGCGAGAATAAGGGCATAGCGCATCAGAACCCCCGAAGATCGGTGCTGGATCGCGCGGGCAGTCCTGGCTTGGGCTCCCGGGCCAGGACAATATACTCGATGCCCTTGGCCTCGCAAAAGGCCCGCTTGTCGCCCTTGTCCCCGTCGGCATTGACGATATAGCAGTCGGGCCGCAGCTCGGCGATCTCGGGCTCGGCGTCGAGCCAGCCCGAGCCCGTCGAGATGAGGGCCCTGGCCACATGGCGTATGGAGCCCACCATGTAGAGGCGCTCGGCCTGGGGCAGGAGGGGGTGGCCCTGCCCTTTTAGGAGGCGGATATTGGCATCGTGGCCCACGACCACCGTGAGCTCCCCGTAGGCCGCGGCCTCCTCAAAAAACCGCACATGCCCCGTATGGAGCCAGTCAAAGCTCCCGGTGACAATCACCCGGCGCTGGCCCGGGGTGCTGGGTCCGGCCGGGACCTCGGCGATGGGCGGCGCCGTGTAGGCCAGGCCCGCCACGGCCTTGCCCCCCAGGACCCTCGCCTCAAGCCCTGCCCTGGACGAGGCCTCGAGCTTTCCAGGGCCTGCGCGGCAGGCCAGGGGTTCGATATCGCATAACTCGTCAGCCATTGCCCAGACCGGGGCCTCGTCTTTGGCCAGGCGCTTCAAGGAGGCCACCGGGCTCGTGGGCAGGGCATCAGCCGGGCAGGACTGGTCCAGGGCCTCGACGTGGGCTACCCAGCGCAGGGCCTCTAGGAAGTAGCGCCTCTCCTCAAAGGGAAACCGGGGCCTGTGGCCCAGGAGGGCCGCCGCAGAGACATCATCCCGGAGGAACACGGTCAGGGGACCTAGGCGCGAGGCCTCCTCGAGAAAGCGGACCTGGGCCGCCCCCAGGTTGTCAAAGCAACCAGAGACAAAAACCGGCCTCATCGTGCTGCCCCCCGGCGCACCCGGATGTGGAAGGCCCCGGGCACGTCCTCCTCGGTGGGGACAAAGAGATAGCCTCCCCCACAGCCCGAGTAGAGGGCGCCTCCGTAGCGCCTCCGGTACCAGGCCAGGATAGCCTCCAGGTCCACCTCGAGGCTCTGGTGCCTCACCGTGCCGGGCAGGAGGGCCACCCAGG
>JAKPBN010000362.1 GCA_029778945.1 Spirochaetota bacterium
AGCGGTTCTTCAGGAGCTTCAAGGAAGAGTGTGTCTGGCAGCAGAGTTTAACGACCTTCGATGAGGCATACAACAAGATCGCGGACTGGATCGACCATTACAACAATGACCGGCCGCATTCGGCCTTGGGGTATGCAACCCCTGCCGAGTTCAGGCAGAAATTAGTAGCGTGAGTGGTCCGAAAAGTAGGGGAGCACTACATAGGCTCCATAAAAAAGCCGTCCCGGCTCAATCGAGCCGGGACGGTTGCGCTGGATCCTCAGACTCAGTTAGCCGGTTCCGCGACCCGCGTCCCCTGGCCAAAGCTCTTCAAATTGAGCACATGCTCGATCCTGGGCAGGGCGATTCCCAGGGTTTCCCTGAGCACGTCCTCCACGGTCTCCACTGGGATGATCGTGAGCTCCTTCCTCACCTCCTCAGGCACGTCCTTGAGGTCAGCCAGGTTGTCCTTGGGCACGAGGACCTTGCTGATCCCGGCCCGCAAGGCCCCAAGGAGCTTTTCCTTGAGGCCCCCTATGGGAAGGACATTGCCCCTCAGGGTGATCTCTCCGGTCATGGCCAGGCGGGAGTCGACCCGGACGCCGGTGACCAGGGAGGCCAGGGCCGTGAAAAGGGCTATGCCCGCCGAGGGGCCGTCCTTGGGCACCGAGCCCGAGGGCACATGGATGTGGAGGTCCCTGTCCTTAAAGCTGATGGAGTCCATGGGCAGCCTCGACTTGAGGAGGGAGAGGGATATCTGGGCCGACTCCTTCATCACATCCCCTAGCTTGCCTGTGAGGATCACTTCTCCCTTGCCAGGCATGTCCGTCGCCTCGATAAAGAGGATCTCGCCGCCCACGGGAGTCCAGGCCAGGCCCGTCACGACCCCGGGCGGATTCTCCGCCTGGACCTTGTCGTGGCGCGAGACCTGCCTCCCCAGGAGGTCCTCCAGCTCCTCAGGCTTAATCTCATAGGGAAGCTCGACCGTGGCGGAGACGATCTTCTCCGAGGTGATCCTGGCCAGGCTCGCCAGCTGCTGCTTGAGGCCCCGCACCCCCGCCTCGGAGGTGAAGTCGGCTATCAGCCTACAAAGGACCTCGTCGTTGACCACGAGCTGGTCCGGGGAAAGGCCGTGCTCCTCCAGGACCGCAGGCACGAGGTGGTTCCGCCCTATGTGGAACTTCTCCTGGGAGGTGTAGCTCGAGATCTGGATGATCTCCATCCGGTCCAGGAGGGGCGGGGGGATGGACTCCAGGGAATTGGCCGTGGCGATAAAGAAGACCCCGGAGAGGTCATAGGGCAGGTCGAGGTAGTGGTCGGTAAAGCTGTTGTTCTGCTCGGGGTCGAGGACCTCCAGGAGGGCCGAGGCGGGATCCCCGCTATAGCCCCCGGTCAGCAGCTTGTCCACCTCGTCCAGGACCATCACGGGGTTCATCTCCCCGATCTTCTTCATGCTCTGGATGATCCTTCCGGGCATGGCCCCCACATAGGTCCTGCGGTGGCCTCGGATCTCCGACTCGTCCCGGATCCCGCCCAGGCTCAGGCGGACATATTTGCGGCCCAGGGCCTCGGCTATGCTTTTCCCAAGGCTGGTCTTGCCCGTGCCCGGGGGGCCCACGAGGAGGAGGATCGAGCCCTTCTTGTCCTTCTTGAGCCGCATCACCGCCAGGTGCTGGACTATCCTGTCCTTTACCTTTCCCAGGCCGTAGTGCTGGGCGTCCAGGATTCTCCTGGCTTCCCCTAGATTGACCGGGCCGGCCTCCTTCATGGTCCAGGGCAGCTGGACGAGGAGGTCGAGGTAGTTGCGGATAATGTTGTAGTCCGGGCTATTCGGTCCCTGGGCCTGGAGCTTGTCCAGCTCCTCGAGGGCCACCTTCTTGGCCTCCTCGGGCATCTTGGCGTCCTCGATCTTCCGTGCGTAGTCCGAGGCGCCCCGCGCCTCCTCGGACTTGCCCTCCCCGAGCTCCTCCTGGATGGCCTTGAGCTGCTCCCTCAGCACCGATTCCCGGTAGGACTTGTTGGCCTTGGTGGAGAACTTCTCCTGGAGCTCCATCTGGAGCTCCACCGTCTCCTTGAGCTTGATCAGGTAGTCCAGGAACTTGAGGCCCCGGGCCCGGATGGACTGGGCCTCGAGGAGCTCATACTTGTCCTCGTTGGAAATGGGCATGAACTGGGCGAGGTAGACGATAAAGGCGTTCAGGTAATGGATCTCGTCCAGGATCTTGGTGTACTGCTCGGCTCCCCGGAATTTGGCGCCGACCTCATGGATTATGCGCTTTACATAGTCCAGGAGCTCCTCCTGGCTCTTTTCCGTTATGTCCGTGTCGAGGGGGCAGGCCTCGTAGTCCGCCCTGATCATGCCGGCCTCGATCCTGAGGGCCTTGATCTCCACCCGCTCGGCCACGGTGAGCCGGAGGAGGTAGCCTCCGTCCGTCTTCTCGATCCCGTCCACCTTGAAGCTCACGCCAATGCGGTGAAAGTCCTCGGCCTTGAGCTCGCGCTTGGCGAAATTCTGCTTGAGGGAGAGGGCGATGTTCACCGCCGATCCGTCCCTGAGCTGCCTGAGCTCGGCCTCGCCCAGGGTGGGGGCCGGGTTCACGGTCTGGACG
>JAKPBN010000367.1 GCA_029778945.1 Spirochaetota bacterium
GCTATCTGGTCCAGGGTCCCCGCGGGCAGGCAGGGACAGCCTCCCTCGACGGACTTCCACAGGCCCCCGAGCACATTGCCCGGACCGGTCTCGAGGAGCTGGCTAAAACCCGCCCCGTGGATAGACGCTTCCTCGTCGATCCAGCGCACGGGCGAGACAATCTGCTCGACGCAGAGCCTCTTGGCCTCGGCCCCGGTCTCGATCCGCTTGCCGGTCACATTGGAGAAGAGGGTGATTTTAGGATCCGAGAACTTCACGTCCTTCACGGCCTCCCCAAAGCCATCCCTGGCATAGGCCATGATGGGGGAGTGGAAGGCCCCGGATACCTTGAGGCGGACCACCCGCTTGGCCCCGGCGGCCTTCATGGCCTCCTCGGCGGCGCCCATCTCGGCCTCGGCCCCGGAGATCACGCTCTGGGTCGGACTGTTGTAGTTGGCGACCCAGACCCGGGAAAGCCCTGCGGCCTTGATAGCCGCCTCGATCGCCTCGGGGGCCAGGAAAAGGACGGCGCTCATGGTGGAGCCGCCGGAGCGCTTGCCCGCCTCGTCCATCAGGCGTCCCCGCTCGGCCACAAGGCGGAACATATCCGCGGGGCTGACCACCCCGGCCTCGGCCAGGGCCGGCCACTCACCCACGGAAAAGCCCGCGGCCCCGGAGACTTCCTGGCCATGCTCCCGGGCAACCAGGGCAGCCGCGGCTCCCACCAGGGCCACCGCGACCTGGGTGTTCCGGGTCTGCTTGAGCTCTTCCTCATTTCCCTCGAAAAGAAGCTTCTTTAGGTCGATCTTGGCCGAGTCCGAGGCCAGCTCAAAAAGCTGGCGGACGGCCTGGCTGGTCTCGTAAAAATCCTTGCCCATACCGGGGTACTGGGCGCCCTGTCCGGGAAAAAGAAAGCAGGTCGACATAGGGACCTCCTTGCGGGGTATCCTTCGGGGTCGGGGTCCGGCCCTTAAGGCTAGCTTATCATTTACAAAAAACGAGAATTTGTAAAGATGGGCATTCCTCCCTCGGGCCCAAGCCGACTTTAAGGAGCTTCCATGCCTTCAGAGACAAGTCTCATCCTCATGGACCTCATCAGAAGCCTGCCCCCGGGCAGGGTCGCGAGCTACAGCTCGATAGCCGCCGCTGCGGGCATCCCGAACAGGGCCCGCCAGGTGGCCCGCCTCCTCCATTCCTCGGCCTCCTCCGCCGGCCTTCCCTGGCAGCGGGTAGTCAAGGCCGACGGCTCGATCGCCCTTCCCCGGGGCGGTGGCTACGAGCTCCAGGAAGCCCTCCTCAAGGCCGAGGGCGTCCGTTTCCGGAAAGATGGCCGGATAGACCTCGCGATCTATGGCCACCACTTTACCTAGCCTAGGACAGGAAAAAGCCCCGGGTGCCAAAGGACTTAAGCCCCCAGTCTTCAAGGGATTCCCCAAACTCCCTGGGCAGGTAGCCGGAATCGAGGACAAAGAGCTCCATCCCCTCCCGGCGGAAGGATTTCTCCAGGGCCTTCACTAGGCTCGTGCCCATCCCCGCCCGGCGGAACTCCGGCAGGACATAGACAAAGAACACCCGGCCAAAACTGCGGGCCACCGAGCCCTCAAGCCGGGCCGCCGCCGCGGCGATCGCCCCGTTTTCCCCGTCCTCGATCCAGGCGCCCCGCCAATCATTCCCGGACAGAAGGGCCCCGACAATCTCGGCCTCCCGCTCCGCAAGGATACCCGGGAGGACCTCCCCGGCCTCGTCCCGGGCCAGGGCGGCCAGATCGGATAGAAAAGCCCGCCCCTCCTCAGGCCCCCCCAGCTCGATCCCAAAGTCATCCTGGATCAGGTCCTCAAGCTCGTCGGGCTCAGGGCCCAGGCGCTCCAAGCCCCGGATTTCCCGCAAG
>JAKPBN010000371.1 GCA_029778945.1 Spirochaetota bacterium
CGCATAGTAGAAGGCCTGGCGAACCCTTACGTCACTAAAGAGATCGGGCCGTCCGCCGGGCGGGGCGACGTTGAACGCAAGCAGGTAGAACACGTTGGACGGAACCATCTTGACGCTAAAGCCCTTCAGGTTCGCTATGCCCTTGACCTGGGTGGCCTCGATCTGGCCGACATGGTAGCGGCCGGACTGCAGGGCGTTGTAGCGCGCGTTCTGGTCGGGGATGAACTGGAAGACCATCTCGTCGAGCTTGGGATATTGGGTGCCGCGCCAGTAGTTCGGGTTGCGAACGAGGCGGATGTACTCGCCGGATTTCCATTCCTTGAACATGAAGGGCCCGGTCCCTATAAACTGGGCGCCACGGTTATTGGGGTCGTACTTGGCTATGTCGGCCCAGCTCAGCTTGCCGAGCACATGCTGGGGAAGGATGGCCTCGAAAAGCCCCTTATAGAAGGTATACAGGCCATCCCACTTCATGACGATCGTGTACTTGTCCACGACCTTGGCGCTGATGATGTGGTTATATTCGCTCTGATTGTACACGTCGGGCGTGTTATGGATGAAATCCAGGGTGAACTTCACGTCATCGGCGGTGAACTCCACGCCGTCACTCCACTTGACACCGCGCTGGAGATTCCAGGTCATGTCATAGGTGCCGTCGGCGTTCTTTTTGACACCGCCATTTTCCACAGTGGGGATAGCCTTGGCGAGAACGGGGATGAACTCGTTCTTGTCGTTTGTGATGATCAGGCCTTCCACGACGTTCTGCTGGATGTCGCAGGTCATCTGGCTCGTAAACTGGTTGAGCACATCTATCTCTCTGTCATACGCGACATAGAGAATCTTCTTGGCTGGGGTCTGGGCGGTTCCGAAAGCGCCTAGCGCGATCAGGAACAGGGCCAGCAGCATCCGCGTCTTCCGCATGGTTTCCTCCTGTAAAAAATTCGGTCTTGGGAATTGATAGAAGCCGACTCCCATCAACCCTATATCCTATATTATATATTCTATAGGATGCTGGCCAACGTAACATGGAATTCCCCACACCGCAAGGGCAAAATGGCAAAATTGCTTCTATTTATCAGTACGAATATTGAATTCCTCGGGCTATCCCGCCTGAGTTGAGGGGTTATACGGAATACATGGGTCTTTTGGAGGTCCAGAATAGGGATTAAAAGCCAGCCATAGGAGCAAACCCAGGTCTGAGAAAAGCCGCCGAGGCCGGGGGATACGCCTAGCCTGGCACGCTTTTCTTAACGCGATCTTTACGCCCCCGGGCCAGAGCTAACACCTCCTTTATTCCTCCTGCCCGTCCATCCCGGTATCCTTGAGGCCGAGGTGAACCATGAGCATGCTCTTCCTTTCCCTTGGCCTGGCCCTCTCCATCGCGCTTTTCGCCTACCTGGCCTATGTCATGGTCAGGCCCGAAAGATTCTAGGAGGTAGCCATGGCCCTCCAAGAGATCGTCTCCCTTGCCATCATCCTAGTCGTCGTGTTTGGCGCCGCGCCCTTCCTCGGGGCCTACCTGGATCGGGTATACAAAGGCGAGAGGCACCCGCTCTCCTTCCTGGCCCCGGTGGAAAAAGCCGTCTATCGCCTCTGCTCCATAGACCCGGACACGGGCATGGGCTGGAGGAAATACCTACGCTCCGTGCTCGGCCTCAGCGCGGCCTCCCTGGCCCTGCTCTTCGCGATCCTGGCTGGCCAGGGCTTCCTCCCCCTCAACCCGCAAAAAGTGCCGAGTATGAGCTGGCACCTGGCCTTCAACACCGCGGTCAGCTTCGCGACCAACACCAACTGGCAGGCCTACTCCGGAGAGGCATCGGCAAGCTATTTCTCCCAAATGCTCGGGCTCACGGCGCAGAACTTCCTCTCGGCCGCCGCCGGCATGGCCGTGGCCCTGGCCCTCGTGCGAGGCCTAAGCTCACGAAAAGGCGCCCCCTCAGAGCCCATCCCCAGCCTGGGCAACTTCTGGGTCGACATGACCCGCTCGGTCCTCTATGTCCTGCTTCCCCTCTCGATCATCGTCGCGATACTCCTCGTGAGCCAGGGAGTGGTCCAGAATCTCTCCCCCTATGTGGGCGCGATCTCCTTCGAGGGGAAGCGGGACCTCATCCCCATGGGGCCGGCCGCAAGCCAGGTGGCGATCAAGCAGCTGGGCACGAACGGCGGCGGCTTTTTCGGCCCCAACTCCGCCTATCCCCTGGAGAACCCCACCCCCCTCTCCAACATCGTGGAGCTGGTCTCGATGCTCCTCATCCCCGCCGCCTTCCCCTTCCTTTTCGGAAGGATGACCGGCAGAAAGAGGCAGGGCCATGTGCTCTTCGCGGTCATGCTCGCCCTGTTCGCCCTTGGCGTCGGGGCCTCCATGGCCTCCGAGCGCGCGTGGGGCAGCCTTGAGGGAAAGGAGCTGCGCTTTGGCACGGGCCTCTCGGCCTTCTGGTCGGCGGCCACGACGGCCACATCCAATGGCTCCGTCAACGCGATGCACGATTCCCTCAGCCCCCTAAGCGGCATGGTGGCGATGGTCAACATGATGCTCGGCGAGGTGGCCTTCGGAGGCCTGGGCTCGGGACTCTATGGCATCCTCGCCCTGGTCATCATCACCGTGTTCATAGCCGGCCTGATGGTCGGCAGGGGTCCGGAATACCTGGGCAAGAAGGTCGAGGCCAAGGACATCACCCTGGCGATGGCCGCCATCATCGCGCCCAACTTCGCCATCCTCGTCCTTTCCGCCCTGGCGACCATGGCCAAGGCGGGGCTGGCGGGAGTGAGCAGCCCCGGCCCCCACGGCCTTACCCAGATCCTCTATGCCTTTTCCTCGGCGGCCGGCAATAACGGCTCGGCCTTCGCCGGCCTCGGGGCGAACACCCCCTTCTTTAACCTGACGATCGGCCTTGGCATGCTCATCGGACGCTTCGGCGTGATCATCCCCATGATGGCGATCGCAGGCAACCTTGCCGGGAAGAGGACCGTCCCGGAGAGCGCAGGCACCTTCCGGACCGACACGAGGATGTTTGGCATCCTCCTCTTCGCGGTCATCATCATCATCGCGGGGCTCACCCACTTCCTGGCCCTTATCCTGGGCCCCGTCCTCGAGCATTTTCTCCTCCTCAAGGGGGTCCTCCTATGAGCAGCGCCCGGTCCGCCAAGAAAGGCCGCTATGGCTTCACCCGCAGGATGATCGTCTCGGCCCTGGGGGCGGCTTTCAGGAAGCTCGACCCCCGGGTCGAGTTCCGCAACCCCGTCATGTTCATTGTCCTGGTCGGAACCCTGCTGTGCACGGCCTCCGCCGCAGGCGAGCTTCTCTCGGGCACGCGGCCCTCAGGCTTCGCTGCCCAGGTCATCCTCTGGCTGTGGTTCACCCTGGTCTTCGCGAACTTTGCGGAGAGCATGGCCGAGGTCCAGGGCAAGGCCCGGGCCGATTCCCTGCGCAAGATGCGGCAGTCGGTCATGGCAAGGCTGCGAAAGGCCGATGGCAGCCTTGTCATGGTCCCCTCCTCCGAGCTCCGGGCGGGAGATGTCGTTGTCTGCTCGGCGGGGGACACCATCCCCAGCGACGGCGAGGTCATCGAAGGCATCGCGAGCGTGGACGAATCGGCTATCACCGGCGAGTCCGCGCCGGTGATCCGCGAGTCCGGCGGCGACCGCTCGGGCGTCACGGGCGGGACCAGGGTCATCTCGGATGCCATAGTCATCAAGATAACCGCCGAGCCGGGCTCCACCTTCATCGACAAGATGATCCTCATGGTGGAGAACGCCACCCGCCAGAAGACGCCCGGGGAGATCGCCCTCACCATCCTCCTTGCGGCCCTGACCATCATCTTTCTCCTGGCGGTAGTCACCCTCTACCCCTTCGCGGGCTTCGTCTCCGGCCAGACCGCCAGTCCCGGGCACCTGTCCATCCTCATCCTGACCGCCCTCCTCGTCTGCCTGATCCCCACCACAATAGGCGGGCTCCTCTCGGCCATAGGCATCTCAGGGGTGTCCCGCCTCATCAAGAAAAACGTCATGGCCATGTCGGGCCGCGCCATCGAGGCGGCGGGGGACATAGATACCCTCCTGCTCGACAAGACCGGCACCATCACCTATGGCAACCGCATGGCAAGCGAGTTTATCCCCCGCAAGGGCGTATCCGACCTCGAGCTCAGGCGGGCGGCCCTCGCGGCCTCCTTGCCGGATGACACGCCGGAAGGCAGATCCATCGTGCTTTTCACGCGACGCGGGGATTCCATGCCTGTAGGCGAGGCCGCCGCGGGAGACGCGGTCTTTGTGCCCTTCACCGCAAGGACGCGCATGAGCGGCATCGACATCCTGGGGCCGGACGGCCGGCCCGACCCCCAGAGGGGCATCCGCAAGGGATCCATGGAGGCCATGGAGGAGCGTATCCTCTCCCTCGGCGGCGACTTTCCCGAGGAGCTCAGGAAGACCTGCGAGAGGATCGCCAGGTCCGGAGGCACCCCCCTTGTCGTGTCCGAGGGCCGGACGGCCCTCGGGGTCATCCATCTCAAGGATGTGATCAAGGAGGGGATCCGGGAGCGCTTTGCCGGCCTCCATGCCATGGGCATCAAGACGGTCATGGTCACCGGGGACAACAGGCTCACGGCGGCGGCCATAGCCGCCGAGTCTGGAGTCATGGACTTTATCGCCGAGGCGCGGCCCGAGTCCAAGCTCGAGATCATTCGCCGGGAGCAGGGGGACGGCCACCTGGTGGGCATGATAGGCGACGGGACGAACGACGCCCCTGCCCTGGCCCAGGCCGACGTGGGCCTGGCCATGGCCTCGGGCACCCAGACCGCGAGGGAAGCCGGAAACATGGTGGACTTTGACAGCGACCCCGCAAAGATCATCGAGGTGGTCGAGGTGGGAAAGCAACTCCTCATCACCCGGGGCTCCCTCACCACCTTCTCGATTGCTAATGACGTGGCCAAGTATTTCGCCATCCTGCCGGCCATTTTCTCCGGCCTCTATGCCGCCCCGGGCTCAAGCCTCGGCCCCCTCGCGGCCCTCAACATCATGGGCCTGGCCACGCCGGAGAGCGCCATCCTCTCCGCCGTCATTTTCAACGCCCTCATCATCGTCGCCCTTATACCCCTGGCGCTTCGAGGAGTAAAATACTCTCCCAGGGGGGGAGCGACCCGCCTGCTAAGGCGGAACCTCCTCATATACGGACTCGGAGGGCTCGTCCTCCCGTTTCTCGGCATCAAGATCGTAGACCTCTTTGTCAATCTCCTCGGGCTTATCTAGGAGCGAACCATGAGTATCCTCAAGCGCGTCCCAACACCGATAGCCTTCCTCTTCTGGATGACCCTCGCCACGGGCCTGGCCTACCCCCTCGCGGTCACCGGGATCGCAAGCCTCCTCTTTCCCGCAAGGGCGGGGGCTAGCCTCATCCTTGTCCGGGGAGAAGTGCGGGGCTCCCGCCTCCTCGCCCAGGACTTCCACTCCGGGCGCTACTTCAGGCCCCGGCCTTCCGCGACGGGCTACACCTACGTCGGCTCGGGGGCCTCGAACCTGGCTCCCACAAGCGCGGCCCTTGGCGCGGCCGTGAAGGATAGGGCTGAGGCCTGGCGGCAGGCCTACGGCTCGGAGGCCCCCCAGGACATGCTCCATAGCTCAGGCTCGGGCCTCGATCCCGATATCAGCCTTGAGGCGGCCCTGGACCAGCTTGACTCCGTCTGCGCGGCCCGGGCCCTCACGCCTGCCCAGAGCGAGGCCCTCGGCGGACAGATCCGAAAGGAGGCGGCCGGCAGGACCTCGGCCATCTCCTCCCCCCGCCTGAATGTGGTGGAGCTCAACCTCCTCCTGGAGACCGACCCCAGGTTCGCCTCCCCATCCCAAGAGGGGGAGAGACAATGAAAGGCCGGCTCAAGATCTACTTTGGCATGGTGGCTGGGGTCGGCAAGACCTATGCCATGCTCAAGGATGCCCGGTCGCTGCTAGGGCGAGGGGAGGACCTGGCCATAGGCTGGGTCGAGCCCCATGGCCGCAGCGAGACCGATGCCCTCCTCGAGGGCCTGGAGCGCATTCCGCCCAAGCTTGTGGGCTATCGGGGGCTCCAGTTCCCGGAGATGGACCTGGACGCCATCCTCCAGCGCGCGCCTTCCCTTGTCATCGTCGACGAGCTTGCCCATTCCAACCCCCCGGGCATGCGCCATGAGAAGCGATGGGAGGACGTCATGGAGCTCCTCGACCGGGGGATCTCGGTCTGGACCACGGTCAATATCCAGCATCTGGAGAGCTGGGCCGACTCCGTCGAGCTCTTTACCCTGGTCCCGATCCGGGAGCGGGTGCCCGACGCCGTCTTTGACCGGGCCGCGGAGATCCAGATGGTGGATATCCCCCCGGACGAGCTTATCCAGCGCCTAAGGGAAGGGAAAATCTATACCGGCGCCGCCTCCCAGGAGGCGGTGCAGAATTTCTTCACCCGGGGCAACCTTGGGATGCTGCGGGAGATTGCGCTCCGTCACGCCTCCCAGCTCGCGGGCAAGCAGCTCTCCGAGACCCTCAGGGGTGAATCGCCCAAGGGCTCGCCGTCCGCGGGCCAGCGGATACTCGTGGCCATCAGCCCCAGCCCCAATAGCCAGAGCATCCTGCGCTGGGCCCGCCGCCTTGCCTACAGCATCAAGGCCGAATGGGATTGCGTGTATATCGAGAGCGGCATCGAGCTTCCGGAGTCGGACAAGATGAAGCTCGCGCAGAATTTCGCGCTCGCGAGAAACCTCGGCGCCCAGGTGACGAGGATCCCGAGCGCCGACATTGTGGCGGGCATCATCAGGTTCGCGGAATCCCGGATGTCCTCGATCATCGTCGTCGGCAAGAGCGGCCTGCCCGCCCATCCCAGGGCCTTCAGGCGGAAGAACCTGACCGAAAGGCTCCTTCGGGAATCAGGCAATATTCCCGTCTTCGTCGTCCAGGAAAAGCCAACCAAGGAAGTCCTGCGCAAGAGGGCCGCGAGGAAGCTCAAAGCCTCCCCTTCCTGGCAGTACCTTGTCGCCATCCTCACCATAGGCGCGGTCACGGCCGCCAACCTTCTCCTGGCCGGCTTCGCGGGCTATTGGGCCGCCTCCGTGACCTTTCTCGCGGCGATCCTCCTCCTCGCCCAGGCCCTTGACCGCAGGCCAGTCCTCCTGGCGGCCCTCTTGTCGGCCCTGGCCTGGGACTACCTCTTTATTCCACCCCGCCTTGCCGTCCAGATCTCCAGGCCTGAGGATATCCTCATGCTGGGGCTTTACTTCCTTGTGGCGGCCATCTCTGGCTACATGACCAGCAGGATGAGGGCCAACGAAAGGATGCTCCTCCTCAGGGAAGAGCGCATGGGCCTTATCGGGAAGCTCTCCTCCGAGCTGGCCGGCACGATGGATCTCTCCGCGATCATCGAGAAAAGCGTCGCGTCCCTTGAGAAGACCTTCGATGCCCAGGCCATCGTGATCCTGGAGGACTCCGAGGGAGGACTGAAGCCGGAACCCGAGAATGGCTGGGCGGCCCTCGATGAGAAGGCCCTCAGCGCGGCGGAATTCTGCTTTTCCTCCGGCCAAAGCACGGGCAAGCACACCTCAACCCTCCCCCTTATCCAATGGCACTTTGTGCCCATGGAGACGCCCAAGGGCACCAAGGGCGTCATAGGGCTCAGGACCGCTGAGGGCCTGGCCTTCGGGGACGACCTGGAAGCCCTCCTCAGCATCATGACCAGGACCATCTCCCTGGCCGTCGAGCGGGAGATCCTTTCCCAGAGGAACACGGCCAATGCCCTGGCCCTCGAATCCGAGCGCATGGGCAAGCTCCTCCTGGACTCAGTCTCCCATGAGCTAAGGACTCCCTTGACGGTGATCCTAGGCGCCGGCTCTGCCCTCCAGGACAGGGAGATGGCAAAGGATGCGGGGGTCAGGACCGCCCTCCTGGCGGAGATCATGGATGCCGCCGGCAGGCTGAACGGGATCGTGGAGAACCTCCTCTCCATGAGCAGGCTGGAGGCAGGAGCCATCCACCTCGACCCGATAGAAGTGGAGCCCCAGGACCTCGTCGCCTCAGCCCTGGCGGCCGCCAAGGCCGAGCTGGCGGGCCATGAGACCCGGGTTGAGCGCTCGGGGGACGAGGATAGGGCGCTCTCCTGTGACGCCGCCCTGATCGTCCAGGTCCTGGTCAATCTCCTGCGGAACGCAGCCCGCTACGCCGGGGAGGCTGCGGGGATAAGGATCGGGATTGAGGGCAGGACCGACGCGATAGCCTTTTCCGTATCCGACAATGGCCCCGGGGTCGACCCGGCCGACCTGGAGCACCTCTTCGACAAGTTCTTCCGGACCAAGCGGGCCATCCCCGGGGGCACCGGCCTCGGCCTGGCCATATGCAAGGGTATCGTCACTGCCCACGGAGGCAGGATCTGGGCAAGGAATTCCCCGGAGGGCGGCCTGGCCGTGGAGTTCACCCTGCCTGCGTCCCCGAGCGAAGGAGGTCGCCAATGAAGCGGGTTCTCGTGGTAGACGATGAGTCCCAGATCAGGCGCCTTCTCAGGATCAGCCTTGAGCGAAAGGACTTCGATGTGTTTGAGGCGGCCACGGGCTTCGATGGCCTCCAGTCCATCCAGTCAGTGCGGCCGGATATCATCCTCCTCGACCTGAACCTGCCGGATATCGAGGGCTCAAAGGTGCTCGCGGAGCTAAGGTCCTGGTCATCGATCCCTGTCATTATCCTCTCCGTGCGCAATCTCGAGAGCGACATCGTCACCCTCCTCAACGCCGGAGCGGATGACTACCTCACCAAGCCCTTCAATGTGGAGGAGCTCATCGCCAGGATGAGGGCTTCCCTCCGCCGCGCGAGAATAGACCTCAAGGAGCCCATCATCGACTGCGGGGAGCTCAAGATCGACCTGGATGCCCGCAAGGTAGCCCTGGGGGAGAGGGAGATTCGCCTGACCCCGACAGAGTACGCCATCCTATCCTATCTGGCAAAGAACCGCGGCAAGATCGTGACCCAATCCCAGCTCCTCCGGGAGCTCTGGGGACCTCTTGCGGCGGAGGAGCAAGGAAGCCTCCGGGTGCACATCTCGATGCTGAGGAAAAAGCTCGAGAAAGACACCGCCCGACCTGAATACCTCAAGACCGAGCCTGGAATCGGCTATCGCCTTTGCAGCCCTCTCCAGGAGGGCCCGGAGCAAAAAGCCGTTGACTCGAACTCCGGCAATGGAGAGGATTGAAGGCCAGGAAATGCCCCGAGGCCGGATCGGCCTGCAGGGGCTAAAGCTCCTCGACATCCTCCTCCAGCAATGCCTTCCTCTTCCGCCTCAGCCAGTCCCGGACTAGGAAGCGGTTATCGCTGCGGATCCTGGAGAGGGGCACTCGCCTGCCCATGGCCCGATAGGCCTGGAGCCTCGTCATGGCCGAGCCCGTGTGGAACCAGGTGATGGGCAAGAGCCCCTTGTGGAATACCTGGTTGATCTCCCAGGCCGTGGCAAAGGGGGCTCCAATGTCGCCCTTGTCCGTGGCGAGCCGGCCGAGGCCCATAGTCGAGTAGGCCAGCTCCTCGACAAGGACCCCTTCCAGGTTGATGTGGATCTCCTCGGCATCCTCGATATAGAAGAGCAGGCCATCCAGGCCGGAAAGATCATCCTGCCGAAGCATAAAATCGAGGAGGTAGAGCCTTTGGCCATAGCGCTCAAAGTAGAAATCCACAAACTGGACATAGAACTGGGCCCGCCCCAGGGCGATCTTCTTGTGGGTTCCGGGTTGAAAGTAATAGTTCTGCCCATCCTCAAACCAGCGATGCTCGCTTCGCATCAGGGCCTGGGCCTCGTCGTAGCGCCGGGCGTAGTCGTCCCAGTCAACCTTGGTCTTGTCGAAAATCGGAGGAAAATGAATCGAC
This sequence comes from Spirochaetota bacterium, assembly GCA_029778945.1. Taxonomy (GTDB): domain Bacteria; phylum Spirochaetota; class Spirochaetia; order Treponematales; family Rectinemataceae; genus JANYKC01. The sequence goes on from JAKPBN010000371.1 coordinate 9,853, forward strand.
CTCAGGGAGGTAAAAGGCGGATTGACATGGTCGGAGTAGTAGGGGCGCAAAAAAGCCTTCCTTAAGGCTGAAGCCTAAACAGAATAATATCCGCTGCTTCCGGAAAAACCAATCCGACTTTCTACTCGGAGGATCAATTCATTTATCCACAAGAAGAAAGACAGCCAAGACAGTTATTAAGGAATCCTTAATGACTTATAAGTCACATACTTGTAAGAAGCGCCATACCTCGTGTTAAGGCGCCTTGACAGCTAGAAGGTGCCGAAATTTGCGCGTCCGCGAGAGGCGCGACTAAGAACGTCCAGACGCCTATAGCTGTTGATCTGGTTTTAATTCGCACACTTGCGGGAGGCGCGATTGAGCTTGGCAGGATCCGGCTCAACCCTGTTAAGTTTCAACCCAAGCGCCCGCGAGGGGCGCGACCTAGCTCTCGCCGCCCTCTCCCGCCTCTCCGCGTCGTTTCAATCCACGCTCCTGCGAGGGGCGCGACAGCTGAAAGCCGGGATGTAGTTGTCCGGAGAGACGTTTCAATCCACGCGCCCGCGAGGAGCGCGATCCCCTTTCCAGCTCGTACAATACTGCACTCTTTGGTTTCAATCCACGCGCCCGCGAGGGGCGCGACCCTAGATGAGCGGACTGTGTACCCTGGCCGATGTGTTTCAATCCACGCGCCCGCGAGGGGCGCGACTCAACAAGAGAGGCCTTGGCCGTCTCAATGGACATGTTTCAATCCACGCGCCCGCGAGGGGCGCGACCGAAGGTGTCCGTCTGGCGGCCCATCATCTGATAGTTTCAATCCACGCGCCCGCGAGGGGCGCGACGATCGGTCCTCGGCAACGTGCGCGTCGAGAAGCCCGTTTCAATCCACGCGCCCGCGAGGGGCGCGACATCGCCGTCCCCGTTTGAGTCAGTGATAAGGTCTAGTTTCAATCCACGCGCCCGCGAGGGGCGCGACTGGCCTCCATGCCTTCTACGCCTAGGGGGTGACATGTTTCAATCCACGCGCCCGCGAGGGGCGCGACGCGGCAATGAGTGAGGGTCCACGCTTTCCGAGTACGTTTCAATCCACGCGCCCGCGAGGGGCGTGACATAACGCTGGACGAGAGCTTGACCGAAGCAAAAGTTTCAATCCACGCGCCCGCGAGGGGCGCGACCCGCGAGGTTTACCAAACAGTCCGAGGATTACAAGTTTCAATCCACGCGCCCGCGAGGGGCGCGACGTCAAAGTATTTGGGCTCGATCTCGATGCCAATGTTTCAATCCACGCGCCCGCGAGGGGCGCGACCGGGTAACGACGCCGCAGACGTTAAACTGTACGTGTTTCAATCCACGCGCCCGCGAGGGGCGCGACGGAGACATCCGTGGCATGGTCGCCTCGGTAGTCGGTTTCAATCCACGCGCCCGCGAGGGGCGCGACGAGGGCCAGCTGGAGATCTATTGAAGTTCGAGGTTTCAATC
>JAKPBN010000215.1 GCA_029778945.1 Spirochaetota bacterium
GCTTGAGGGCCTGGCCGTAGAGGAAGGCCCCCAGCTCGGCGGCGCCGAGGGGGAGGCCCGGGTGGCCGGAGTTGGCTTCCTGGATGGCGTCCATAGAAAGGCTGCGCACAGAGAGGGCTATGCTCTCGAGGGCTTTGGTGTCCATAGGTTCTCCTTGGGGGGGTGTTCCTTGATTTTGGCTATTTTAGGCACAAGTCGGCCTGGCTGTCCATTCTACGAAAAAAAACATTGCGCCGATCCTGAACTGCCCTATACTTGTCTACTATTGGAACAAGTATGAAAAGAAAAGCAGCCCAATATTCCCTGATTCTTGTGGCCACTTCTCTTGCCTATGCCCTGATCGTGGCATCCTCAGCCCTCCTCCTCAGGCAGGGGGGAGGTCCGCTCGGGCCGGCCCTGGGGCCGGTGGGGATCTATGGGTCGGCCTTTATCGTCCTCGTCCTCCTCATCCTTGGGCGGAACGCGACGACCTACGCCTTCGATTTTGGGGCCCAGGAATGCAAGGACGAGCTTGCCTGCTATGAGGATGCCTTGGCCCGCCTGGGCGGCCGGCCCCTCATCTCCTTGATCGAGTTCTTTGTCCTGGCGGCGGCCTTTGCGGGGGCCAACTCCATCTTCAACGCTGGCCTGGGCCTGGACCGGTCGGGAAGAACAGAGCTTTTCCTCTTTAACCTCTCCTTTGGCATGCTTGGGGCGGCCTTTGTCTTTGTCCTCTCGGACCGCCTGGGACTGACCACCCTCCTGGCCTCGGGCATCACCACCTATCCTGCGGGACTGCGGGAGACGAGGCAGAGGCGGAAGATCTTTATTATCCCCCTATTCATGTGCCTCATGTCCCTCCTGTTTGCCTTCTCGACCGCCTACCTCCTCTCCGGCCGCGGGGGGGAAGGGAGGCTGGGCCTCCTGCCGGCGATCCTGGCCTTCTCGGGGGCCTACCTCGGCATCGTCGTCTTCCTGCTCATTCTCTGGAACGCGGCTACGGGCCTTGTCTATTCCTCGATCCTCGAGCAGCTCGACCAGCTCAACGCCGCGGAGCGCAACCTCTCCAGCCGGGTCTCGATCGCCTCGGTGGACGAGCTCGGGTCGATCGCGGGCCTCGTGAACGACTTCTGCTCCGGCCTGCAGACCGGCATCCAGCAGGTGGCCACCACCAACCGGGAGCTGGCCGCCGTCCAGGCCTCCCTCTTTGAGGGCATCCGCCTCTCATCCCAGGCGGCCAAGGACATCGGGGAGAGCGTCGAGGGCACGATGGGCGCCATCGAGGCCGAGGACTCGGCCCTGGAGACCAGCCTCGTCCAGGCCAAGGAGCTCTCGGTCCATGTGGCCGCCACCACCACAGACCTGCGGGAGCTCGAGAGCCGGGTGGCCTCGTCCCGCTCGGGGGTCATGACCGTGATGTCCGCCGTGGGCGAGCTTGTCCGGGAGGCCACGGCAGCCCGGGAAAAAAGTGTGGACCTGGGCAAGATGGTCCGGGAGGGAGAAGAGGGCATCCGCACGGTGATGGAGACGGTCAGGGCCGTGGCCCAGCGCTCGGCGGACCTGGGGGAGATCAACCGCCTGATCGCCGGGGTGGCCTCAAGGACCAACCTCCTGGCCATGAACGCCGCCATCGAGGCCGCCCACGCGGGGTCCTCCGGGGCCGGCTTCAGTGTGGTGGCCGAGGAGATCCGGACCCTGGCCGAGTCCACGGCCCAGCACACCCGCACGAGCAAGGAAAGTCTGCAGGCTATCCTGGGCCTGATCGACCAGTCCCTGGTCTCGGCGGAGTCCGCCGGGTCGAGCTTTGGCCTGATCCGGGAGGCCGCAGGCGAGGTCGAGGCCCTCTCCGGCGAGGTGGCCCAGGCGATGGTGGCCGAGGGTCAGCGATCCGAGGCTATCCTGGTCCACCTGGCGGAGACCGACGGCCTTGGCAAGTCCATAGCGGGCAGGACGGCGGGGCTCACCGGAGTCTCGGGCCGCATGACCGAGGGCCTTTCCCGCCTGGCCCAGGCCCAGGCCGAGGCGCGAAAGCTGGCCCTGGCCATGCGGACGAGAGACGCGGAGCTGGGCAAGGCCGTGGCCGACGTGGATGGCCTAAGCGCCAAGACCTCGGAGCTCGCCGGGGCCCTCGCGCGCTTCCTCTCATCCTTCAAGACCTGATCGCGGCTAGCCTTGCCTGCAAGGAGGCAATTATGCGAATGTCCATCCTTCCCTTCATCTCCCTGGGCCTTATGGCCATGCAAGGCGCCGCCGCTGCCCCCGGCGCCCCTACCGCGGCTAGCTCGGCCCTCACCTGGTACGGTCGCTCCTCGGTAAAGCTCCACACTGCCTCGGGCCTGGTCATCTACATCGATCCCTTTGCCCCCGGGGACTATTCCGAGCCCGCCGACCTCATCCTCGTGACCCATGGCCACGGGGACCACAACCAGGTGGGCCTCGTGGCCCGCAAGGCCGGCACGGTGATCGCCGCCCCCAAGGGCGCGGTGGAGGAAAAGGGAGTCCGCATCCTGGCCGAGGAGGAGGGCTTTAGCCTCCCGGGCCTCGCCGTAAAGGCCCTGCCGGCGGCGAACAAGAACCACCGGCGCTCGGA
>JAKPBN010000401.1 GCA_029778945.1 Spirochaetota bacterium
CAGGGCCTTCCAGTTGAGGGCAAAGGTAAAGGATATGAAGGCGAGCTTGACGCCGCCCCTCTCCACCATCACCACGGCGTCCCGCTCCTCGGGGCTCCTTGCCGTGCCCACATGCCGCAGTCCCCGCCTATCGAGGACCTCGAGAGTTTCCCGCAGGCCCGCCTCCCCCTGGTCGAGGCAGTGGTTGTTGGCCGTGGAGAAGAACGAGATGCCCTTCCCGCCCTGGGTGATCCGGTCAAGCATCTCTGGGGTGGAGTTGAGGGCCATGGGACCGAGGATGCTCGCGGGCAAGAAACCCGGAGGAGAAGAGGGGGAGACCGGAGTCTCGAGGTTGGCGCAGGCCAGGTCGGACTGGAAAAGGAAATCCCCCACCTCGTCCCAGAGGGCCGTGGTGGTCTCGGGCCGCAGGTCGGGGGAGACCAGGATGTCCCCGCCGGCGGCCAGGGTCATGGAGGCGGTTTCCTCAAAGCCCTCGGCACGGGAAAAATCCAGGTCTTGCCCCCGAAAGAAGTCCTCCAGGCCCGAGCCAGGCTCGGGCTCCTCGATCGGGCCCCAGTAGAACTTGTAGGCCCACCAGAGGCCCTCGGCCCGGTCCATGTGGGCGGCGTTGCCCTCGAAGGGCCGAGAGGCGCTGAACTCCCTCGGGTGGAGGAGGCCCTGGAGGCCACTCAGAAGCTTGATGAGGGCATCGGCCATGGGGCCACCTCCTGCGCCGGAATGTCTTTGGATGGGTCCTAGGGCCTAGAAGTCCGTCCTCCCGATCAAGGGAGGACGGGACTCCAGGAATCCGGACTCAGGCGGCCGACTTGTGGGCGAGGTCCTTCCTGAGCCTGAAGACGATAAAGGAAAGGACGAGCATGAGGAGGTTGACCCCGGCGTAGATAAAGAACATGGGCCGGAAGCCGACCTTGTCCACGAGAACGCCCGAGAGGGCCGAGCCTCCGGAGATGCCGATGTTGCCAAAGGCCATGGTGACGGCGAACATGAAGGCCGCGATGCGGGGATCGGCAAAGTCCATGGCCACGGCAAAATAGATCGTCGAATAGTAGCCAAAGGCCAGGCCAAAGAGGGGGACGACCAGCCAGGCCAGGCCGCCCGAAGGCAGGAGGCCCAGGAAGAGGGTGGCCAGGGCCGTGAAGACCGCGGTCACGTAGAGGCTGGCCTTGCGCCCAAAGCGCTTGAGCAAGGGGCCGCCCGCGAGGCCGCCCACGACCTGTCCGATGCCAAAGACGGCGGAGAGGAGGGCGATCGTGTTCATGCCCACCCCAAAGCCTTCCTTCAGGAAGACCGAGAGCATGGAATAGCTCGAGTAGAGGGCCAGGGGGAAGAAGGTGCCGATATGATATAGGCGGGCTTCACAAGCTCCCTGAAGGCCGCCCAGGCGAACTTGGGCTGCTCCTCCCGGGACCGCTCCTTCACAAAGGGGAGGGCCGCAAGCTCGAGGAAGGAGAGGACGGCTATGAGCCAGAAGGCGTACTTCCAGAGGCCCTTTCCGGCCAGGAGGCCAAAGGCGACGCCAAAGACCACGGCCGCGAGGGCCCGGCCGCCTACGCAGAAGGCCTGGACATTGCCGCGCTCGGCCTCGGGCGTGGTGTCGATGCCCAGGCCGTCGGTGGTCGTGTCATAGGTCGCCATGCCAAGGCCGATGCAGAAGGAGATCGTGACAAAGAGGCCATAGCTCTCCACGGGGGAGACAAAGGGGATGACGAGGTAGCCCAGGCCCTGAAGGACGAGGCCGACAAGGATGTAAGGCTTGCGGTGGCCCTTCCTGAACAAGCTCCACTTGTCGCTGATCGCCCCGATAAAGATCTTGAGGATCGTAGGCAGGAGGGAGATGGACGAGATCAGCCCGATCTGGGTGAAGGTCAGGTTGAACCTGCGAAGGTAGATGATCATGTAGGTGGAGAACATCGTGAGGACCGCGCCCTCCACGAAGTAGATCGAGCCGAAGAAACCGAATTTCCGGGCATTGGAAACGTCTGACATCCTGGCCTCCTATGATGGCGTGGCTTTGAGAAACCTGTATCAAGGCACCCCGGGAAGGACTCCTTCCGGGATCGGGCACTCGTAGCGCCCCCCCGTCACTTCCCTCAACTCCGCCTTCGCGCGCTCGAGCAGGCCTGGATCCCCAAAGGCCTCAAGGCAGGCGAGGGCGAGGACCCGGGAGGCGGCGAGCATGCCCTCGTGGCCGATCGAGGAGGCCGCCTGGGCGGCGAACTGCCAGGTGTGGGGGACGGTGCCAAAGGCGGTGCAGGCCGTGACGACCTGGCCTGTGGGAACGATCTGGCTCACATCTCCTACATCGGTGGAGCCCGGCAGGAGGCTGTCGCCCGGAAAAAGCGGACCAAGCTCTTCCGCGAGGGGAGACTCCTCCAGGCGCCGGGCTATCTCGCGCCCCTGGGTATAGCGAGCCTGGGCGAGGGCCGAGCCCAGCTCGGCGGCGCTGAGGCTGGAGCGGAAGCTCCGGGCGAGGTCCCGGTCGGCATCCTTGAAGGCGGGGATGCCCGCCGGGGCCATGCAGCGCTGGAGGAGCTCACCTACGGTCCTGTTCGGGATATAGTCCGAGAGGCCCTCGGCCAGGCGGATCTCGCAGGCCGTGCCCGTCATCAGGGCGGCGCCCCGGGCAACGTCGCACAACCTCTCATAGATTTCCTTGGCCTGGGAGACCCGGGGAGCCCGGCAGAAATAATGGGACTCGGCCAGGTCCTGCACTACGTTGGGCGCCGAGCCGCCGGGGTTAGTTATGGCATAGTGGATCCGCGCCTCGGGGATCACGTGCTCCCGGAGGTAATTGGCGCCGACGTTCATGAGCTCCACCGCGTCCAGGGCGCTCCGCCCCAGGTGGGGAGAGGAGGCGGCGTGGGCTGCCCTGCCCGTGAAGCGGAAGTAGGCGGAGAGGTTGGCGAGGGTCCGGGCCTGGAGGACGCAGTTGACGTCGCTCGGATGCCAGGTCAGGGCCAGGTCGACGCCATCGAAGGCTCCGGCCCGGGCCATGAAGGTCTTGCCCGAGCCACGCTCCTCCCCGGGGCAGCCGTAGTAGCGTATCGTGCCCTTTGCGCCGCTCGAAAGGAGATAGTCCTTGACGGCGAGGGCTGCTCCCAGGGAGCCGACCCCAAGGAGGTTGTGGCCGCAGCCATGGCCGTTCCCGCCAGGGACCAGGGCTTCCTTGGCCGGCCGGGCCGCGGCCTGGCTCAGGCCGGACAGGGCATCGTACTCTCCCAGGAGTGCTATAACCGGACTTCCCTCGCCGTAGCTCGCCACAAAGGCCGTGGGGATACCGGCAAGGCCGGACCTGATCCTGAAGCCCTCGGCCTCGAGGGCGGCCTGGAGGGCCGCAGCCGACTCTTTCTCCTCGAGTCCGGTCTCGGCAAGGCTCCAGACCCTGTCACTAAAGGCTATGAGGATTTCCCGCCTCGCGTCGATGCCCGCAATCGCTCCACGCCGACTGTCCATCTGCCCAGCCCCCTGCGCCGCTCCGAAGGACCATCATGTTGACAATCGATGGCGATTGTCCGATACTCTGGCACGGAAGACGGCGACAAACATTTCGACATGTGTCCAAATATAGGCCCGAGGATGATCATAGGGGCGGATTCCCGGCCTGTCAATAATATTCGGACGAGTGTCCAAATTTGCGATCTAGCATGGGGGGTCGCGCATGGCATATAGGAAGAGCACGGAAACCCGCGAAAGAATCCTCGAGGCCGCCGCCAGCCTCTTTGCCGAGCGGGGATACTACGAGGTCGGGGTGGGCGACATCGCCGCCGCCGCCGGAATAGGACGGGCCTCGGTCTACTACCATTTCGAGGACAAGGAAAAGATCGCCCGGGCCCTCTTCGACTCGATCGTCGCCCGCATCCAGGAGGCCGCGGACCAGGCAGTGGGCAGGGCCGGGGACATCCTCCTCCACACCTTGGTCAGCTATATCCTTATCTTTCGCCATATAGCCCTCAACAAGGCGACCCAGGCCGTCTACTACGACCTGGTCCATTATGCCGACTATGACGCGGCGAACATCGAGCGCCTCAAGACCACCTTGTTCAAGGACCTGAAACGACTGGCCACGGCCTACGGCGCCAGGCTTTCGGACAAGCGGGTGGTGGCCAGCATCATATCGAGCGACGCCCTCGCCAAGGCCCTGTTCAAGGGCATCATGACGGGCATCCTCCCCATGGGTCTCGAGGAGGCCATGGACTATTTCTGCAGGCGGATTATCCTCATCGACGTGCCCGTGCCCGAGGCCGAGTACCGGCGCAGCCTGAAGGAGGCCTTCAGGCTCTGCGAGGGGATTGAGTCGGGGGGCTTCTAGGGCGGCCCTAGCGCAGTTCCTTCACGAAGACTTCCTCGCCATCGTCCAGGATGCCCGTGTCCACAAAGCCGAATCTCGTGTAGACCTTGATGCCGTTCGCGTTGGCTGGCGATGTGGACAGCTTCATGCGGACAATCCCCGGCTCCGCCCGGGCTATGCGCTCAAGGTAGGCGAGGGCCGCGGTCCCATAGCCCTTGCCTTGCTGGCCCTTGTCGATCATAAAGCGCCAGAGGTAGAGCTCGCCCGAGCCGCGGTCGACGAGGTACATCATAAAGCCCACCATCACGTCTTCGACGTAGATGGCCCGGGGCACGGCCTCGGGATTGAGGTAGGCCTGGGCCAGGGAGCGCATATTGGGGGCCACAAAGGGCTGGTCCTCCCGGACGAAAAGGCCCACGCACTCCTCGAAATTGTCCTCGACGATCATGCGGAAATCGAGATTCATCCCTGCCTCCCTGAGTCCTTGCTCCCGGCGGGCCGGGGCCTTGAGGACGCCGCTCCAGTCTAGGGTCGGGGGCGGATTACCGCAAGGCCACGGGAGATGCTAGACTCCTTGCCCATGGGCCAAGCCCGGATCCTCAAGATGAGCATACGCAGCCTCGCCGAGATCCTCTTCCAGGAGGGAAGCCTGGGGGTGGCGGGCCCGGCGGGCCCGGCGGAAAAAGCCGCCAGCCTGGGCCGGGAGGCCCATGGGCGGCTCCAGGGGCGGGGCATCCCCAGCTACCGGGCCGAGGTCGCCCTGACCCGGAGCTTTCCGGCTGGCCAGGTGGTGCTGGAGCTCTCGGGCCGGGCCGACGGCATCTATGAGGCGGAGGGACGGGTCCATATCGAGGAGATCAAGTCCACGGCCCAGGATCCGGCCAGGCTCGCCCCGGACTGGAACCCCGCCCATGTCGCCCAACTTGGCCTCTATGCCTGGCTCCACGCCCTCGACGCAGGCCTGGACTCGGGGACCCTCGATCTAGTCTATGTCCATCGGGGCCAGGGTAGTATAAGAGTCTTTTCCTCTGAGCAGAGCCTTGAGGAGCTCGAGAAGGCCTATGGAGGCCCCCTTGCCTCCTTCCTCGAATGGCAGGATGGCCTCGCGGCCCGGCGGAGCGGCCTGGAGGCAAGCCTTGAGGCCCTGGGCTTTCCTTTTCCGGAACCGCGCGCCGGCCAGAGGGAGGCCGCCCGGGAAGTCTTCCGGACCTTGAGAGAAGGGGGCAGGCTCTTCCTCCAGGCGCCGACAGGCATAGGCAAGACGATGGCCGTCCTCTACGCGGGTCTCAAGGCCCTGGGCCGGGGCCATGTGGACAAGCTTTTCTACCTTACCGCCAAGGGCTCGGGGGCAGGGGCCGCGGAAAGGGCCCTGGGCATCCTGGGCGCCGCCATGGCCGGAAGCGCGGGCCTTCGCTGGATAAGCCTCACGGCCAAGGCCAAGATCTGCTTTATGCGCGAAGGGTCAGCCGAGACTGGGGACGAGGGCCCCCGGGCCTGGCGGCCTCCCTGCGACCCCGAGCTCTGCCCCTATGCCCGGGACTATTTCTCGAAGGCGCGCCGGGCCCTGGCCGAGATTGGCCGGCATTCCGCCCTCAACCGCGGGGCGATCGAGGAGCTTGCAAGGAAGCACCTCGCCTGCCCCTTCGAGCTCTCCCTCGACCTTTCCCTATACTGCGACGTGATCATCGCCGACTATAACTATGGCTTCGACCCCGGAGTCAGGCTAAAGCGCTATTTCCTCGGGGGCAAGACCCGCTTTGCCTTCCTTGTGGACGAGGCCCACAACCTGGTCGACCGGGCGCGGGCCATGCACTCGGCCAGCCTCTCCAAGCGCCGGATCCTCGAGGTCCGCAGGCAAGCCGGGCCGGAGGAGAAAAAGCTCCTCGCGCCCCTCAACGCCGCCCTCTTGGCCCTCAAAAAGGAAACCCCAGCCAATTATGAGGAAGATCGCCAAGGACCCCCGGCTAGGATAGTGGAGGCCCTCCAGGCCCTGGTCGACGGCCTGGACGCCCTTCTCGAGAAAGGACTAGGCCTCTCCGCCCCCGTCCAGGAGCTCTACTGGGAGCTTGCGCGGCTCCTAGGCGTCCTCTCGCGCTACGACCCGGCCTCCCACCGGACCCTGGTCAGAAACCGCGGGGGCGAGCTCCGCCTCGACTTCCTCTGCGTCGACCCCTCAGGGCCCCTCGCCGAGACCCTCGGGAACCAGAAGGCCGGGGTTCTCTTTTCCGCGACCCTGGCCCCGCCCCGCTATTTTAGGCGCCTCCTGGACCCCGACCCCGGATCCCGCTTTGTCGACCTGCCCTCGCCCTTTCCCAGGGAAAACTGCGCCTACCTGGCGGACTGCCAGGTCTCTACCCGCTGGAAGGACCGCGGCGCGAGCCTGGGGGCCTACGCTCGCCTCGTCAGCCAGGCCTTTGCCGCCGTGGCGGGCAACCTCCTCGTCTTCTCCCCCTCCTTCGCCTTCCAGGAGGCCCTCCTCTCCCGCCTCCTGGCCGAGACGGACCGGCCCGAGGCCTGGCTAGTCCAGACTCCCTCCATGGCCGACGCGGACAGAAAGGCCTTTGTCGAGGCCTTTGAGGGCCGGCGAGGCAGCCGGGGCTTTGCGGTCACCGGGGGATCCTTTGCGGAGAGCGTGGACCTCGTCGGGGAAAGCCTCGTGGGGGTCATCATTTTCGGGCTGGGCCTGCCCCAGGTAAACACGGCCAACAATCTCTATCGGGAATTTTTCGAGGCCCGCCATGGCGACGGCTACGACTGGGCCTACCTGTTCCCCGGGATCAGCCGAATCATCCAGGCCGCGGGGCGCGTTATCCGGTCCGAGGCCGACCGGGGCTTTGTCCTCCTCGTGGACGAGCGCTATGGCGCCGAGGGCTACCGACGCCTCCTGCCGCCCCATTGGGAGCTCAAGGCCCTCCCGGATCCGGCCCAGCTCGAGGCCTTCCTCCCGGCGGGCGTCGGGACTCGCCCTGACCAGTGGCTAATTGGCGCGGAAGACACTATTATTGATCCCAAGTGTCAAGCATAGAGACGGAGGAAGCCATGGCCGCCAGTCCCCGCACGAGCCCCCACCCCGCGGATTTTGTCGAGGAAAACCTTGGAATGGATGCCAAGGCCCTAAAGGAGTCCTTCCTGCGCCACATGGAGTATTCCCTGGGGAAGGACAGGTACTCCGCGACCGTGCAGGACAGCTACAGCAGCATAGCCATGGCGACCAGAGACCGCCTCATCGAGAGGTGGATCTCCACCCAGCAGACCTACCACAAGAAGCAGGCCAAGCGCATCTATTACCTCTCCCTGGAATTCCTGATCGGGAGGACCCTGGGCAACAGCCTGGTCAACCTGGGCTTGGAGGGAGAGGCCCAAAAGGCCCTGAGTGAGCTGGGCTATTCCCTCGAGGACTTGCGCGAAAGGGAGTGGGACGCCGGACTCGGGAACGGGGGCCTAGGAAGGCTGGCCGCCTGCTTTATGGATTCCCTCGCGACCCTCGAGATACCCGCGGTGGGCTATGGCATACGCTATGACTACGGCATCTTCTTCCAGAGCATCCGGGATGGCTACCAGGTGGAGACCCCCGACAACTGGCTCCGCCTGGGCAATGTCTGGGAATTCCCCCGGCCCGAGTTCAGCAACCTGGTCAAGTTCTATGGGCGGGCCTCGACCTATGTCGATGAGAAGGGCCAGACCCGCCACTGCTGGGTGGACGCCGAGGAGATCGTCGCGATGGCCTACGACACCCCCGTCCCGGGCTATCGAAACAACACGGTGAACAACCTCCGCCTGTGGTCGGCCAAGTCGACCCGGGAATTCGACCTGAACTACTTCAACGACGGCGACTACATCAAGGCGGTATCCGCGAAATCCGTCTCTGAGAACATCACCAAGGTCCTCTACCCCAACGACAACTTCTTCGAAGGCAAGGAACTGCGCCTGCGCCAGGAGTACTTCTTCGTGTCCGCCACCATCCAGGACATCCTCCGGCGCTACAAGAACGAGCACAAGGACTTCCGGGCCTTCCCCGACCAGGTGGCGATCCAGCTCAATGACACCCACCCGGCGATCTCGATAGCCGAGCTCATGAGGGTCCTCGTGGACCTGGAATACCTGGGCTGGGACGAGGCCTGGGACATCACCTGCAGGACCTTTGGCTACACGAACCACACGGTCCTGCCCGAGGCCCTGGAGCGCTGGCCCGTCGACCTCGTGGGCCGGGTCCTGCCCCGCCACCTCGAGATCATCTTCGAGATCAACCGCAGGTTCCTGGCCGAGCTGGCCCTCCTCTTTCCCGGGGATACGGAGATGGCCCGGGAGCTCTCGATCATCGAGGAGGGGGAGGTGAAAAAGGTGAGGATGGCCAACCTGGCCATCATCGGCAGCCATTCGGTCAACGGCGTGGCCGCCCTCCACACGGAGATCCTCAAGGCGAGCCTGTTCAAGGACTTCCACCGGCTCTGGCCAGGCAAGTTCAACAACAAGACCAACGGGATCACCCAGAGGCGCTGGCTCAGGCTCTGCAACCCCCTCCTCTCGGCCCTGATCAGCGAAAAGATCGGGGAGGGCTGGACCTCGGATCTCTTTGAGCTCCGGAAGCTCGAGCCCTTCGCCAAGGACAGGAAATTCCGCGATAGCTGGCACAGGATCAAGCGGGCCAACAAGGAATTCCTGGCCGCCTATATCCTGGACCGCAACGGGATCACGGTCAACCCTGACTCCCTCTTCGATGTCCACGTCAAGAGGCTGCACGAGTACAAGCGCCAGCTCCTCAACGTCCTCCATGTCGTGACCCTCTACAACCGCATCAAGGACAACCCCGGCAAGGACTTCGTGCCCCGCACCGTCATCTTCGCGGGCAAGGCGGCCCCGGGCTACCACATGGCCAAGCTGATCATCAAGCTGATCAACTCCGTCTCGGCGGTGGTCAACAACGACCCCAGGATCGGGGACAGGCTCAAGGTGGTCTTCCTGCGCAACTACGCGGTCTCCAACGCGGAGAAGATCATGCCCGCGGCGGATCTCTCGGAGCAGGTCTCCACGGCCGGGACCGAGGCCTCGGGCACGGGCAACATGAAGCTCGCCCTCAACGGGGCAGTCACCATCGGCACCCTGGATGGGGCCAACATCGAGATCATGGAGGAGGTCGGGAAGGAGAACATCTTTATCTTCGGCCTGGACGCCGAGGCCGTCACAAGGCTTAAGGCATCCTCCTACGACCCCATGGCCTACTACAACGCCAATCCCGAGCTCAAGAATGTCCTCGACCAGATAGGAAGCGGCTATTTCTCCCCAGGCAACGAGGGCCTGTTCAGGCCCATCGTCGACGCCCTCCTCCACCAGGGGGACAGCTACATGCTCCTGGCCGACTATGAGTCGTATATCGCCTGCCAGGAGCGGGTGAGCGAGGCCTATCGCGACAGGGAGGCCTGGATCGCCATGTCCATCCTGAACACGGCCCGGATGGGCAAGTTCTCCACGGACCGCACCATCAAGGAGTACGCTGACGAGATCTGGGACGTGAAGCCGGTGCCCATTAGCCTGTAGCGCGGAGAGGACCGGTGGCGATGCGGACAAGCAGGGCAAGACTACTCACGATTCTCGGGCTTGCCCTGGCCGCAGGCCTAGCCGCCTGGGGCCTCCTCAGCCCCAGGCCTAGCCCGGAGGAGTCCCGGGCCTCGGCGATGGCCCTGGCCGCCGAGCACCCGGAGATAGTCCCGATGCTCCTCGCCTTGGGGGCCATCCTTGCCCTCACCCTGGGTCTCTTCCTGGCCTGGAACCTGAGTCTCCGCCGCCATGACCGGCACCTCGGCCTCCTGATCGACACGATGCCCGCCTATGTGTTCGCCAAGGACTACCAAGGTCGCTATATCCTGGCCAACCGGGCGATGGCCGCCTACTACAAGACCAAGCCCGAGGCCATGATGGGCCTGACCGATGCCGACCTGGGCGTGGACGAGGAGGACTTTTTGGCCTACCGGGACCAGGACCGGGAAGTCATAGGCTCGGGGAAGGCCCTCTTTGTGTCCGAGCACCCGGGCCTCCGCCTGGACCACAGCCCCGGCTGGTTCCAGACCACCAAGGTGCCCTATCGCCGCCCGGGCACGAGGAGGTCGGCCATCCTGGGGATCACCGTGGACATCACCGAGCTCAAGGAAGCCAAGGAAAGCCTCGCGGAAAGCAAGGAGCGCTACCGCCAGCTTGCCCACCACGACCAGCTCACGGGCCTGCCCAACCGGGCCCTCTTTTCCGACCTCCTGGGCCAGGCCCTGGCCATGGCCCGGCGGGGAGGCAGCTGCCTGGCCCTGGCCTTTCTGGACCTCGACTACTTCAAGGAAGTCAACGACAGCCTTGGACACGAGGTGGGGGACCTCCTCCTGAAGGAAGCGGCGGACCGGATGCGCGCTTCCCTGCGCGCCTCGGACGTGGTGGGCCGCATAGGCGGGGATGAGTTTATCGTCCTCCTCCAGGGGGTCGAGGAGGCCGAGGCGGCCAGGTTGGCCGCGGAAAAGCTCAGGCTAGCCCTGAGGGAGCCCTACCACCTGGCAGGCAAGGTGGCCAGGGTCTCCGCGAGCATCGGCCTTGCCCTCTTCCCCGAGCATGCCACCGATGAGGCTGGCCTTGCCCGCCTGGCCGACAAGGCCATGTACCGCTCCAAGGCCGAGGGCAAGGACCGGGTCTCGGTCTATTCCCGAGACCCGGCTTAAGACCGGTCTTGCCCCGGACACCGTAAAGTGGGACACTAAAGGCCATGGGTATCTTCGATGGACGCCGGGGCAAGGCTAGGCAAAAGGCCCCGGACCCGATCACGTCGCTCTATTGCTCCTGCCTGTCCCTCGACCCCTCCGTGGTGACCATCCCTGAGGCCCAGGCCGTCCTCGAGCCCGGAGACAAGGCCTGGGAGACCCTGGTGGAATTCCTTGCCGGGGGAGACAGCCCGAGGGCCCTACTCCTGCTGCGCGGCCCGGAAAGCCCGGAAGGCGTCCAGGCCCTCCAGACTCGCCTGGAAGCCTGCCTGGGAGAGAGGATCCTCAAGCATGCCTCAAGCGCGCCGGCCTGGCGCCTCGAGCTTGCCCGGCGCCGCCTGGGGGCCAGCCGCTGCAGGATCGAAAAGAGCGGGGCTTCGGCCCTTATCCTCGACGAGGGCCTTGCCAGGCTCCTCGCGGCTAAACCTGTTTCGGATAACGCGTTCCAGGACGAGTCGGGCCCTGCCTCCCTTGGGCTCGAGAGTCCTGGCCTCCTCTGCCTCCCGGCCCTCCTCTGTCCCCGGGAATGGCAGGCCGGGCCAGGCCAGGCCTCGGTGTCCTGGAGGAGCTTCCTGGAAGGCCCCCGGCCGGGCCCCGGGGGGATCCGCTGGACCGCGGCCTGGTCCTCGGGCAATTCCCGGATGGGCTTTTTCTATGAGGTCTACCCGCCCGAGGGCTCCCAGGCCTCGGCCGAGGCCGTGGCCAAGGCCGTGGAGCCCATCCTGGGGGCGGCCTGGAAAAAAGCCTGGCCCGGCCTAGCCGCCCTCCTCCCAGGAATAGCAGGCCCGGTCTTTGGCCGGACCCCAGCCACCGCGGCCAGGACAGGCCTCTGCCTCGAGGGCCGCCTTCTTGCGGGAGCAGCGAGCCTTGAGTTTGCCCTCATCCTCCCCCTGCCCCTCCTAGGCCTCCTGCCCGGGGCCGAGGGAGGGCCCAAGGACTCCCCCCTGGCTAGTTTCCTCGCCGTCAATGACGAGCTCTGGGGAAGGGCCTTCCTCGCCTCCAAGGAGGCCGGGCCTAGCTCGAGTCCGGTCGGCCTCCCCCTCCTCCCCTCCCTCTTGAGCCTCTTTGGCGAAGCAGACCTGGCCCGCCTCGTCCAGGGCTATTTCCTGCCCGCCCTGGGAGCCCTGGGCTTCCAGGCCCTCTTCTTTTGCCGCAAGGCCGGCGGTGAGGCGGACAGTCCCAAGACTGCCCTGCCCCTCCAGCCCTTCGATGAAAGGCGCCTCCTGGCAAGCCTGCCTGAGGCGAGCCGGGAGGAATGGGTGGCGGCCAGGAAGGCCGGCCTCCCCCTGGTTCAAGGGGACAGGGCCGGAACGATCGCCCAGGGAAAGGATTCCCTCGGGGGGCTCTGGGATGCCTTTAGGAAAGGCCGCCTCGAGCTAAGCTATGGGGGAAGGTGCCTCCTGGTGTCCGAGCTAGGGGATGGCATCGAGGCCGTGGACAGGGCAGGCCTGGCGGACCTCGTGGCCCGGGATCTGCCCCTCGCCCTCCTGGCGGACCGGGACAAGCTCCTCACCCGGCGCGTCCTGGATCGCCTCTCCGCCCGGGACCTGGCCGTGGCCTCCTGGGGCTCCAAGTCTCGGCGGCCCTTGCTCGAGCGCAACCTCTCCCAGGGCAAGAAGGCCGAGCTAGGCGCCGAGACCGGGATCCTCAACCGCAGGCTTGCCAATGGCGAGGAAGCCCCCGGGGCAGTCCTCAAGGCCCGCCTCGAGCTGGGCCAGAGGATCGAGGGAATCCTCGAAGGCGTGGGCAAGGAAGAGGAGAAAAAGGGAGCCAGGAGATAGGCCATTGGGGAATGGGTATTTTCTCCAATCCCGCCCCGTTGCCCTGACAGGGCCGGGGAGACGCGCTATCCTCCAAGGCAGAGCATGTACTAGGATCTAGCACAAGAAGTGAATTGGAGAAGTCCTTTGGTCAAGGTTCGCCCAAGCCTCGCCTTATCCACCAAGAGAGTCCTCTCGGAATCCCTCACCCCCGACATGCTGGAGCGCATAGCCCGGGATGTGATGGAGGGAGACTATGACCTTCACAGCCGCTCGGCCATACCCCGCAACTTCCCGCTCTCGGCCCAGATAGCCGCCTCTACCCTCGTGGATGACGCCGTCGCGGGGATACGCTTCCTGCGCCTGGCCGAGCGCCTCGCCCGCCTCGACCGGGAGGGCTTCATGGGCCGGGCCTGGCCCATAGCCAACCTCCGGGAGATCTTCAAGGGCATAGCCGCCGAGGGCTATCTCTGGGACGAGGACACCGAGCACTTTATGGAGGACCCCCGGATCCGCCGCACCCCCAACTGGGGCCGCCTGGGGGAGGGGGAGGAAAACCGCGTATCCCTCCTCAGGGTCGACGTTGTCCGCAACTCCCGCCTGGTGCGCGAGCACGGGGAGGCCGCGGCCCGGGGCGCCTATGAGGACCTGAGGCTTATCCTCTCCCGCTGCGTGGAGGGCCGCTCGGGCCGGATCTGGTCCTGGGAGGGGGATGGGGCCCTGGCGGCCTTCCACTTTGGCCACTCCACGACCTCGGCTGTCCTTGCGGGCCTGGCCCTCCTCCACGAGCTCTTCCTCTACGACCGCGTCCAAAACAGCCTGGGAGAGCCCCTGCTCGTGCGGGCCGCGGTGCACACCGGACCCGTGCGCTGGCATGCGGAGATGGGCGACATAGCCAAGCAGGAGACCGTCCTCCAGGCCATGGAGGCCGAGGCGCGATGGACGCCCCCGGGCTGCCTCTCGATCACCCCCGCGGTGGCCCCGACCCTGGACCGGGTCATCCTCGACCGCTTCCATCCCGGCCCGGGGGAGGCCTCCCGCCTCCTCGTCTACGAGGTCAGGCTGGAGTCCGCATGAGGTACCTCCTGTATGGGGACCCCGACAACCACAAGCTCCGGGCGGTCCTGGAGAAGGCCCTGGACAAGGACTCGAGCCTCGAGGTCCTGCCCATGGCGAGCTTTGCCCGCAGCTATAAAAAGAAGGCCGCCGGGGCCTTTGTCTGGCTGGACGCGACCGGCCTGGGAGAAGACCGGATCCTCGGCCTGGGGGCGAGGCTCGGAGAGATCGCATATTGCGCCTGGGGGGTCGCCGACCGGGGCGGCGAGATAGGCGATCCCGGGGCCCTCTTCTTTTCCGGGGCCTCGGACTACCTGGGCCCCAAGGTCCTCAAGTCTGCGGTGGCGCCCGAGCGGCTCCGGTCCGCCCTGGTCTTCGCGGGCCTTGCGGCCCCCAGCAAGGCCAGTGAGGGCGCCCCTAAGGCCTTTCCCGGCTGGGCTTCCCTGGCCGTGGACGAGGATGTGCGGGTCCGCTTCTGCTATGCCGCCTTGGCGGGCCAGAAGGGACTCCTTGAGAGCATTGGGGAAAAGCGCCTCAACCGCCTGAGGGAGGATTTTGCCTCCTTCCTCGAGCCCTGGTCGGCCGAGTACGGCGGCATCGTGTGGATCAGGGAAACCCAGGGGAGCCTCCTCCTTTTCCCCCCCGAGGACCAGGGGACAAATCCCGTGCTGGCCGCCTTCCGCCTCCTCCTCGACCGCGCCCTGGTGGGCTACGAGGTCTTCCACCTCGAGACCCCCCTGGCCTTCCACTTTGCCTTCCATTCCGGGACGACCATGTGGCGGCCCCCGGGCTCCACGGGAACCGTCGTCTCCGACGACGTGAACTTTATCTTCCACCTGGGCATGAAGACCGGCTCGGAGGGGACGATCCTCGTCTCCCAGGAGGGGGCGGCCTCGATCCCTCCAAGCCTAGCCGACCTCTTTGTCCCCCAGGCCAGCTTCGAGGGCCACCGGATCCTCGGCTCCAGGCGATTCCTGGACTAGGGCGCTTTTCTCCCCTCCTCCCGGGAACTCCGGGGACTCTCCGGGCGACTAACCAAGGCCCGGGAGTCTGCGGAACCCTATCCTCCTGGGCGCCATGAGGAGAATCATGATAGCCCCAGGAAAAGCCACGAGCCTCTGTCTTGTCCTGCTCCTTTGGTCCCTCGGGTATTGGGCGGCAGCCCAGTCTTCCCAGGCTCCCAAGCCCACGATAGACGGCATCGTCTCCCGCGCGCTGGCCGCCGGGGGCAAGAGCCTCAATGCCCCGGTCTCGGACGAGGCCTACATCAGCCGGGTCTACCTCGACCTCCTGGGCACAAGGCCGACCGTGGCCGAGCAGGACGCCTTCCTGGCCGATCCCTCGCCGGAGCGGCGGGCCAAGCTGGTGGAAGGGCTCTTCCTCCGCCCGGAATTCGCCGACTACCTCTCCCTCAAGTGGGGGGACATCCTGCGGGTCAAGTCC
Source organism: Spirochaetota bacterium (assembly GCA_029778945.1). Taxonomy (GTDB): domain Bacteria; phylum Spirochaetota; class Spirochaetia; order Treponematales; family Rectinemataceae; genus JANYKC01. The sequence goes on from JAKPBN010000401.1 coordinate 15,282, forward strand.
GAGTACCCCTCCAACCTCTGGCCCAACGCCGTCCAGGCCTATCACCAGTGGATCCGGGAGGCGATGCGGACCAACCTAGGCTACGACAAATTCGCCCGGGCCCTCATCACGGGCTCGGGCAGCGACTTCAGGGACCCGGAGTCGAATTTCTTCCGGGTCCTTCCAAGCAGGGACCCGGCCTCCTTTGCGCGGCATGTGAGCCAGACCTTCCTGGGCCTGGGCCTCGACTACCTTGACGCCGGGACAGCCACCGAGCTCGGCCGCTTCTTCTCCCGCCTCGCCTTCAAGCGCAGCATGGAGTGGAAAGAGGAGATCGTCTACACCGACCCCCTGGCCCCCGGGTCGGCCGCGGGTCCGGCCTCGGCCTCGACCAGTGTCAGCTATCGCTTTCCCGATGGGAGCCGGATCGAGGCCAGCCCCGGAGCCGACCCCAGGATCGTCTTCGCGGACTGGCTCTGCTCTCCCGCGAACCCCTGGTTTGCCCGGGCCATGGCCAACCGCATATGGTCCTGGCTCCTGGGCACCGGGATCCGGGAACCCGTCGACGAGGCCAGGTTAGGCGGCCCCGAAGCCTCCCCCGAGCTCCTCGACTTCCTCGCCAAGGCCCTGGTGGACTCGGGCTGGGACCTCCGGGCCCTCTACCGCCTGGTCCTCGCCTCCCAGACCTACGCCCAGGAGTCCCGGGGCGATGCCGAGCCCTCCTATGCCCGCTATCGGATCCGGCGCCTGGACGCGGAGGTCCTCGCGGATGCCCTCTACCGGGTCACCGGCAAGGGCGAGGCCTATGTAAGCCCCATCCCCGAGCCCTTTACCTTTATCCCCAAGGAAAACCGAAGCATCTCCCTGGCCGACGGGAGCATCACGAGCTCTTTCCTCGTCAAGTTTGGCAGGCCTTCCCGGGACCGGGGCCTTGCCTCGGAGCGGAACAGCAAGGTCTCGGTTGACCAGGAGCTCTACCTCCTGAATTCAAGCGCCCTGAGGCAGGGAATCGAGCAGGGGCCCCTCCTCGCGGAAGCCCTGGCCCTAGCCAAGACCGGCAAGGCCGGGGCCCTGAGCTACCTCTACCGCTCCCTCCTGGGGCGGAGGCCCAGCCCCGCAGAGGCCGCGACAGTGGAAGCCTACCTTAAGAGGAAAGGCGGCCCCTCCCGGCAGGCCCTCGTGGATATAGCCTGGGCCTTGGTGAACAGCACGGAATTCCTATTCCGGCACTGAAAGGAAAAGGGGAAACACCATGAAGAGAACAAAGCTTGCCCTTGCCCTCCTCGGCCTGCTTGTCGCCCAAAGCCCGAGGCTCCAGGCCCAGACCGGCCCAGCTCCGGCGGCCAAGGCCGTGATCCAGATCTGGATGTGGGGCGGCCCCTCCCAGCTCGAGACCTTCGACCCCAAGCCCGGGGCGGGCTATGACTACACCGGACCCTGGACCAAGCCCATCGCGACCAATGTCCCGGGCATCGAGATCGCCCAAGGCCTGCCCCTTCTCGCCGGGATAGCCGACCGCTACGCGATCATCCGCTCGATGACCCATGGCTCTAATGCCCATGAGACGGCCGCCTACATGATGCAGACCGGCCATGAGCCCGGTGGCGGCATTGTCTACCCTTCCCTGGGGGCTATCGTCTCCCGCTTCAAGGGCTACGACAACGGCTATACGGGCCAGATCCCTCCCTACGTGGTCCTCACGGAAAGCCAGGGCCGCTTTTCCGAGGAGGGCTTCCTGGGGCCCAGGTACAAGCCCTTTGTGACCGGGGGCGACCCGGCCAAGAAGGTTTTTGCCGTGGAGGGCCTCGTCGCGGAAGGGGTCGACGAGGCGGGCCTCGCCGAGCGCCGGGCCCTCCTGGAAAGCCTGGACAGCCTGGGAAAGGCCCAGGCCGCCGACCCCGCGATAGCCGAAGCCAGGGCTGCCGCTGGTGACGCCTGGGCCCTCGTCACCGGTGAGGCCAAAAAGGTCTTCGACCTCTCCCTCGAGACCGAGGCCACCCGGGACCGCTATGGCCGCAACAGCTTTGGCCAGGCCTGCCTCGCGGCCCGCCGCCTCGTCGAGGCCGGGGTTCCCTATGTGACCATCAACTACAAGGGCTGGGATACCCACAAGGAGCACTTCGGCGTACTGGACAAGAAGTCCGGGGAGCTCGACACAGGACTCTCGGCCCTCATCCTCGACCTCGAGGCAAGAAAGCTCCTCGACTCGACCATCATCTGGTGGGGCGGGGAATTCGGCAGGACTCCCAAGATAGCCTGGGAGGCACCCTGGAACGGCGGACGGAGCCACTATGGGGCCGTCTTCTCCGTCCTCCTCGCCGGCGGGGGCTTCAAGGGCGGCAGGGTCGTCGGCTCCAGCGACGCCCGGGCCGAGGCCGTTGCCACAAGACCCGTCTACCCTCGGGACCTCCTGGGGTCGATCCTCGAGCGCCTCGGCATCGACCCCGAGGGGGCCCTGCCCAACCCCCTGGGCCTGGAGCTCAAGACCATGCCCTCCCAGGGCGAGGGCCCCGGCAAGGGGCGCCTCAAGGAGATCATGTAAGATGGAGCGCAGAACATCCCGTTACGCGTTAGCCGGCACCTTATTGCTCCTGGCATTCCTGGGGGCCCCGGCCTGGTCGGCGACCGAGCCGTATATCGCCTATGTCTATCCCGCCGGAGCCAGCCCCGGGACCATCTGCCTGGTCACCGTCGCGGGGCAGGGATTGCGGGCTGCCTCGGGCCTCCTTTTCACCGGCGAGGGCATCGAGGCGAGCCTGGTCGAGTATCTGGGGTCCAACGGCCCCCTTACGCGGGTCGAGGAGGAGGCCCTCAAGGCCTGGCTCGCCGCGGCCCTTAAGGCCCCCCGGGAAACCGGCCCGGCCAAGGCCGATCCGGCTCAGCCGGCCCCGCCTCCCCTTCCGGACCGCCCGGAATTCCGGGATCTGGACAAGCGCTCCCGGGAGGACCTGCGGGCCCTTTATGAGCGTTACATCAACCGGGACAACCGGGCCAAGGCCCCAATGAGCGAGGTGGCGATCTTTAGCCTGCGCCTTTCCCCCACGGCCCATACCGGACCCAGGCAGCTGCGCCTGGTGGCCGGGGCAGCCCTCTCGAATCCCGTCGCCTTTGAGGTCGGATCCTATCCCGAGTACCGGGAGCCCGAGCGCTTTGCCCTCGGCGCCGCCCCTGGCCCCTCGGGCGCCAGCGGGCCAAGGCCGGGCCTGGCAGTCCCGGTCACGATCAACGGCCAGGTCTTCCCAGGAGAAGTTGACCGCTTTCCCCTGGCCTTGACCGCCGGCGAGGAGATTCTCTGCCGGGTTTCCGCCCGCTCCCTCGTCCCCTACCTGGCCGACGCGGTGCCGGGCTGGATCCAGCCCGTGATAGCCATCGCCGATGAGGCGGGCCGGGAGCTTGTCCGGGCCGATGACAATGGCCGAGACCCCGATCCGGTCCTGCGCTTTTTGCCTCCCCGGACCGCAACCTATAGCCTCGTCATGAGGGACGCGATCTACCGGGGGCGCTTTGACTTTGTCTACCGGATTGAGGTGGCCGAGGCCGCCAAGGCCACGGTCCCCATTATGCTGGCCGGGACTGAGGCCGGGCCGGCCTGGAAGCCCACGGCCTTTTCCGGGGACGCAGCCGTGGCCAGCGTGGTCGAGGGCAGGCTCGGGACTCCAGGAAGAGTTGAGCGCTACAGCTTTGTGGGCCGGGCCGGGGATAGCCTCGTGGCCGAGCTCAGGGCCCGGAGGGATGGCTCCCCCCTGGACGGCCTCCTCGCCCTCTATGACGCCTCAGGCAAGCTCCTCGCCTCAAATGACGACACGGAGGACAGGGAGGATGGGCTTTCGACCCAGCATGCCGATCCCTACCTGAGGCTGCGGCTGCCGGCCCAGGGCTCCTATACCCTCGTGGTCGCCGACACCCTGGGCCGGGGTGGGCCAGACTACGCCTACAGGCTTCGCCTGGGCCCGCCCCGGGAAGACTTTGCGGTCCTCACGGACCGCTCGGCCATCAACTTCCAGAACTCAGGCTCGGCCCTCTTCAGGGTGGTGGCGATACGCAAAGACGGCTGGGATGGAGACATCGAACTGGCCCTGGTCGATCCCCCTAAAGGCCTCAGCCTCCAGGGCGGGATCATCCCGGCGGGCAAGGATACCGTGGCCATGACCCTGGGCTTCACGGGCAAGGCCCCGGATTCGCCCCTGGCCATACGCCTCGAGGCCAGGGCCAAGCTGGGCACGGGCCTGGTGGCCCGCGAGGTCCAGGCCCGGGACAGGATGATGCAGGCCTTTGCCTACAACCACTATGTCCCCGCCCAGGGCTTGTATGTGGGCTTCCTCAAGGGCCGGGGCAAGGGCGGGAGCCTGGCCCTCGAGCCTTCACCGCCCCTCATCCTGCCCGCCGGGGGCGGACAAAGGCTCAGCCTGGGGATCCCGGCCCTGGCCGGGGGCTTGGCGGCGCGTTATGCGCCTAAGCTCGAGCTGGTCGAGCCGCCCCCGGGCTTCAGCCTATCGGAGATCAGCCTTGGCCCAAAGGGCCTGGCCTTTCTCCTAAGCGCGGATGCCTCCAAGGCAGGCTATACGGACAACCTCGTGCTGCGGTTGAGCCTTGTCCCCCTCCCGGGGGCCGAGGCTCCTGGGGCCGCGAGCCCCGAGGCCAAGCCTGACAAGCCTATCGAGCTCGGGCTGCTGCCTGCCTTTAGGGTCACGGTCAAGGCGCCCTAGCCTGGTCCGGGCCGAGCCACTCTAGGGCTCGGCCCGCGGGCTTAGGGCTCGGCCCAAAGATCGTCGATAAAGCCGCTCAGGGCCTCGGCGTCCCGGCCCCTGGGGGGCGGCACGTCGAGATAAAAAGCGGCGGGGCTTTCGTCCAGGATATCCTGGGCAAAGGCCAGGGAGTTTTTGAGGGCTACTTTCCTGGCCAGGGCCGGGGGCCCCAGGGCAAGGCCGGCCCCGGCCAGGAGGAGGGCCGCGGCGGCAAAGGGCAGGACAAGGCTCCGCCGCCGCCATCCGGACCTGAGCACGACCCGCCTAGGCCCTTCCATCGGACGGGCGCTATAGGCGGCCTTGAGCAGGGCCCCGAGCTCGAGATCCCGCGCATCCTCGGCCACTTTCCTTTTCATGGCATCCATCCTTCCCGCTCCAGGCGGCTTCGCAGGCGCCGGCGCGCCCGGAATAGCTTGCTCTTGACCGTCCCCTCCGCCAGGCCAAAGACCTGGGCCAGCTCCCGGAGCTCCAGGCCCTCCGCATCCCGGAGATAGACCAGGCTCCGTTCGGGCTCCCCCAGGTCCTCCAGGGCGGCCCGGGCGGCCTCGGCCCCGGCCTGGGCTTCCAGGTCCCGGGCAGGGTCGCCGCCGCCACCTTCCTCTAGCGGGCCGAGGGCCAGGACCCGCAGCATGCGCCCCCGGTGGCGGCCTTCCTTGCGCAGCTCATCCAGGGCCGCCCGCCTGGCCACGGCGGCCAGGAAGGTGGCCGGGGCAGCCTCGCCCCGATACTTGGCCAGGGCCGTCATGAGGCGGAGCCTGGCCTCCTGGACGGCCTCGTCCACAAGGCCCGGGTCCAAGCGGCCAGTCCTTCCCAGGGCTACCGCCGCGGCTCGGCGCATGAGGCCCTCGTGGCGGCCCAGGAGGGCCTCCAGGGAGGGGGCGTGGGCGCGCTCGGCCCAGGCCTTGAGGCAGTCGAGGTCATCCTCGGCCCCGATCGTATCCGGCATCTTCCAATGCCCTATCTGAGGGCTTTCAGGACTTGGTAGAGGGCCTTGAGGCCCGCAGGGTCGGTCTCCCTGGCCACCAGGCCCTGGAGGTCTTCGGCCTTGGGAAAGAGCTGGAGGCCCTTGACGATACGGTAGAGGGCGGCCCAGCGCTCATCCCCCAGTAGGGCCCGCAGCTCCAGGTTGCGGGAGATCTGGATCATTCGCTGGGCATACTCGGCATCCAGGCTCTGGCGCACCACGGTGCCAATCTCCCCAAGGTCGGGCTTTTCCGCGATCATCAGCTTGGCCAGGCGGGCCTGGCATTCCCGGATCGTGGCCCTTTGGCGCTCGAGCTCCTTGGCGTCCTTGTCCACGATAGCCTTGATGGCCTGGAATTCCGTGTCCTTGAGGTCGAGGCTGAGATAGTCCCGGCGGGCCTCGGCCACATCATAGGGAGGCGCGGCCTTGGCCTGGGCCACGAGGATGGACTGGCCTAGGCCCGCAAGGAGGACGAGGAGGGCAAGGAACTTTCTAGTCATTGTGCATACCTCATGGATTTGTCGCCCCCGGGAGGAAAAGCGTTCCCGGCTTTGGGGTCCGAGCCCCCACCAGTCGAGTCTAGGAGGGCCAGGGAGGGATAGTCAACCGCAGGAGCTAGGTCCGGGACTCCTGCCCTGGCGGCGGACCAGGCCATGGGCTAGAATTGTTTCAGCAAGCCCGCCGGCCAGGGCCGGAAACACAAAAAAACGGAGCAGTCCGCGATGGAAGACAAGCTAGGCCCAACCCAACTAAGCCTTTCCGAAAAAGAGATCAGCAGCATCGATGACTACCGCAGGAAAAAGAACACCGCGGTCCTCACCATCATGTTCACGGACATCCAGGGCTTTACCTCCCTCGCCGAGGAGAACGGGGAGTCCTACGTCCACGAGCTCCACCAAAGCCATGACAGAATCCTCGTGGAGACGATCGAGGAAGGCAATGCCGGCGTGGTGATCAAGTACATTGGCGACTCCATCATGGCCGTGTTTTCCGAGCCCACCGCCGCGGCGGAAAAGGCCCTCCTGATCCAGAGTCGTCTCAAGGCCTTCAACCAGGACCATCCCGAGCTCGACAAGCTGATGGTCCGAATTGGCCTCCACATGGGCCAGACCGTGATCGAGAACAAGATGCAGACCGACCTCTTTGGCCGCCACGTCAACAAGGCCTCCCGGGTGGAGAGCCTGGCCGCGGGGGGCCACATCTACATAACCTACACGGTCTTTGACAGCATCAAGTCCTGGCTCATGGACTCCAAGGGCGCGGCCTGGAAGCTCCATGGCAGCTATTACCTCAAGGGCATCAGCAAAGCCGAGGAGATCTACGAGATATACGACACCGCCATCACCCAGGCCCAGGCCCCGCGCAAGGCCAGGAAGAAAAACCGCGGCCTCGTCCTGGCCGGCCTTGGGGGGGTGGGCATACTCCTCCTGGCCGGGGCCCTGGCCCTCGGGCTAGGCGGCTCCGCGAAACGGGCCCGGGGCCTGGAGGCGGGCTCTCAAGCCCCGGCGGCCATCGCGGCGGAGGCCCCGGCCACCCAGACCGGTCCGGCCACCACGACGGAGAACTCTGCCGCCAAGGCAGGCCAGCCAGGCCAGGCTACCGCCGCCGGCCTCAAGGCTACTGCGGCTAACGTGACATCCGCTACGGCCAAGACGACGGTCCCGGCGGCTCCCGCCCCCCAGGCCGCCCCTGGAGCCACTCCACCCGGGCCGCCCCCGGAGGTGTATTTCCTGGGCATGATAGCCCGGGAGCCAATCCTGGATTTCACCACTCCCCTCGCGGTGAGCCTCGTGGATCCGGCCCAGGGCCTCAAGAAAAGCATCAACGACATCGAGCCCGGGAAGCACGTCCTCCACTTTGTCCGCTCCTACATGGTCCGCTTCTACTCGGTCTTCGAGGTAAAGCCCGGGAAGAACATCGTCCAGATCAACTTCAAGGAGAGCTACCTACCCGGGGTCGACATCTACTACAACATCGGCGACGGGCCCGAGCCAAGTCCGCCCGAGGCCCACAGCGACGAGGAGGCCTATTTCTTCATCGACCGCAAGAGCCTGTCCAGGATCGACCATGTGGGCAAGCCCGGGGTGGAGATCCAGGGCAGGAAGACCGCGGATGGCAAGGTGGTCTACGAGGTCCACTATACCCTGGTCCTGGACAAGGCCACGATCGTGGACAAGACAATGAGGCTGGAATGTCCAGCCAGCCAGGCCGAGAGGATCGAGGTGAAGAACCAGGCCCTCCACGAGGATGACTACCATCGCTATACCCTGAGCTACGGCTACGATGGGCGGTCCCTCCACTTCGACATCTCCGCGGCCTTCAAGGACTAAAAAAGGCCAGATCCCGCGCAACCTTCCTGGACCCGGGCGGGTCTAGGAGGGCATGGATCGGCCCGGCCGACGCGGAGGATCTTCAATGGCGGAATCTACAATTGGCAATATCTGGAACTGCATAGTCTCCGGGGACTCCATATCCAAGGGGGTTGTCCTCGATGAGGCCGGGGGTGGGTATTCCATCCTCGAGGACAACTATGTCTCCCTCGTGCAGAGGAAGACCGGCACCCTTGTCCGGAACGTCTCGAGGTTCGGCTCCACCCTCCTCAGGGGAAAGGGCAGGCTGGCCCGGGAGATAGCCGAAGAGAGGCCCGACATAGTCTTGATCGAGTACGGCGGGAACGAATGCGACTTTGACTGGCTGGACATAGCGGCCCATCCTGAGACCGACCACAGCCCCAAGACCGACCTGGAGATCTTCGAGTCAAGCCTGACGGAGACCGTCCAGGGCCTCGGAGCCGAGGGCATAATCCCCGTCCTCATGACCCTGCCCCCCCTCGACGCGGACCGCTTTCTCACCTGGGTGAGCCGGAGCGACCCCGCCGCCGAGGGCAGGATCCTCAAGTGGCTGGGCAGCGTGACAAAGATCTACTGGTGGCAGGAGAGGTACTCCGCCCTGATCGCCAAGGTGGCCCGCAAGACCGGAACGCGGTCCATCGATGTCAGGGGAGCCTTCCTGGGCTGCTACGACTTTCGGGGCCTGATCTGCCAGGACGGCATCCATCCCAACGCGGCCGGCCATCGCCTGATAGCCCAGACAATCCTGGACTATATGGCCGGGGAAACCCATGCCCTGCAGCACTAGGGATCGCTAAAAAACTGTTTCGTCGATTTAGGCCCTATATGTCCGGGCCGCCGCGTTATATATTCTAGGGGTGAAGAAAACCATAGACTTGATCCCCAGGGGCAGCAAGCGCTCAAGCCTTCTTGTCCTGGCAGTGCTGGCCCTCCTAGGCGCAAGCCTGCAGTCCTGCGCGATTCTCCGCTCCGTGAGCCGGGCCCAGTCGGTCTTTCTGCGGGAGGAGGATCCCGTCTTGGCGGCGGATACCTTCCCCCTCCTCATCAAGGCGAGTGAGATTCTCCTTGAAGGTTCACCCCAGGACCAGTCCAAGCTCGTAACCACGGCTTCCCTCTACGTGATGTACGGCTCGGCCTTTATCCAGGGAGAGGCGGAGTTCCTGCCCGATGACCGCTACGAGGAGAGGCAGGAGGCCATGAGGCGCTCGGGGACCTATTTTGCCCGGGCCCTCCGACTCCTCGAGCCGGCCCTTGAGCGAAGGGCCCCGGGCCTCATCAAGGCCCTCGCGGCGGGCAAGGCGGGTGATTCGGCTTCGGCCCTCCTTGGAAAGCTGGGCAAGGCCGACCTGCCCCTCCTCTACTGGACTGCGGCGGCCTTGCTCTCGGAATACTCCCTCGATCCCTTGGCCATGGCCAATGCCCGGGTCCTAAGGATAGCCCCGCCCCTCCTCTCCCGGGCCCAGGCCCTTGAGCCTGGCTGGAGCCAGGGCTCGGTGGAGGAGCTCCTTGTGAGCCTCTACGCCAGCCTCCCCGACTACCTCGGTGGGGGCATGGACAAGGCCGAGCTAGCCTGGAACCAGGCCTATTCCTATTCCAAGGGCGGCTCGGCCTCCCTCTACATAGCCCGGGCCATGTACTGGGACGTGCCCGCCGACGACTACGCCGCCTTCCGCAAGCATATCGACCAGGCCCTGGCCGTGGACACCTCCACCAACCCCGATTCCCGCCTGGCCACCGAACTGGCCAAGAGAAGGGCCAGGCGAATCCTCGCCGCCCAGGAACAATATTTCCTCACCATACCTCCAGGGAGCGCACCATGAAAGCCCGACTCTCAGCCCTGGCCCTCACGGGCCTCCTGGCCCTCGCGGCCGCCCTGCCCGCCTCCTCCCAGACCCTCGCCCTCAAGGTCGCCTCCTACGTCCCGGCCAACAGCCCCTGGGACCAAGGCCTCAAGCGCCTGGCCGCGGAATTTGCCCGCATCTCCAACGGCCGGGTCACCCTGGTCTTCCCCCAGAGCCTCAAGGCCTCGACGGAGAGCGACATAATCCAGAAGATGAGGCTGGGCGTCGACGGCGCCCTCCTCACCACGATGGGCATCGCGGAGATCTATCCCGATTCCCTGGCCCTATCCACCCCCAGCCTCGTCCGCAATGACGCCGAGCTCGAAGCGGTCCTCCAGTCGGTCCTGCCCATCATCAAGGCCAAGCTCTCGGAGAAGTACGTGGTCCTGGGCATCTACAAGGGTGGCTGGATCCGCTATTTCTCCACCACCCCCATCGTCTATCCCGAGGACCTGGCCAAGCTCCGCATGTCCACGAGCCCCACGGACGAGAAGATCACCCGACTCCTCCAGAGCATAGGCACAAGGACGGTCAAGGGCGACATGTCGGCCCTCATCCTCCAGCTCAACTCCAATGCGGTGGACTCCTTCTATCTCAGCCCCATCTTTGTGGCTGCCCTCTGGTCCCAGCTCCAGGGCAAGATCAGCTACATGTCCTCCTTCAAGGTCTGTCCCTTCATAGGATCCATCGTCTTCACCAAGTCGAGCTGGGACAAGGTCCCCCCCGAGCTCAGGCCCAGGCTCGAGGAGGCGGTGCAGAAGATCGGCGCCGAGATGGCGGCCAACTCGGACAAGCTCGAGACCGCCTCGATCGAGGCCCTGCAGAAGGACGGCCTCAAGATCCCGGCCTACCCCGCTGACGCCGATAGCCGCTGGAACAAGGTCTTCCAGGAGAAGCGGGAGAGCGTCATCTCCACGATGTTCTCCGCGGACTTCCTGGCCGCCATGGACGCCGCCCTGGCCAAGGCCAGAAAGGGCAAGTGATGGAGCGCAAGGCCCGCGGCTTTCTGTCCAGCCTCCTGCCGGGGGCCATCGAGGCCCTGGCAGGACTTTCGACCCTTGCCCTCGTCCTCCTCCCCCTTCTCGACCTCCTCCTGGCCCGGCTCTTTTACCGGGGCATTGGCCCCGCCGGGGCCCTGATCGACCACTCCCTCGTGGTGCTGGCCTTTATGGCGGCCGCCACCGCCTCCCGGCATGGCAGCCACCTCTCCCTCTCTGGCTCGGTCGGCGACGAGGCGGAGGACCCCGCCGCCGCCGAGGCCAGGCGCGCCGCCGATGCCGCAAGGCCCTGGGCGCGCCGGGCCCTCTCCGCGGCCACGGTCCTGCTGGCCCGGGGCACCGAGGCTTGGATCTCCACGATGTACTTCTGGGCCTCCCTCTCCCTGGTCTTTGTCGGCTTTGACGCCGCGGCCAAGGTCTGGATCATACCCATCCGGGTCTTTGCGGCCGCCATCCCCCTGGGCTTCCTCGTGATGGCCCTCCATGCCCTGAGGCGGCCGGGCCGGAAGGAAAGGTTAGCCGCCATCGTCGGCGTCCTGGCTGGCACGGTCCTCGGCGCCTCGGCCATCGCCAACCTCACGGGTGCCATCATTCCCGGAACTGCCCCCCTCCTCGGACGCCTGCCCGAGCTGTCCCTGGCCTTCCTCTCCGGTGGCCGGGCCGCCCTCACGGTCCTCCTCATAGTCGCAGGCATCTCGGGAGCCCCCCTCTTTGCCGTCCTGGGGGGCATAGCCCTGACCTTCCTTGGGGGGACGGGCCGCTTCCTCGAGCTGGCCCCCAGCGAGGCCTATGCCCTGCTCCGGGGCTCCTCGGTGGCGTCCCTGCCCCTGTTCGCGATCGCGGGCTTTATCCTCGCGGAGTCCAACGCCGGCCGCCGCCTCGTGGCCGTGTTCCGGGAGCTCTTTGGCTTCCTGCCCGGGGGGGAGGCCATAGCGGCTGTCCTAGTCTGCGCCTTCTTCACCACCTTCACCGGGGCCAACGGGGTGACCATCATAGCCCTGGGCGGCCTCCTCGCGGGGATCCTCGTGGAGTCGGGTTGCGCCTCCCCGGCCTTTGCCCGGGGCCTCATCACGGCCTCGGGGGCCATAGGCCTCCTTCTCCCGCCCTCGGCCGCGGTCATCATCTATGGGATCAATGCCCAGTACATCTACGGCGAAGGCGCCCTGGTGGACATCACCGAACTCTTCAAGGGGGCCCTGGTGCCCGGCCTGATCCTCGTCTTCACAATGGGCGCCGCCGGGGTCCTCGAGGCCCGCAGGCGCAAGGTGGCGCCCAAGCGCTTTGCCCTCCACGCTGCCCTAGGCGCCCTGCGCCCGGCCTGGCCCGAGCTCATCACCCCGGCCATCGCCCTGGGCCTCTACTTCACCGGCACGGCGGGCCTCACGGAGATAGCGGCCTTTACCGTCCTCTACCTCATCGTGGTGGAGACCCTCGTCACCCGGGACCTCGACCTCAAGGGCGTCTTCCGGGCCTTCAGGAAGAGCCTGCCCATCGTCGGCGGGACCCTGGCCATCCTCGCGGCTGCCCGGGGCCTGTCCTTCTACCTCATAGACGCCGATGTGCCCAGTCTCTTTACCAATTGGGTCAAGTCCACGGCCACATCGCCCTTCCTCTTCCTTCTTTTCCTCAACCTGGCCCTCATCGTGGTCGGCAGCATGATGGACATCTTCTCGGCCATCCTCGTGGCGGCCCCCCTCGTGATCCCCCTGGGCGCCGCCTTTGGACTCAACCCCATCCACCTGGGGGTGGTCTTTATCCTCAACCTCTGCATAGGTTTCCTCACGCCCCCGGTGGGCATGAGCCTCTTCCTCGCAGGCTATGCCTTCAAGCAGCCTTTGGCGCGGATCATCAAGGAGACCTTCCCCTTCCTCCTCGTCCAGCTGGCCGTCCTCATCCTTGTGACCTATGTCCCGGGCCTGACAACCTTCCTCCTTAAGAAGTAAAGCATAAAGCAAAGGAGGCGCTCCCAAGGAGGCGCCTCCATTTTGTTGGTCTGCGGGATAGGCCTGGCTGGGCTTAGCTCCCCCTAGGGGCCTCAAATTCCTTTCTCACCTGGGAGCGGAAGACCGGGTCGGAGAGGACATCGAGGCCTGTGAGGGCCAGGCCCTTGCCCGCCCTGATGGCGGCGGCCTCGGCCTGGGAGGACCGGGCATTGTCCCGGAATTCCGGGGTATGGATGGTCATCTTGCGCCCCCCGGTCACATCGACAAGGACATGGACCGCGGGTACGAGGTGGGAGACATTGCCCATGTCGATCGAGCCAAAACTGTCCGGACTGTGGCGGAAGGGGCCCGAGCCAAGGCCCTCGCGGAGGTAAGAGGCCATCCGCAGGGCGAGGCTGTCGTTGTTGACCATGTCGTCAAAGCTCGCCTCGTAGTTGCGGATCAAGACCTCGGTGCTGGTGGCCAGGGCCGCGGCCTCGGCGCAGGCCCGGAATTTCACGACCAGGCCGTCGAGGTAGGCCCGGTCCAGGGCCCGGACGTAAAAGCGCGCCGCCGCGCGGTCGGGGATGATATTGGGAGCCTTGCCTCCGTCGGTCACGATCCCGTGGACCCGGGCGTCCGGGCGCAGCTGCTGGCGCAGGGCATTGAGGGACGAGAACAGGATAATCAGGGCGTCCAGGGCGTTCCTGCCCTCCCAGGGCGAGGCCGCGGCATGGGCCGGGGCTCCGCTGTACACGACCTCGATCGCGTCCATCGCGAGGGACTCGGTGTGGGAAAAGTTGCCGTCATAGGGGTGGATCATCAGGGCGGCGTCGAGGCCCGCAAAGGCCCCGGCCTTGGCCATGGCCACCTTGGCCCCGTCGGTCTCCTCGGCCGGGGTGCCCACGACCCAGACCTCGCCGCCCACTTCCTCGGCGACCGCCCCAAGGCCCAGGCCAGCGGCCAGGGCCGAGGTGGCGATCAGGTTATGGCCGCAGCCATGGCCGATCCCCGGCAGGGCATCGTACTCGGCCAGGAAGGCCACTCGGGGCCTAGGGCCCGCTCCTGGCTTGCCCTTGCGGGCCAGAAAGGCCGTCTTGCGGCCGCAGAAGCCCCGCTCCACCGCAAACCCCCGGGCCTCGAGCTCCCCGGCCAATAGGGCCGAGGACTGGACCTCCTGGTCCCCCAGCTCAGGATGGGCGTGGATAGACCGGGAGATCTCCAAAAGCCTTTCCTGGGCCCGGTCAATCTCAGAAATCACCTTAACCTGGATCGCGCTAAAGTCCATGCAAGCTGCCTCCGTGGCTAGCCCCGGAGGCAGCCAACTACCCTCTAGTATAGCTAAAACCGGCCTAGAAGGGCCCGAACTTGATCACCTGGGCGACGACCACAAAGACCGCGCCAATGACCAGGAAGATGCCAAAGAGCGGAGCATACCATTTGACCCACTTCTCGTAGGGGATCTTGGCAAGGGCGACTCCCGCGAGGAGGTAGCCCGAAGTGGGGATGATGATGTTGGTAAAGCCGTCCGCGAACTGGTAGATGAGGACGGCGGTCTGCTGGGTCATCCCCAGGAGGGTCGCGAGGGGTCCCATGATCGGCATGGTGACCGCGGCCATGCCCGAGCCCGAGGGGATGATCACGGAGATGAGGATCTGGACGAGGTACATGCCGATGGCCGAGAGGAAGGGCGGAAGGCCCGCGACGGCCGCGGCCATGCCGTGGACGATGGTGTGGAGGATGGCGCCCTGGGAGAGGACCACGAGGATGGCCCTCGCGACGCCGACCACGAGGGCGCCCACGGTGAGGGCCGTGGAGCCATCCACAAAGGCGGCGGCCACCTTGCTCGGGCCCATGCCACCGATAAAGCCGCAGATCACGCCCATGGCCAGGAAGAGGGCGGCGATCTCGTCGATGTACCAGCCCCAGGCGTTGACGCCGTAGACCAGGAGGGCGAAGGTGGCGAGCATCGTCACGAGGACGATCTTCTGCTGGACCGAGAAGCTGGACTTGGCGTCCAGGTCGATCTTCTCCCGCTTCTGGTCGATCTCGTACATCACGCTAAGGGCGGGGTTCTTCTTGACCCGCTGGGCGTACCAGAAGATAAAGCCAAAGGCCACGATCGTCTGGATCACAAAGATGACCACCCTATAGCCCATGCCCGAGAGGAGGGGCAGGCCCACAAAGCCCTGGGCGACCTGGAGGGTAAAGGGGTTGATAAAGGCCCCGGTAAAGCCGGCGCAGGGGGCCACGAGGGCCAGGGCGAGGCCCACGAGGGAGTCATAGCCCATGGCGATGGCCAGGGGCACGAGCATGGGTATGAAGACCAGGGCCTCCTCGGCCATGCCGAAGGTGCAGCCCCCGATTGAGAAGGCGGCGACGATCACAAAGAGGAGGGCCCCATCCTTCCACTTGCTGCCGCTCCTCTTGCCTCCCATGGCGTTCACGAGGGTCCTGATGCCCGCCTCGATAGCCCCGGTGGCCTGGATGATGCTGAAGGCGCCGCCGACGATAAAGATAAAGAAGATTATGTTGGCGACTTCCTTCATGCCCGTGGGAATGGCGATCACCATCTTCCAGGGGTCGACAGGATTGCTGGGCACCGAATGGTAGGAGTTGGGATCGATAAGCTTGGTCGCCTTCCCATCCTTCATCTGGAGATCGTACTGGTTGGAGGGCAGGATGTAGGTGAGCAAGGCCGAGACGATGATCACGATAAACAGGATCACGTACACATGCGGGAACTTCCTCTTCTTTTTCTCCATCTTCGCTTCTCCAATCCAGGGTACGAAGGATATGGAGGCTCCAGGAGCCCCCTGGCCAACCCCGGGTGGCGGCCTGGCCGCCTGCCTGGGGGCAGTCGATCAGGGAAGAGGGCCTGAGGCCCGGCCCGGGAGGGCCGTGTCGGGGCCGGCGATCGAGGCCGCGAGGAGGGCATAGGCCAGGGTGGCCACCTTGAGCTCCTCGACGGGGACGTACTCGTTCCGGGAATGGGCCACCGCCAGGTCTCCGGGCCCGAAGACCAGGGTCGGGATCTTGCCAAAGTTGCTGATCAGGGAGGCGTCGGTCCAGCCGCCAAAGGCGGCGATCCTGGGCTCGGCCCCCTGGATCCTCTCGAGGGCCAGCTTGAGCCGGGTGACCAGGGGATCCTCCAGGCCTATCTCCATGGGGTAGTGGTCCATGGTGGCCATGTTGCTCTCCATCCGGGTCATGGAGCAGGAAAATCCGGGGTCCTCGGCCGCGAGGACCTTG
Organism: Spirochaetota bacterium; assembly: GCA_029778945.1. Lineage (GTDB taxonomy): Bacteria > Spirochaetota > Spirochaetia > Treponematales > Rectinemataceae > JANYKC01. The sequence continues at coordinate 31,334 of JAKPBN010000401.1, forward strand.
AGGATGTCCTCGTACTCCCCAAGGACGCGCTCTAGCTTTTCCGAGGGGATCCAGCGCCGGTCCACCTGGAGGACACAGCGGTCGGCCACCGTGGAGGGCTGGGTCCCTCCCTTGATGGTCCCGAAGTTCATCACCGCCGGGCCTATCAGGGGATGGATCCGGCGCCGGAGCTCGGGGATCAGGGTCTCCTCGACCCGGCGCACAAAGCGGGCGGCCATGGAGATGGCGTTGATGCCTTTTTCCGGGGTGCCGCCATGGGCGGCCTTGCCAAGAAACTCAAACTGGAGCCACTCGAGGCCCCGGTGGCCAGCCATGA
>JAKPBN010000410.1 GCA_029778945.1 Spirochaetota bacterium
AATTCTCGGCTACCCACAACAATCTCCTGGACTATGCCGACGCCCTCCTCTCGGACCGGGACTACGCCCAGGCCCTGGAGATCTACCGCAGGCTGAACCAGGGCATCTTCAAGGATGACCCGGAGCTCCTCTACAAGCTTGCCCTGGCCGAGCACTCAGGCGGCAAACCTGTCGCCGCCCGGGCCTATTTGGACAAGCTGATGGATCCGGAGGCCAGGACCTTCAGGTCCATCCGGGAATATCTCCTCTACCTCCAGGTCCTGGAGAAGACCGAGGCCACCGAGGCCGTCGACGCCGAGTACCTCAGGATCCTTGAGCTCAAGCGGGACATGGACATAGACCTCCAGCACCTGGACTACCTTGGCCGGACGGGACGGGCCGAGGAGGCCAGGGCCAGGATCGAGAAGCTGAGAAAAGAGGAAGAGGTTATGCGCCGGGGTCACCTGCGCTACAACAAGGACTATTATCGGGCGGCCTACAGGATAGGCCGCAACCTGGACAGGAAGGCCTAGGGACATGAAAACCGGGCATCCTGCGGGATATACTGACAGTCCGGCCAAGCAAAGGAGGAGCCTGTGAAGATCACCGTCTTGGGTTGCGGCAATGCCTTTAGCCAGAGGAATTTCAACCAATCCTTCCTCCTCGAGGAAGGCTCAAGCAAGCTCCTCATCGACTGCGGCCAGCTGACCATGAACGCCCTGAAGCATGCCAAGATCGACCCCCGGGTCATCACCGACATCTACATCAGCCACGCCCACGCCGACCACATAGGCAGCCTCGAGGCCATGGCCTTTACCCGCTATGACTGGAGGAACTGCCCCAGGTCCTACAAGGATGGCAGCTACGCCCCCCGCCTGATCGCGAATGCCCAGCTCCTCAAGGACCTCTGGGACAAGTCCCTGTCCGGGGGGCTTGAGTCGATGGAGGGATTCGTGGCGACCATAGCCACCTTCTTCGAGCCCGTCCCCGTCAAGGACAACCAGGCCTTTAAATGGGAGGGCTGGACCTGCGAGCTCATCCAGCAGGTCCACATCATGACGGGCTCGACGATCGCCTGCACCTTTGGCCTCATGATGTCCAAGGCCAAGCACAAGTCGATCTACTTCACCACGGACAGCCAGCATTGCAGCCCCCGCCAGATCGAGGTCTTCTACAAGCGGGCCGACATCATCATCCAGGACTGCGAGTGCACCCCCTTCTCGAGCGGGGTCCATGCCAACTATGCCCAGCTTGCGGGCTACCCCGAGGCCAACTCGGTCCGCCTGGGAAGCGACACCAAGGCCAAGATGTGGCTGTCCCACTACCAGGACTTCGTCAGCGAGGGCCTCGACTTCGAGGGCCGGCCCTGTGACTGGGAGGCCAAGGCCAAGGCCGACGGCTTTGCGGGATTCATCAAGTGCGGCCAGGTGTTTGAGATCTAGCGCCCAAGGAGTGACCATGGTTTTCCCGAGGAGGCCCTGCCTGCGCCTCGCCCCCTTCCTTGCCCTCGCCTTCCTTGCCGCCTTGGGGGCCTGGGCGGAGGCGCCTGCGCCCACGGCGACGGCCACGGCCACGGTCCAGGCGGCCTGGAAGGCCGGGGACAGCCGGGCCCTCAAGGTCAGCCAATACCGGAGCCGCAGCCGGCAGGACAAGGTCCTGTCCTCGAGCTCGGGCCAGTACGACGTGGACATCACCGTCAAGGAGCAGGACGGGGATGGCTATCTCCTGGAGTGGCGCTATTCCAATGTGAAGTCGGCTAACTCGGCGGGCAATGCCCTGGCCGACAGGATCGCGGGCCTGTCCGAGGGCCTCACGGCGAGCTACAGGACCGCTCCGGATGGGGCCTTCGACCGGCTGGAGAACTGGGAGGAGATCCAGGCCCGACTCTTCAAGGCCGTGGACCTCATCCTCGAGGAGACCGGCGCCGGGGCCAATCCCCAGGTGACGGCGGCCCTGGCCCAGGTCAAGGGCATCTACAGGACCAGGCAGAGCATCGAGCAGCTCGCCCTCAAGGAAGTCCAGCTCTTCCATGCCCTCTACGGCGGCGAGTATACCCTGGGGGATCCCCTCACCCTGGACACCCAGCTGGCCAACTTTATCGGCGGTGACCCCTTCCCGGCCGTCCTCAGCTACGAGATGACGGACTACTCCCCCGATGCAGGGACCTGCAGGATCAAGATCGAGCAGGTCGTCGATGCCGAGGCGGCCCGGACGAACATCAGGGACTTCCTGGCCAGGACCGCCAAGGCCCTGGGCAAGGCCGAGCCCACAGAGGCCGACATCCCCCAGATCGCCATCAAGGACCTCACGGAGTTCAGCGTCGACCTAAGGCTGGGCTGGATCACCCGGGTCGTCCAGGTGCGGGAAGTCCGGAGCGCCGACATGGTCCAAGTCGACCGGATGGAGATAGAGGGGCAATAGGATGTTCAGGCGCACCGGCGGGGACAGCCAGACCGAGAGGGAATTCTATGACGACCACAGCTGGATCACCCTCATAGTCATCCTCTCCAACGGCATCACGGGCTTTGTCCTATCCAACCTGGAGAGCCATGACCTGGCCTATCGCTCGGGCATCTTCGAGTACAACTACATCGAGGACGCGAGGCAGGGGGGCCACCCCATGAGCGCCTTGGTCCGCCCGCCCCGCAAGCCCCTCGACCTGGCCCGGCTCAAGGCCATCCTGGCCCAGGCCTTCAAGGACTCCGAGGTGCCCGAGTACTACCGGGGCTACATACTCAAGCACCTCGACGAGTACGAGGCTTAGGTCCTACTTGTCCTCCCGGTACCAGATCTGGCCGGGCTTGGCGAAGGCCCGGCCCTTGGCCAGGTAGAGATAGATGCCCAGGACGACAAGGAGATAGGCGCCGGCCACCCCAAACTCGGCCCAGTACCAGGCCATATTGCCCGTGGTGGCGGCCCAGGCGGGGAAGTTGATGGTCATGACAAAGGGTATGGCCAGGGCAAAGGTGAGGCCGGCGGAGAGCATGTAGTCGCTGGCCACCGAGGTCTTGAACTCCGGATCGGTCACCCTGAGGAGGGCCAGGCCCGTGGACAGGGTCCCGGTGTTGACCCCATAGATCATGAGCATGCGCTCAAAGCGGTTGTCATGGAACATCCTCGAGCACATCCAGGGAGTCACCCACAGGGTCATGGTGGCGCATATCGTGGTCATGAGGAGGATGGGGAACCAGTACATCGCGATAAAGGTGAAGGAGATGGCCGCCACCGAGCCCGCGAGCATAAAGTCCACGGAAAAGCCCGTGACCCTGGAGAGGGTGTCATCGTCCAGGAGATAGTCGAGCTTGATCCCCTCGATGAGCTTGCGCATGAGGATGGCGATGATCGCGGAGAAGATGAAGTTGAGTCCCCAGAGATTGGTGGCCAGCTGCATCCCCGTGTCCCCCGCGAAATGGAGGCCCCAGGTGACTAGGCGGAGGAAGAGGTAGGAGAGAAGGTAGGTGAAGGCCACGGCCGAGAGGTGGAAGGAGAAGGAGTCGATGGAGTCCGAGTCCGTGGTGAGGCGGGCCCCCACGAGACGCTCCCTGTCCCGGGGCACCAGGCCTGAGAGAATAGCCCTGTCCTTAAGGGCCGCAAGGCCCTCGCCCTCCAGCCAGCCCCGCTTCCTGCCCAGGTTGATGAGCCAGATGCCGCCAAAGCAGCCCCAGAGGTAGCCCAGGGCCGCCACGGAAAGCCCTACCGTCGAGGCCCCCGTGAAGCCCATGGACTCCCAGCCCTTGCCTATGGCATAGGACTGGCCGGGACCTGAGGCAAAGCCCAGGGGGAGGAAGAGGCCAAAGGAGGGAAAGAGCCTGGGCAGGAAAAAGAGGGTCAGGCCGAGGCCCAGGAGGGCCTGGAGGGCATAGCCTGAGAGGATTCCCGCCGCCATCCCGAGGACTCCGCCGCCGGAGTGGCCCTTGATCTTGGGGGGGGCCGAGCGAAGGGTCATGGCGATAAACGAGATATTGAGCAGGTGATAGACGAGTTCGCCGAGCCTGTGCTGGGTATAGCCAAAGAGGGGCAATATAAAATTATAGATTGGGAGCAAAAGAAAACCTGCGGTCAGGGCGTTGGGGATAAGATACTTCTGGAAAAAACGGACCTTGGCCCGCAATAAGGTGGAAAAGAGGAGGGCAATGGCGATCGCGCCGGCATCGATGACAATCTTCCAGGAAAAGTCCATGGTCTCTCCTTGTTTCCGTGGAGTGTACAGGCTTCCTCTGCTTCGCGCAAATGAATAGACTATAAAGCATGGAATCCCGAGACCTCGCCCTCCTGGGCGCCTCCCCCCTCTTTGCCGGTGCGGATGTCCGAGCCCTGGGACCCTTCATGGACCTTCCTGGAGTTAGGATCCAGACCTTTAGGCCTGGGTCGATAGCCCTGCTGGCCGGCTGTAGCTATAAAGAACTCCGGGTCATTCTCGAGGGCCAGGCCGAGGCCGAGATGGCCGGCCCCGGGGGACGGTCGACCATCGTGGAGCGCTTTTCCGCCCCCGAGGCCGTGGCGGCGGCGGTGCTTTTTTCCCCCGAGCCGATCCTGCCCGTCTCTGTCATCGCCCGGACCGAGCTCCGCCTCGCCTCCATACCCCGGGAAACCCTCCTGGCCGCCGCGGCCGCCCTGCCCCCCGTCCTCGAGGCCCTCCTGGCGGACATGGGCTCCCGCCTGGCCCTGATGGCGGACAAGTACCGGTCCCTGTCTTTCGAGACCCTCCGGGAGCGACTGGCCGACTGGCTCCTCCGCCGGGCCGGCCGCGGCCATCCTGGCCCGGGGGGCCTCCAGCTCACCCTGCCGGAATCCAAGGAGAGGCTGTCCGCGAGCTTTGGGGTTGCCAGGCCGAGCCTTTCCAGGGAATTCTCCTGGCTCGAGGACCATGGCCTTATCAAGGTTCAAGGAAGATTGATAGAGATCCTCGACGAGGAGGGCTTGGAGGCTCTGCGGGCCGGCCGGGGGGATGGAGGGAATTAGCCCTCAGGACTGCACCAGATCCAGGCTTTTCCTGTCTATCTTCTGGCTAGCCCACATTAAAAACGAGAAGGGACCCGGGGGTAGCCCGGGACATAGCCGTGCGCTGATCGGAGATCACCATGCCCCTTTGCGAAAGTTGCGGAGTCGAGCTAGAGGAGACCGCGGCGTCCTGCCCCCTGTGCGGGAAAGCCCTGAATGGCGAGGCAAGCCCCTCCCAAGAGGATCTCCGGAAAGCGGAAAAGGCCCGGGCGGGCTATCGACGGCGCCTCCAGGCCCTCGAGGCCTTTAGCGTCGTATCGGCCATCGCGGCCGTCCTCTGCCTCGGCATAGACCTCTGGATCACCCGGGGAAGCCTGGGCTGGTCCCTCTCCACGGCGGTCAACATAGGCATGGCTTGGCTCCTTGTGGCCATGCCCCTCATCTTTTTCCACAGGCCCTGGCTCCTTGTGGCCACCCTTGTCCCGGGGGAGCTCGCCCTCATCTTCCTGCTCAATGTGGTCTACCGCCTCCAGGGGGCCACGGGCTGGTGGTTTGTCGCCTATGGAGCGCCGATCTACCTGCTCACCATCGGCCTCTTTGTGGCCGCCTTTGTCCTGGCCTCCATCAGCAAGGTAAAAGGCCTCAATGTGGCGGGCATCGTCCTCGCCGCCGCGGCCCTGGAGTGCTTTGGCCTTGAGGCCATCATCACCTGGGCCGGGGGCCAGGGAAGGCTGGACTTTGTGTGGTCCCCCATCGTGGCCCTCTCCTGCCTCCCCCTTTCAGGCCTCTGCTTTTACTTCCACTACCGGGTGATGAAGCGGCCCCTGAGGCGAAGCCTGCATCTCTAGGCTCCGGCTCCCTGCTCGGCCAGGTAGGCGTCGATCAGGCGCCTGGCCACACTGCCTGGGGGAGGTATGGCCGGGAGGTCATCGGGACTCCCCCAGCGCAGCTCGGTTATCTCCACCCCGTCGGGCCTGGGCTCTCCGGCCTTCCACCTCGCCCTAAAGGCCAGCATGAGGGAGTCCGGGAAGGGCCAGGGCTGGGAGGAGACATAGCGCAGGTCCTCTACCTCGATGGAAGCCTCTTCCCGCAGCTCCCTCCGGCAGGTCTCCTCGAGGCCTTCCCCGGCCTCCACAAAGCCGGCTATCAGGCCAAAGCGCCCGGCGGGAAAGCTGGCGTTGTGGGCCAGGAGGATCTTGCCCTCCCTCTCCACGAGGACGATCACGGCGGGAGAGATCCGGGGATAATAAATCCTTGAGCAGGCCGGGCAGCGCCGAGCCCCCACGGCATAGCCCTCAGCAGGGTCCTCGACCAGGGCCGTCCCGCAGGAGCCGCAGAATTTCGACACCTCCCTCCAATTGAGGAGGGCAAGGCCCTTGGCCGCCCGGGCCGCCTCGTCCTCCTCCAGCTCCGAAAGGGCCTGGCGGAAAGGCAGGGCCCTCCAGTCCTCAAAGGCCGGGGGGAGGATGGCCTCGGCCCCCGTGGGCAGGGGAGGCAGCCTCAGGGCCCTGCAGGCCCTGTCCCTGCAGGGGTAGGAGTGGTCCCCAAGATAGTCCTGGCCGGAGGGGAGACAGGGGGCTAGGCCGGGACTCAGCGGGGGCGGGAGGAGGATATCCAGGCCCCGAAAGACAAATAGGGACGTCGCCACGGGAGTAGTCATCATAGTCCTTTCCGAAGGTATGTCGGGCTCCGCCGCGCCGGGGCCTGGAAGGCAAACACCTCCACCCGGGCGTCGAGGAAATCGCTCATCACTATCTTGCCGCCCACGGCCGCCACATCGAGGCCCGTGGGCTGGTTCCCTCCCCACTGCCTGGCCACAACCCGGAGGCTCTGGGCGTCGACGGCCACGAGCTCCCCGGCGACGGGGCCGGGGAGCTCGTAGCCCTGGTCGCCATTGGGCCCCCGGGTGCAGACATAGATGAGGCCGGCCCCGGGCGAGGCGGCGCAGGTGTTGGGGTTGGAGCCAACGGGCACCTCCGCAAGGAGGCGCTTTGAGGCAAGGTCGAAGGCAAAGAGGGAATCCCGGGCCATGTCGGTCGCATAGAGCCGCCCCCTGGCCGGATCGATCAGGAGGTGGCGCTTGGCCCCTCCATCGGCCTTCCAGAAGGTGGAAAGCCGCCAGGTGGCCAGGTCGAGGTCGAGGATAGCCCCGTCGCCAAAGAGGGCGATGTAGAGGTCCTTGCCGTCCGGGGAGGCCGCGAGGCCCCGGGGGATCGAGCCAGTCCGGATCCTCCGGAGGAGGCGGTGGCTCGCGGCCTCGAGGACACAGATGTCCTCGCTGACCCAATTGGAGACAAAGACCAGGCTTCCATCCACCGAGGGGCAGAGGACTTTGGGATAGGAGCCCCCGCTCGGAAAGGAGGCCTTCCAGGCCAGGCTAGCCGCGTCAAAGCTGTGGATAGTCGAGTTGTGCATCTGGGAGACCCAGACTTCGCCCAGGGCGGGCAGGAAGACCGACTCCACAAAGCCCTCGGCCTTCGCGTAGGCCGGGGGCGGCTCAAGGCGGCCCAGGCTCCGGAGGCTCTCGGCGTCCAGGACATCGGCCCCGGGGCCCGAGAGGAGGGGAGCCACGATATAGCGGCCATCGGGACTGAAGCGGCAGGACTTGGGCCGAGGGCCTGTGGGGGCGAGGGCCTGGAAGACCAGGCTGGAGCCCGCGACCTCGAGGCGGGTCTCCAGGTCAAAGCCCGGACCCGAGGCGAGGATCGCGCGATGGCCCGCCACACAGCCGTCCGCGAGAAGGAGGAGGTCGTGCCAGCCCCGGCCAATGCTCGCGAGGCGGGAGCCATTGGGCCCAGGCCGGGTCTCCAGGGGCCGGCCATCGAGCCAGGCCGTCCAGCCCGGGGGGGATACCTTTAGTGAGAGGAGGCAAGGCGCTTCTTTCGTGCCCCCCGCCCCAACCTGGGCCCCGAGAGGCTCGACGAAAAAAGCCGAGAAGAGCACGGAGAGGATGGCTAGGCCGAGAAGGCTGTGGCCCAGAAAGGCCCGGGGACTCATTTTACCAGCCCCGCCTTCCTCAGGGCCTCGGCCACGGCCTCCCGCTCGGCTAGGACGGGCTCCTCGAGGAGGGCGGTCGCGGCTTCCTTGTCCTTAAAGCCCGCGGCCAGGGCCTTGGCCAGGTCCTCGAGGCCGGCCTTGCCGTCCTCGGCCTGGGCAAGGCGGATCCTGGCCAGGGCAAACCAGGCGGCAGCCCGCTTAGGCTCGGCCCCCACGGAGGACTCGAGGGCGGCCAGGGCCTTGGCAAAGTCCCGGGCCTCGGCGTAGAGGGCCCCAAGGCTCTCATAGTCGGCGGCCGAGAGCTTGCCCAGGGCTCCCACCTTCTCGTAGGCGGCGATCGCGTCCTTGGACCGGCCGCCCTCGGCGAGGACCCGGGCATAGAAGGCGCCCAGGCTCGCGTCGTCGGACTTGGTGGCGGCGAGGGGCTCGATCGCGGCTATCGCGCCTACATAATCCCCGGTAGCCTCCCGGAGGAGGGCCGCGTTGTAGATCGCGTCCGGGGCATAGGGGTCGAGCTCGAGGACCCGGTCATAGACCTCCAAGGCGGCCTTGGGGTCCCCCTTTTTCCAGAGGATATAGGCCTCCAGGGAGAGGGCCCTCACATTCGCGCCGTCCTGGGCCAGGACGGTGTCCAGGGAGGACAGGGCCCCCTCGTAGTCCCCGGCCTCGACCAGGGCCCTGGCAAGGTTGTAGGAGGCCGCGACAAGGCCGGGATCGAGGCGCATGGCCTTGGAGTAGGCGGCCCCGGCCTTGGCCCACTTGCCCTGGTCGTACCAGGAATTCCCGATCTCGTACCACTCCGCCGCCAGGGCCTTGGCCGGGGCCGTGACACAGGCCTGGAGGGAAAGAAGACCGCCAAGGACGGCCAGGGCGGCAAGGGGGGCTCGCATAGCCCCCATCCTAGCGGATAGGGCCCCCAGGGGCAAGTTGACAATCCAGATCCGGGGCCGTGCCGGCGCCCCCTTGCCCAAGGCCCTGGGCGGAGGGGAAGATAGCCCATCTTGAAGCCTCAAGGAGACACCCATGGACAAGACCCTGGCCCTGCTGGCCGACTACCATTCCAAGGCGAACCTGCGCTTTGTCGCCGCCCTAGGCGCCCTTGAGGGCCCCAAGCTCGAGGCCAACCGGGGCTCCTACTACAAAAGCCTGCGGGGCCTCCTGGACCACGTGGTCGGCGGGGAGCTCCACAACCTAAAATTCCTCGCGAAGGCCCTGGCCGGCCGGCCCGAGCTCGACCTGGCCCAGCTCAAGGTCGAGCCCGTCCCGGGCAGCCCGGCCTTCCCCGCCTGGGCCGACGCCCTGGCCGCCCTCGAGGCCTTTGATGCCGCCTATCGCGCCCTTGCCGCCTCCCTCACCGAGGCCGAGCTCGGGATTGTCGTGGACGTCCGGGGAAGCCCCAGGCAGGTCCGCTTCCTCCTCACCTCGGCCTTCCTCCATGCGGCCCACCACCGGGCCCAGGCCTCCCAGATCCTGGACGAGGACGGGATCGACAACGACTTCTACGCAGCCATCCGGGAAGCGGTCCTTCCCTAGCATGGGCCTCCAGGTCTTTGGCGCCAAGGGATGCCCGGCCACGAGAAAGGCCGAGCGCTTTTTCCGGGACCGGGGCATCGACTACCAGTTTGTGGACCTGGCCCAGAAGGCCATGAGCCGGGGGGAGCTCGAGAGCGTCCTCTCGGCCATCGGAGGGGAGCCCGAGGCCCTCGTGGACCTGAAGGGCAAGCGGGCCCAGGACCGGGGCCTGGCCTGGCTCGACACCGACCTCGTGGCCGAGCTGGTGGCCGACCCCCTCCTCCTCAGGACCCCCATCGTGAGGCTCGGCCGCAAGGCTGTCGTGGGCGAAGACGCCAAGGCCTGGGCGGCCCTCCTCAAGGCCTAGGGGAGAGGGAATCCGAAGGCGCGGCCGGAGACTCAGGCTAAGCCAGGCAAAGAAAAACCCGGCCCCTTGGGGGCCGGGTCTTTTTTAGGGAAAGACGACAGTCGTTGGATCAGACCACGCCTATGGAGCCAAGGACGATGGCGATAACGGCCGTGACCACGGGGATCACGACGGTGCACATGCCAATGTCGGCATAGCTCTGCTTGTGGTTGAGTTGGGTGATGCCCAGGAGGGTGATCACGGCGCCGTTGTGGGGGAGGCTGTCGAGGCCGCCGCAGGCGATGGCCACGACACGGTGGAGCACCTGGGGATCGATGCCCTTGGCGAGGGCCTGGTCATAGAAGGTCTGGCCCATGGCGCCCAGGGCGATGGACATGCCGCCCGAGGCCGAGCCGGTGATTCCGGCGAGGACCGTGGTGGCGATGGCCGAGGTGATCAGGGGGTTGTCGGAGATCGAGAGGAGGGCGGCCTGGACAATGGCGAAGGCCCCAAGGGTCTTCACGACGTTGCCGTAGCCGGTCTCGCTCGCGGTGTTGAGGATGGGGAGCATGGAGCCGAACACGCCCTGGTTCACCGTGTCCTTGACCTTGGTGAAGCGCTTGAGGTTCACGAGGATCGTGAAGATGATGCCCAGGACGAGGGACATGATCAGGGTCCAGTTGCCGCGGGTGCCGTTATAGTCTCCGAGGAAGGGCTTCTCCTTGAACCAGGTGGCCACATCGGTGACAAAGGCCGAGGACGAGCCGGCCGCGAAGGCGGTGTAGACGAAATTGGAGAGGATATAGTTGACGACGAGGACGAGGAGGATGGGGAGGATGGCGATGAGGAGGGAGGGCAGGTTCGAGGTGTCGAACTGCTTGATCTGCTCCTGGGGATGCTCGCCGTAGCCCTCGCCCTTGGCCATCGCGCGCTTGGCCCGGCCCTGGAGCCAGAGCATGCCCAGGACAAACATGATGATGGCGCTGATGATGCCCAGGGCGGGGGCGGCGAAGATCGTGGTCTTGAAGAAGGTCATGGGGATCGCGTTCTGGATCTGGGGCGTGCCCGGGAGGGCAGTCATCGTGAAGGTAAAGGAGCCGAGGGCGATGGAGCCCGGGACGAGGCGCTTGGGGATGCCGGCTTCCCTGAAGAGGTGGGCGGCGATCGGGTAGACCGCGAAGGCCACGACAAAGAGGGAGACGCCGCCATAGGTCAGGACGGCGCAAGACAGGACCACGGAGAGGATGGCCTGGTTCTTGCCGAGCTTCTTGGCGATGGCGTGGGCGATGGCCTTGGCCGAGCCGGAGTCCTCCATGATCTTGCCAAAGACCGCGCCCAGCATGAAGACCGGGAAGTAGGTCTTGAGGTAGTTGGCCAGGTTGGGCATAAAGACATGGGTGTAGGTCGCGATGAGGTCCATGCCCGAGAAGGCCGCCGCCAGCAGGGCCAGGATGGGCGCCAGCAGCAGGACCGTGATTCCCCTGTAGGCGAGGTACATCAACAGACCGAGGGACAGTACGATTCCGATTACTCCAATCATGGCAGGTGCTCCTCCAATGACTTTCTGCGGTGCCTAAGGCACCTTTGATCCCGAGGGATGCGCGAAACGGATCCTGGACCGATCGCCTCGCCCTCCCCTCCCCCTGCGGGTCTCCTTTCTTGCTAGAGTATCCTCTTGAGGACGCTGACCGCGTTGGTCGCGGCCGAGCCTCCCACATTGAGCGTGGCGCATACCCCGGGAAGCCCCATGGCCCTGGTGGCACCTATCGGGGTGCCGGTCATCTGCTTGTACAGCATGGCGTGCATGGAGACCCCCGTGGCCCCCACGGGATGGCCCTTGGCCTTTAGGCCTCCGGAGAGGTTCACGGGGCAGCGGTCCCGGGGCCCAAAGCGCCCAGCAAGGTAGTCCTTGCCGGCCTGGCCGTCGGCCGAGAGGCCCAGGGCCTCGGTGCAGAGGACCTGGTTGATCGTGAAGCAGTCGTGGACCTCGACGGCGTCCAGGTCCTTCGACGTGACCCCGGCCTCCTTGAAGGCCTCGGCGACGGCGCGCTTGGCCGCGATCAGCTCGTGCATGTTGGCCCTGTCCTTGATGGCCAGGCGCTCGGTCGAGTGGCCGATCCCGGAGATCTCCACCGCCGGGCCCTTGCGGCTCCGGGCCGCGTCGGCCGAGGAGAGGACGACGGCGGCGGCCCCGTCGGACACGAGGGAGCAGTCATGGAGGCGCAGGGGATCGGCCACGATGGGATTGCGGTCCTCGGGCAGGCCGAGGATGGCCTCCGCCGTCACGAGGCCCAGCTTGTCCGAGGGGCCGCCCTTGCCAAAGTGGGCCAAGGGATTCTCGAGGCCGTTGGCGTACATCTGGGCGGCGCAGGTGGCGAGGATCCTGCGGAACTCGTCGTCCCCGAGCTTGTAGTGGTCCCGGTAGCCCTTGGCGTATTCCGCGAAGAGGGCCGGGAAGGTCATGCCCTCGGCGCCCTCGCTTGGCCAGTGGGAGGCCCCGGCCAGGGTATGGGTCACCCCCAGGGTCTTGAGCAGATTCATCTTCTCCACGCCGACGACGAGGATATTGCGGAAGCGGCCGCTCTCGATCGCGTAGATCGCGTCAAAGATCGCCATGGACCCCGAGGCGCAAGCCCCCTCGACCCTCTTGGTCGGCTTGAAGCGGAAGGCCTCCGGGAAGGCCTCCAGGGCCAGGGGTCCCAGGTGGTCCTGGTTGGTGAACATCGCCGGGGCGAAGGACCCGATCCAGATGCCGTCTATCTCCTTGGGGTCGATGCCGGAATCGCCCACCGCGCCCCGGGCCGCCTCCACAAGCAACTCATACAGGCTGAGCACATCGGTGATCTCACCGGTCTCCTTGTTCCGCTGCACGAAGGAGCCGAATTTGGTGTTATGGGCACCAACGATACATACTTTGCTCATGGGATCACCTCCAGACTGTCTGCGGTCATTGACTAGAGTCATTGGCAAACTAGACCCAGTCTGGGATTTTGTCAACAAAATACTTATTTATAGATTTATCGCCGCTCCTTCAATGACTACGGTCAACGAAAACCCCCGGTCACAGGACCGGGGGCTGGCGGTTGAGGAAGGGGGCGGCCGGGGGACTAGGGGGAAGGACGGGGCTCGAGGGCGGGTATGACCACGCTTTCACAGTAGCGCAGGCCTTCCTTGATGAGGTCAAAGCCGTCGTTGGATATGGCCCAGTCCAGGAAGACTGCCCTGAAGGAGCGGTTGTAGAGGAGGGCAAGCTCGTCCGCGGAAAGGTCATCCCTGAGCTCGCCCTCCTCCTGCCCCTGGGCTATCAGGTCCGAGACAAGCCGATGGAGGTAGCGGGTCTTGTCGATGAGGATCTTCTCGGTGTTCGGCTCCATGATGTTGTTCGCGTAGAGGAGCTTGAGGGTCTCTATGCCGACCTTGTCCCGGACATAGCGCATCTGGGCCCGGGTAAAGGCCAGGATCTTGGCCTTGCTGCCCTCATAGCGCTTGAGGTTCTTGGAGAAGCCCCGGTAGAAGTCATCGATAGTGCGGAATTCCTCGATGATGATGTCGCTCTTGGTCCGGAAATAGGTGTAGAAGGAGCCCTTGGCCGTCCCGGCCAGGTTGGTGATGTCCTCTACCGTCACCTTGTCGTAGCCCTTTTCCTTGAACAGCTTGATGGCGCTTTCAAAAAGGGCGTCCTTGGTGAGAAGGGCTTGCTGCTGTCGCTTGGTGATGACCTCGTTCATGAACCCTCCACCCCCACTATAGCATCGATAAGGCCCCTTCAACAATCTCCATGGCCCTGGCGCCGCCCCGGGAAGGGCGAAGGCCCCCTTCTGGAGCGGCGCCGCCCAAATCGCGGCTCAGTATTCCAGGCCCATGGGCCCGGTCTGGAAGATCCTGGCATCCATGGGCCGGGGATCCCGGATGATGGGCTTGAAGTCCATCAGGTCGAGGATGTCCCGCTGGAGATCGATCCCCGGGGCTATCTCGACCAGCTCGAGGCCCTCGGGAATGAGGCGGAAGACGGCCCGCTCGGTGATGTAGAGGACGGGCTGGCCCACCTCCACGGCATATTCCCCGGAAAAGGTCTTGTGCTCGACGGCCTTGACGAATTTCTTGACCTGGCCCTCCTTGAGGATGACCAGCTTCCCGTCCTTGACCTCGATCTGAAGATCCCCGGCCGTGAAAGTCCCCAGGTAGAAGACCTTCTTGGCGTTCTGGGTGATGTTGATAAAGCCCCCGGCCCCGGCGAACTTGGGCCCGAATTTGGAGACATTGAGGTTGCCCCGGCCGTCCACCTGGGCAAGGCCCAGGAAGGCCAGGTCGAGGCCGCCGCCGTCATAGAAGTCAAACTGGGAGGGCTGGTCCACGAGGCAGGAGGCGTTCGAGGAGGCGCCGAAGTCCAGGCCCCCCGCGGGTATCCCGCCGATAGGGCCCGGCTCCACGGTCAGGGTAAAGCCCCCGATCATGCCCTCCTCGGAGGCCACAAAGCCGACTCCCTCGGGCATGCCGATGCCCAGGTTGACCACGGCCCCCCGGCGCAGCTCCATGGCCGCCCGTCGGCAGACGATCTTGCGCTCGGACATGGCCATAGGGGCGATCTCCGCGGTCGGCACCCGGATCTCATGGGCATAGGCGGGGTTGTACTGGGTGGCGAAGGTCTGCCAGTGGTTTTCCGGAGTGGACCTGACGACATAGTCCACAAGGATGCCCGGCACCCGGACGCTCCGGGGGTTGAGGGAGCCCCTTTCCACGACGCGCTCCACCTGGGCCAGGACTATCCCCCCGGAGTTCTTCACCGCCTGGGCTATGGCCAGGTTCTCGAGGACGAGGGCCTCCTTCTCGAAGGAAAGGTTGCCGTCCGTGTCGGCCGAGGTCGCCCGCAGCAGGGCCACGTCCACGGGGAAGCTCCGGTAGCGGAGGTAGTCCTTGCCGTCGAGCTTGAGGAGCTCGACAATGTCCTCGGTGGTGCAGGCATTCATCTTGCCGCCCGTCTCCCGGGGATCGACAAAGGTCTTGAGGCCCACGTGGGTGATCAGGCCAGGCCGCTTGCCCGCGATGGCGCGGAAGAGCTGGGAGATGCAGCCCTGGGGCAGGTTGTAGGCCTCGATCTTGTTTTCGATGGCCAGCTTGCCCAGGGCCGGGGCCAGGCCCCAATGCCCCCCGATAACCCTTTTTACCAGGCCTTCGTGGGCCAGGTGGTTGAGGCCCCTCGTCTTGCCGTCCCCCTGGCCGGCGGCATACACTAGGGTCAGGTTCTTGGGGCTGGCTGTCCCGACAAAGCGCCGCTCGAGGGCCAGGGCCAGCTCCTCAGGGAAGCCATTGCCCACAAAGCCCTCGGTCGCGACAACGGAGCCATCCTTGATGCGGGCCACGGCCTCGTCGGCCGTGACGATCTTGCTCGTTACCATAATTCCTCCTGCGAACGACCCTGGGCAGGGAGGGGAGGAGGAGGGAAAAGCGATCGGTCCGTCGTTCTTATACAACGGTTGCGGGCTTAGGGCAAGCGAAATTCGTTTGACAAGCCTGGAATTCCGCATCTAGGATGGTTTATTCGTTGTACGCGGTCATTGACTGCGGTCATCCAAAAGGGAGCAAGGGAGGAGATATGGAGCTAAAGGGTTCAGTGGCGGTGATAACGGGCGGGGCGAGCGGAATTGGCGAGTCCATAGCCCGGAGCCTGGCCGGCCAGGGCGCCAAGGTCGTCATCGGGGACATGAACCAGGATGGCATCGACCGGGTGGTCGCGGAGATCAAGGCCTCGGGCGGCAAGGCGGCGGGCAAGAAGCTCAATGTCACCGACGACGCGGAGACGGGAGCCCTCATGGATTTCGCGATCGCGGAATTCGGCGCCATCAACCTCGTCGTGCCCTGCGCCGGCATCATCCGGGACGGTCTTTTCCTCTCCACGGACAAGGAGACCGGCAAGGTCAAGAAGGTCCTGTCCACGGCTGACTTCAAGGCCGTGATCGACGTCAACCTCGTGGGCCCCTTTATCACCCTGAGGGAGGCCGCCTCCAGGATGGTGGACAACGGCTGGAAGGGAGTCCTCTTCACCATCTCCTCGATCCAGAAGGAAGGCGGAGTGGGCCAGCTCAACTACT
Source organism: Spirochaetota bacterium (assembly GCA_029778945.1). Lineage (GTDB taxonomy): Bacteria > Spirochaetota > Spirochaetia > Treponematales > Rectinemataceae > JANYKC01. The sequence goes on from JAKPBN010000410.1 coordinate 15,865, forward strand.
CCTCCACCAAGGCCGCCATGGCCCTCTGGCCCAAGATCCTCGTCGGGGAATTCCAGATGCGGGGGATCCATGACATCCGGGTCGTCTCTATTGCCCCTGGCTATGTGGGCACCCCCATGGTCAAGGGCATGGACCAGGGAGCCCTGGCCAAGATCCTCCAGGGCGTCCACCTCGGGCGCCTCATCGAGCCCGAGGAGATCGCCGACGCCATAGCCTGGGCCACCAAGAACGATGCCGTCAACGCGACCTGCATCGAGGTCGCCGGAGGCATGATCTCCGGCCTGATCGCCAAGTAAGGCCCCCCTGGGGCCTCGCCTAGCTGTCCTCCCCCCCGGGGGCGGGGACAAGGGCGAGGTCCCGGTTTCCGGCGGACCCGGCCTGGGCCTCGAGCCGGAAATAGCCCACCGCGGCCACGAGGCCCTGGGCGATCTGAGACAGCTCCTCGGCCATGTTGACGAGGTCGGAGGCCGAGGCGGCGTTGCTCTGCACGACCGCGTCCAGCTGGGTCACGGCCTGGCTGATCTGGCGGGTGCCCGCGTCCTGCTCGGCGCTCGCGGCGGCTATGTCGATCACCAGGTCCGACGAGGCCGCTATGGCAGGCACGAGCTTGTCGATGCTCTCCCCTGCCACGACGGCCTTGGCCAGGGAGCCCCCGGAGACCGCATTGATCTCGGCTGCGGCCTTCTGGGAGCGCTCGGCCAGCTTCCTGACCTCGCTGGCGACCACGGCGAAGCCCTTGCCCGATTCCCCCGCCCGGGCCGCCTCGATAGCGGCGTTCAGGGCCAGGAGGTTGGTCTGGCGGGAGATCTCCTCGATGATCGCGGTCTTTTCCACGATGGTCCGCATGGCCCCCACCATCTCCCGCACGGCCTTGCCCCCGGACTCGGCGTCCACGGAGATCTGGGCCGCGATCTTCTTGGCCTCCTCGGCATTGGAGGCGCTCTGCTTGATGTTGGCGCCCATCTCCTCCAGGGAGGCGCTCACCTCCTCCATCGAGGCCGCCTGCTCGGAGGCGCCTTGGGAGAGTTCCTGGCTCGAGGCCGAAAGGCGGCCCGAGCGGCCGGCCAGGCCCTGGGCCTGGGCCTGGACCTCGGCCACGACCTGGCGGAGGGATTCGAGCATCTCCCGCAGGGCCTGGGCCAGGAGCCCCGTCTCGTCCGTCCTCTGGACATCGAGGCTGACGGCCAGGTCCCCGGACTTGAGGGCCCGGGCAAAGTCCACGCCCTTGGCCAGGGGGCCGGAGATGGCCCCGGTCACCAGGCTCAGGACGAGGATCACAAGGATGAGGACAAGGCCCGCGGCCACGAGGATGCCCACCACGAGGGCGCCCAGGCGGCCCAGGAATTCCGCCACCGGCACCGAGGCCACGATGAGGTAGGCGCCCTTGGTCTCGAAGGAGGCAAAGCTGCGGACCCCCGCGGATTCGTAGCTGAGCTGGCCCTTGCCCAGCTTGCGCATGGCGGCATAGAAGGCCTCCTTGGACAGGTCCGCGCCTAGGCCCTCCTTTCTGGTATGGCCCACCACCTTGCCCTCGGAGTCCAGGGCCAGGACAAAGCCCCCGCTCCCAAGGCCTACCCCGTCGAGGAGGGAGCCGATGCTCGCCTGGGCCAGGAGTTCCTGGAGTTCCTTGGGCTGGACCCCGATCTGGACAATCCCGGGCCTGTCCCGGCGGCCTACGCTGATGTACTGGAACAGGACCTTGTCCGCCCCCCGGGGAGTCGGATCCTGGGCGAGCTCGAAGCCGGGCTCGGTGAGGATCCTGAGAAAGGGCTTGGTCTGGTCCGAGGTGGAGAAGTCGAAGCCGTAGAAGCCGGCCACATTGCCCCAGCGCAAGACCCCCTTCTCATCGGTGACGTGGATCTCATCCACCCCCACGGCCTTGGCCAGGGCCGCCATCCGGGCCGGGGCTAGGATGGCGGGATTGGCTTGGATGGCCTGGCTCACGGCCCGGGCTATGCGGAGGTAATTGGCGGCCTGGGAGGCCTTGAGGGTGCTTACTGTCTCATCCAGGCGGTCAAGGCGGGCCGTCAACTCCTTGAGCTTGGTGTCCGTGGTGAAGCGCATGAACTCGTCGAGGGTCTTGGACTGGAGGCGGTAGACCTCCAGGGAAACCCCTGCCGCCAGGACGACAAGGATGGCTGCCATGGGCAGGATAATCCTGGAGCGAATGCCAAGTCTCATGAGTCCTCCCAGGGGAGGACCTAAGCTGCCCTGCCCCCACCCATAGGTCTAGTGCATCCCGGGCCGGAGGGCAAATCACTGAACAATGGCGATCGCCCTGACCGGAGAGCCATCGGCATCGGGCATCTTGAGGGGGAGGGCGCAGAAAGTGAAGTCCGAAGGGCCGAGGGCCTCGAGGCCCCGGAGGTTCTCTATGATCACGAGGCCCCGGCCAAAGAGGGCCTTGTGGACGGGAAAGTCCAGGGAGCCCACGGGATCCACAGAGATCATGTCGAGGCCAAGGCCCCGGATGCCTAAGGAGGCCAGGGCGAGGGCAGCCTCGACACTGAGCACCGGAAAGCCCTCGTAGTAGGCGGCCTGGCCCCAGAGCCTGTCCCAGCCCGAGCGGAGGAGGACGTAGGCCGCCCCGGCCAGGTGGCCAGCCTGGGCCCGCACAAAGTCGGAGCCTATGGAGGCCCCTGCAAAGGAGGAGACATCGAGGACCCGGGCGGGCCCCACAAAATGCCCGGCCTCAAAGGCATCCAGGGTCTTGGCCCCGGCCAGGATATGGCCCGGGGCATCCATGTGGGTCCCGGTGTGGGAATACATGGAGAGGAGCTTTTCCGCAAAGCCATCCTTGGCGATCGTGGTGGCCGGCTCGAGGCGGGGCCCCTCGGTCCCGGGATAGACGGGCATGTCGGCGCTGATCTCATGCGTAAGGTCGATAACCCTCATGGCGTCCTTCCTTCAAAGGTGCAGGGATTGGTGATGGCCAGGAGCTGGAAGCCCCGGCGGGCGACGATGGGCCGGGACATGGGGCTGGCGTCGATAGTCAGGTAGCGATAGCCCCTCTCCTTGGCCTCCCGGGCCCGGATCTGGAGCAAGGCCGAGTAGATGCCCCGGCCCCGGTAGGCCTCGAGGGTCGAGCCCCCCCAGAGGCCGGCGAAGGGCGAGGCCGCGGGAAAGCTGATGCGGCAGCAGGAGACCGGAAGGCCCTCGGCGTAGGCGATATAGAAGCTCATATAGCGGGGGTCCTGCTCCAGGATGGCCCGGTATTCCGCCAGCTGGTCTGGGGGGGCCTCGCCCCAGACCCCGAGAGAGACGGGGACCATATCGGCAAGGCCCTCGGGATCGGTTATGCGGCGGATCTCGATCCCCGGCGCGGACTCCGGGCCCCCTCTCCAGTCCTCGAGGCCGATGGCCATCAGGGCCTCGTCCTCCCCGACGGCAAAGCCCCGGGAGGCGAGGCGCTCCTTGAGGTCGGCCGGCCTGTCGTGGGAGTAGAGCTTCCACTCCAGCTCCCCGCCCAGGGCCGTGAAATAGGCCTTTTCCCGTTCGATCACAGCGTCGGCCCCGGCCTCGTCCAGGCCCGTCCAGAGGATCATGCTGCCCTGGCCGGCCTCGCCCAGCTGGCGGACAACTCCCGGGGCGGTCTCGAGCCTAAAACCCGGGGCCTGGGCTTCCCGGCGCTCAAATCGGTCATACAGGGCAAGAATCTCGGCGGCATTCATGCCGGCCAGCATGGCCCAGACCCTCGGTCCTCCGCAAGGGAGAGAACGCCTTAACTCCGCAGGCCGGGCCTGGGGCAAGAAAAAAGGCCTCCCGGCAAGGGGAGGCCTCGGACCGGAGCAAGCGGCTCCGCCTAGCTGTCGCAGCCCTGGCGCCGGAGCACCGTGCGCTCGATCGTCCTGATCTGGGAGCGGTAGAGGTTGGCGATATTGGAGCCATAGTCCGCGATGAGCTGGACCATGTCCCGGGGGATGTCATCCTCGTCCTTGCCGTTGATCCTGTCCCCGGCGTCCCCGAGGCCCGGCATGATATAGGCCCGGTCATTGAGGACGGGGTCCATCCAGAGGGTGTAGACCGTGGCGTTCTCGATGGCCCGGACGATGCGCAGGGAGCCCTTGAGGGCGGAGATAACGTTGAGGAACTTCACCGACTTGGGCTTCACGCCCTTGTCCTGGAGGTACTTGATGACCGTCACGAGGCTGCCCCCGGTGGCGTTCATCGGGTCGGCGAACACGAGGTCCTTGCCGTCCAGGTCCTCGATGCTGAAGTAGGAGCGGTCCAGGTCGAGGATGTACTCCATGTTGGTCTCGCTCTTGGAGTCGTCCCGCTTGATTTTGAAGAGGGCAAAGGGGGTGACATAGCCCCGGGAGGAGAATTCCTGGACTTCCTTGGACATGATCATCGAGGGCAGAAGGGCCCCCCGGAGCATCACGCACATCACGGTGTTCTCCAGGGCCGCGTCCAGGTTGGGGATCTTGTGGACCGCGTAGTTCTGGACCGGGGTGGTGACCGGGGTCTTTACGATCAGGTAGTTCTTGTTCGCGCTCTGGGAGCCCCCGAAGGCGAGGTTAAAGAGGAGCTCATAGGCGCGCTGGACATAGTAGACGAATTCCTGGCGCTGGGTGTTCACGTCCCGGAGCTTGGCGATCAGGCGGGAGGCCTCACCATGGTTCTCCTGGGGGGCCACAAAGGAATACACCTGGATGCGGGGCTCGGCCTTGCAGATCTCCTGGAGGACCGAGCCCATCCGGTTGTAGTGCTCGATGAGGTGGCCCTCCTCCTGCCTCCTCTCCTCGTCCGAATGGGCGTTGGAGAGGATGTTGAAGGAGAGCATGGCCTCCCGATAGAGGCCGTCCATCCGGGCGAGGGTAGCCTTGTCACCCTCCTGGAGGTAGCCGTCCAGGTCTTGGGCCTTCAGGACCACCCGGCTCATTTCTTGACGATCTCCCCGAAGGCCCCGTTCCCGATCCCCACGGCGTTGCCCTCGTCGAAGTCGAGGTGGCACTCGAGCTTGTGGGCGGGCCCCACCCGGCAGACCACGTTCTCAAAGGTCACGGCCCGCTCGCCGCCCACCTTGAGGCTGACAATCTCCTTGTCCTTGACCCCGAACTTGGCGGCCGACTCGGGGTCGAAGTGGACGTGGCGCTTGGCCACGATCAGGCCCCGGGCCTTCTTGACCTTGCCCGCGGGGCCGACCAGCTCCATGGGGAAGGAGCCCTCGAGCTGGCCCGACTCCTTGGTGGGGCAGCCCGGCACGCCGAGCTTGAAGATGTCCGAGGCGAGGATTTCGCACTGGGTCTCGGGGCGGGTGGGCCCGAGGACGCGGACGCCCTCGAAGGAGGACTTGGGGCCCACGAGGGTGACCGTCTCCGCCGAGGCGAACTGGCCGGGCTGGACCAGGTCCTTGGTCTTGGTGAGCTGGTGGCCCTTGCCAAAGAGGGCCTCAAGGTCCTCCTGGGAGAGGTGGATATGGCGGTTGGACAGGTTTATCAGGACTTTGGTCTCGGGCACGAAGGGCCTCCTCGGAAGAGTTGTAGGTTGTGTCGGGCGGTCATTGAAGAATAGGCGGAGGGGGACCTTGTGGTCAAGCACGAGGCGGCTAGGCCGCCCTCTCGCCCCCCCCTTAGGCCTCCTCGCCTACCTTGAAGCAGGCAAAGGCCACAATGCCCAGGCCATAGCCCGTCTGGGCCTCGAGCTCGGCAAGGACGGCCCGGACGGGGGTCTTCTCATCCCGCACAAAGCCGTGGCCCAGGAGGGAAGCCTCACAGAGGTGCTTCCTGAGCTTGCCCGCCACAATGCCCTCGAGCATGGCCGGGGGCTTGCCCTTGAGCTTTTCCTCGGCGGCCACCTCCTCCCTGAAGGCGCTGAGCCTCTCCTCGATATAGGCCTGGCCCACGGTGGCCCCGTCCACAAAGGCCGGCCCAAAGGCGGCCACCTGGAGGCAGAGGTCGTGGAGGCAGGAAAGGATCCGGGCATCCTTAAAGGCCTCGGGCCTCTCCGCCCGGGCCCCCAGGACTACCCCGAGGCGGCCATCCCCGTGGAGGTAGCTGGTTACAAAGGGAGCCTCCCCAGGGCCAAGGCTGGCTATGCGCCGGAGCACGAGGTTTTCCTTGATCACGCCGCCCAAGTCGGCCACGATGGCCAGGGTCTCGGGATCCGGGGCCTTGAGCTCCCGATCCCAGGCCAGCCTGGCCAGCCTGGCTCCGGTGGCCCTGAAGGACTCGTTCAAGGCCACAAAATCGGTCTCGCAGTCGAGCTCGACCATGGCGGCCCGGCCCTCGGCCTCGTGGATAAAGATCCGGCCCTCGGGAGTGGCCCGGTCGGCGCGCTTTTCCAGGGCCGCGAGCCCCCAGGCCTTGAGCAGGCCCTCGGCCTCCTCGGGATTGCCCCGGGCCTCGGCCAGGGCCCTGCGGCAGTCCATCAGGCCCGCCTGGGTCTTTTGCCGTAAAACCTTGATCCCCTCCAGGTCGCTCATGCTTCTATCCTCCGCTAGCCTTTTTCAGACTATGTTATTTGTAACATGGTATAGTATACTGCTAGTGTCAAGGCTTACACTAGCGAGGATCAGAGGAGGAGGCGCTATGTCTATCCGAGGGGCTATCCTGGGCTGCCTGAGCTGGAAGCCCTTTACGGGCTACGAGCTCAAGAAACTCTTTGCCGATTCCGCTTCCCTGCCCTGGTCGGGGAACAACAACCAGATCTACGGGAGCCTTATCGCCCTCCACAAGGAGGGCAAGGTGGACATCGAGGTCCAGGTCCAGGAAAAATACCCTGCCCGCAAGGTCTATACCCTCACCGAGGCCGGCCGGGCCGAGCTCAAGGCCTGGCTCCTCTCGACCCCCAGCCTGCCCGAGCAAAGAAAGCTCTTCCATATCCAGCTGGCCTGGGCCGAGGGCCTATCCCCCGCCGAGCTCGATGGCCTTTTCGCCTCCTACGAGGAAAGCCTGGCCAACGCGATCCTTATAGAGAAGGCGATATCCCGGAAGGGCCGGCCGGCGCCGGCAAGGAGCGAAAGGGAGGCCCTCCTCTGGAGGCGGATCGAGGAGGCTAGCCTTGCGGGCCTTGAGGCCGAGCTCGCCTGGGCCCGGGGCCTCAGGCAGGAGTTGCTTGGCTTATCCCAGGCCCATCCCGCTTAATATCACAAATCCCGAATATTGCCCTTGCCACAATTGACCCAAGGTCAGTATATTTCCACTACGGCTTCCAGGTATGCCTGGGACGGAAGGTGGTAGGGCATGAAGATAGATACCGAGGACGGCCTGAGGCTTCTCTTTGAGGCCCAGGGCAGGAAACGCAGGGAAGTGGCCGGCCGGGACGCCAAGGCCAGAAAGGCTAGACTCCTGCGGCTCCGGGCCGCCATCCTTGAGAGGCAGGAGGAGCTTAAAGAAGCCCTCCATAAGGACTACCGCAAGCCCGCGGCCGAAGCCTGGCTCACGGAGATCTATCCGACCATCGAGGAGCTGGACTTTACGGTCCGGCACCTCTCCTCCTGGATGAGGGACAAGCGGGCCCCTGGGGTCGCGGTCTTTCCCCTGGCCCGGTCTAGGCTTAGGCATGAGGCCCTGGGAAGGGTCCTCATCCTCTCCCCCTGGAACTATCCCTTCCAGCTCCTCCTGGCCCCCCTCATATCGGCCCTGGCGGCGGGCAATGTGGTGATAGCCAAGCCCTCGAACAAGACCCCGGCCACGGCCGCCTTTATCGCCAGCCTGATCGAGTCGGTCTTTCCCCAGGATGAGGTGGCCGTAGTGGAGGGCCCGGGCGCCGTCTTGGGCGAGGCTCTTCTCTCCCTGCCCTTTGACCATATCTTCTTCACCGGGAGCCCCAGGATCGGGGCCCATGTGGGAGAGGCCGCGTCCCGGGTCCACGCCAGAGTGACCCTGGAGCTCGGGGGCAAGTCTCCGGTGGTCATCCTCCCGGACGCGGACATCGACGAGGCGGCCAAGCGGATAGTCTGGGCCAAGCACCTCAACGCCGGCCAGACCTGCATAGCCCCGGACTATGTCCTCTGCCCCCGGGACCTGGTGGACAGCTTTGCCGGGGCCGCCTTGCGCTGGGTCAAGGCCTACTACGGCGAGGACGAGGCGGCCCGCCGGGCGAGTCCCGACCTGGCCCGGATCATCGACCAGGCAGCCTGCGCCCGCCACGAGGCCCTGGTGGGCCAAGCCGTCGCGGCGGGGGCGACCAAGGTCTACGGGGGCGACTTCGGCCTGGAGGAGCGTTATGCGCCACCGACCCTCCTCACGGGGGTGGATCCGGGGATGGACGTGATGGCCGAGGAGATCTTCGGGCCCATCCTGCCCGTCCTGGCATACGGGGACCTGGAGGAGGCTCTCGGCCTCATCGGCTCAAGGCCCAAGCCCCTCTCCCTCTATGTCTTTGGCAAGGCCCGGGCCGGGGAAGTCCTCTCCCGGACCACCTCGGGCTCGGCCTGCGTCAACGACCTCATTGTCCAGATAGAGAACCTCCATCTGCCCTTTGGCGGGGTGGGGATGAGCGGCACCGGGAGCTACCACGGCCAGTTTGGCTTCCGCGCCTTTTCCCATGAGCGGAACCTCATGGTCCAGGGGCCCCTCAACCTCACGGCCCTCTTCTATCCCCCCTACGGGAGGAGGATCCAGGACCTGGCGCGGGGCCTCGTGGGAGGCCTCAAGGGGATGGGCCGGCCGGCCTCAGTCCGGGCAGCAGGCGGCCGTGGAGTCCACGAAGGCAAGCCCGAGGGCGGCGGCGATATCCTGGCCGTCCCGGAGTAGCTGGGGCCTGCGGTGGGGCCGGCCGGAGTCGATAGCCAGGCTCCGGCCATCGGAGAGCACGAGGACCAGGGCCACCCAGGGGTGGCGGCCCATGCCCAGGAGGGCGGCGGTGATCTTGTCCTCGGAGCTCAGGGAGCCCTCGAGGACTTCCCCCGCCTTGCCTGAGGCAAGGCAGAGGGAGGAGACGCGGGCCCTGTCCAGGGTCCAGGCCCGGGAAAAGGGAAAGAGGCCAAAGCGCCGCCTCAAAGCCAGGTCTCCGGTGGGGAAGAAGCGGTAGCGGTCCTCCGAGAGGGCGGCTCCGCAGGTCACCAGGGCCAGGGCATACCAGGTCAGGCGGGAAAGCCCCGTGTCCAGGACCGAGTAATAGCCTAGGGCGGCCAGGCCCAGGCCCAGGACAAAGAGGGCCAGGCGAAAGAGGGGGCTGACCCGGTAGTCCAGGCAGCCATCCTTGGCCCTCCTCAGCACCGGCTTGCTGGGCAGTCTCATAGTCCCTCCTCGGCCAGGATCGCGGGCAGCTCATAGAGGCTGTGGATCCGCCGGAAGGGCTCCTGGCCATGCCTATCCAGCTCGTCCATGAGAATTCCCTTTCCGCCGGCGGCCACAAAGCCCGCCACATAGCTGGGCAGGTCATCCACAAAGAGGGCGTCCCGGGGCTCGACCCCGCAGGCCGCGCAGACCCTCCGGGCGGCCTCCACATGGGGCTTGCCCTGGAGATGGTTAAAGCGCATGTCGTAGACGGCCTCAAAGCGGTCGGCGATGCCCAGGCGGGAGAGGATCCGGTCCGCGTGCTCCCGGGGGGCATTGGTAAAGATGGCCTTGGGCAAATCGATGGAGTCGAGGAGGCGGCCCAGGCCTGGATCCAGGGAGAGGGGCTCCTCTTCTCCTTCAGGATGGACCGCGGCAAAGTAGGCTTCCACATCCTTAAAGCCGTGCTCCCGCATGAGCCACTCTAGGGTGGTCCCGTAGCGGGCCGAGGCCGCCTTGCGCAGGACCAGGACCTCCTCGATGGGAAGGCGCAGATAGTCGGCGGTATAGCCGACCATGCGGCGGAAGACTTCCCGCTCAAGGCCATGGGACTCGGAGTAGACGGTGTTGTCGAGGTCGAGGAGAAGGTAGCGAGGCATGGGAGGGTGATACCATGGCCCCGAGGCCGGCCACAAGAGGCCCCTTCCTTCCCGGGCCGGAGGCATGGGATACTCCGGTCTACCATGAAACGACCTGCAGCACTTCTTTGCATCCTTGTCCTCGTTCTTGGCGTCGCCGTGGCGGCCCCTTCCTCCAAAGCCAAGGCCCGGAAGGCCCCCCCGAGGATCACCGCCTCGGGCTATGCCCTAGGCGCCTTTTTGGGCCAGCCCACGGGCCTCTCCTTCCGCATGGGCCTGTCACCGACAGACTCCTTTGAGGCCAAGGCCGCCTGGAACCTCGGCTCCTCCAGCCAGGCCCTGGACCTCCAGGCCTCCTGGCTCAGGGAATTTCCCGGCCTCCTCGTGATCGAGGGCGAGGACATCACCCCCTACCTCGGGGCGGGCCTGGCCCTGGACCTGGGCTCCTCGAGTGGAGGCATGGGTCTGGGCATCAGGGCCCCCCTCGGCCTGGTCTACCGCTTCCGGGGCTTTCCCCTGGAGCTGGCCCTGGAGCTCGGCCTGGGACTGCGGCTCCTCCCCTCCACGGGCTTTGCCTCCTCAGGGGGCCTAGCCCTGAGGTATCGCTTCTAGCCGTGGCCGAGCGGAACCTAGTCTTCGAGGCCCTGGCCCTGCGGGTCAGGGAAAGCCCCGGAGGCTCCCGCATCCTCTGCCTCATGACCGCCGAGGCAGGCCTTCTCGATGTCTTTGTCTTCGGGGGCCCCAAGAGCAAGCTCCGCTCCCTGGCCGCCCCCTGGTCGGCCGGCCGGGCCTTTGTCTACCACGACCCGGTCAAGGACCTGTCCAAGCTCTCGGACTTCGAGGTCCGGGACTCCTTCTCGGGCCTCCGGGAGGGCTTGAGGAAAATCTGGTGCGCCTCCCTTATCGGGGAATTCCTCCAGAAGACCTCCGGGGGAGGCGGGGACTATCCCCTGGTCCTCTCCCTGGCCCTGGAGGCCCTCAGCTGTCTCGAGGCCCTGCCCGAGGACAGGGCCGACTACCCCACCCTGCTCTTCCTCTGGAAGATGCTGGGCCTCCTCGGGCTCATGCCCGACCCGAGGGGCTGCGCCTCCTGCGGGGCCGACCTCGATCCCGCGGGGGGCCTCCTCTATGTGCCCAGCGCGGGGGGCTTTGTCTGTCCCGCCTGCGCCCGGGCCGAGTCCGGGAGGCCCCAGGGCTGGCACGAGCATGGGGCCATACCCCTAAGCCCCGGGGCGGCCCGCTGGCTGGCCCGGTCGGTGGAGTGGAGCTTTGCCCAGGCTGGCCGGGTGGGCCTCGACGGGGCTTCCCTCGAGGGCCTGCGCTCCCTGGTCTTCCACCTGGCCCAAAAGGCCGCCGAGGGACCCCTCTCCAGCCTCAAGTCCGGCCTAGGGATCATCTAGGCCGCCGGCCATGCGGGTTTTTGTAGCCCTGACCCTGCCCCGGCCGGCTATCCAGGCCCTAAGCCAGGCCCGGGCAATCCTCGAGGCCGAGGCCCCCCGATTGGCCTGGGTCGGGGAGGAAAACTGGCACATAACCCTCGCCTTCCTGGGGGACCAGGCCGAGCCGGGCCTTGGGGCCGCCCGGAGGGGCCTTCATAGGCTTGAGTCCCAGGGGCTCCGGGCCCCCCTCCTGTCCTTTGGAAGCCTAGCCTGCTTTCCTCCCCGAGGGCCCTGGAGGGTCCTGGTAGCCGGCCTTTACCGCCCGGAAGGCCTTGGGGAGGTCTATACTGTCCTAGGCCGGGCCCTGGCCGAGGAGGCAAGGCTTGGAGGGCTTCCCCCCCTCGACCCGGAATGGCGGGAGCCGGGCCGGAGCCGGGCTAGGCCCTGGACGCCCCATGTGACCCTGGCCAGGAACCGGCCCCAGGGCCTGGCCCTGCCCTCCCGGGCCTGCCTGGACCGGGCAGGGGGCATCCTGGAGGCCGCCTCGGGCACGGGGGGCTGGCCCTTGGAGGCCGCTTTGCTCTATAAATCGGAACTCCGCCCCGGCGGAGCCGTCTATGCCGAGCTGGATCGAGCGATTTTCCGTCCCCGCTGAAGCACCGGCGAGGCCCCATGTCGTTATACTGTAAGTACGAAAGGAAGGACCATGAGAGCAGTTGACGTCATCATGCACAAGCGCGGGGGGGCCGAGCTCGCCCGGGAAGAGATAGCCTTTATGGTCGAAGGCTATGTGGCGGGGACAATCCCCGAATACCAGGTCTCGGCCTGGCTTATGGCCATCTTTTTCAAGGGCATGTCCCCCCGGGAGACGGCGGACCTCACGGAGCTCATGCTCCACTCCGGGGATGTGATGAAGCTCGCCGGCCTTAAGGGGCCCTTTGTGGACAAGCACTCCACCGGAGGGGTCGGGGACAAGGTTTCCCTGATCCTGGCGCCCATCGTGGCGGCCTGCGGGGTCCAGGTGCCCATGATGTCCGGCCGGGCCCTGGGCCACACCGGGGGGACCCTGGACAAGCTTGAGTCCATCCCGGGCTACAAGACCGGCCTCACGGAAACCCAGTTCCGGGACTTTATCGCCGCCGACGGCTTTGCCATGACGGGCCAGACCGCCACGATCGTCCCGGCGGACAAGAAGCTCTACGCCCTCCGGGACGTCACCGCCACCGTGGAGTCCATCCCCCTCATCACGGCCTCCATCCTCTCCAAGAAGGTGGCCGAGGGGGCCGAGGCCCTGGTCTTTGACGTAAAGACCGGGCCCGGGGCCTTTATGAAGACCCTGGCAGACTCGGAGGCCCTGGCCCGGAGCCTGGTCAACACCGGTACGGCCATGGGCAAGCGCATTGTCGGGGTGATCACCGACATGACCGAGCCCCTGGGCAGGATGGTGGGCAACTTCTTTGAGGTCGAGGAAAGCCTCGACTGCCTCGAGGGAAAGGGCCCCGCCGACCTCATGGAGGTCACCCTGCGGCTCTCGGCCTGGATGCTCGTGGCCGGGGGGGTCGCTAAGACCGTGGAGGAGGGCATCGCGAAGTGCGAGGCCGCCCTGGCCACGGGCAGGCCCCGGGAGCTCTTCCTGGCCAACGTCAAGCGCCAGGGCGGGGACATCGACAAGATGCTCCAGCTCCGCGGCACCTACCGCTCGGCCCACACGAGGAAGCTCGGGGCCAAGGACTCGGGCTTTATCACGGGCATCGACGCCTACAAGATAGGCCTGGCCGGAGTCTACCTCGGGGTGGGCCGGGACAAGACCACCGACCCCGTCTACCCCGATGTGGGCTTTATCTTCCACCGCAAGGTGGGGGACGCGGTCAAGGCCGGGGACCTCGTCGCCGAGGTCTACGGGAAGGACGAGGCGAGTCTCGAGGCCGCCCAGTCCCTGATCGAGTCGGCCCTGGCCATAGGCCCGGCCAAGGCCCCCGCCCGGCCCCTGATCGTCAAGGAAATCACCGCCCTATGAGATGGGTCAAAAGGGAGGCCAGCCCCCTGGCCGTCAAGGAGCTGGCGAGCAAGTACGGGGTCGACGCCCTCACGGCCTCGATCCTGGCCCGCCGGGGGATCACGGCCCCGGAGGACCTCCTCTACTTCCTCGAGGAGGACCCCCGCTACCTCCACAACCCCTTTCTCTTCGAGGGCATGGAGGACGCCGTGGACCGCCTCCTCCTGGCCCGGGACGAGGAGGAGAAGGTCCTGGTCTTTGGGGACCGGGATGCCGACGGGGTCACCTCCACCGTCATCCTCGTGGAGGCCCTCCGGGACTTTGGCCTAGAGACGAGCTGGCAGGTGCCCGCGGAAAACCAGGCCTATGGCCTCTCGATCGGCGCGATAGACGCCTTTGCCGAGGCCGGTGGCACGCTCATCCTCACGGTGGACTGCGGGATCTCCAACCACGAGGAGGTCCTCCACGCCGCCGAGCTGGGGCTGGACGTGATCATCCTCGACCACCACCTCCTCAAGGCCCCGGAGGTCCCCGAGGCCCTGGCCGTGATCGACCCCAAGCTGGAGGACTCCCCCTACCCCTTCCGCCACCTGGCGGGCTGCGGGGTGGCCTATAAGCTCGTCTGCGCGCTTAAGATAGCCAAGACGGGCATCTACAAGCAGCAGGTGGCCCTTCTCAACGTGCGGCCCCTGAACGACGCCTACCTCATCGAGGCCGTCCGCCTCTCCAACCTCGTGGAGACGGGCAGAATACGGGAGACCGTCGTCCCGGGCATGCTCGACCTGGGCAAGACCCGCCTCGTGCCCTTCCTCCAGGACCGCCAGATCTTTGTCTGGGACGGGGAGCTCCAGAAAAAGCTCCTCGCCAAGGCCCTGGGGCCCGGCGCCGAGGTCCAGGTCTACGACCTAGCCCCCGAGATAGGGGAGCTCATGCCGGCGACCAGGGCCACAAGCCTCCTGAGGCTCAAGGAAAAGTCCAAGGTGGGCCGCTACCGGGAGGACGCCTTTGAGGAGATCGATGTCTTTGAGTCGATCTTTGTCTCCTATGCCCTCAAGAAGGCCGCCTGGTTCGGGGAGGATGACCTCTCCCTCCTCCAGCTCGTGGCCCTGGGCACCATCGCCGACCTCATGCCCCTCAAGAACGAGAACCGCATCCTCGTGAAGCGGGGCCTCGCGGCCCTCAACGCCAAGCCCAGGCCGGGCCTGGCCGAGCTCCTGGACAGGCTGGGCCTCATGGGCAAGCTCCTGGGCACCGTGGACGCGGCCTGGCAGATCACCCCGGTGATCAACGCCGCGGGCCGTATGGGCAAGGCCTCCACCGCCGTGGAGCTCTTCCTCGCCAAGGACGGCTCCGAGAGGGCCAAGCTCGCCGAGGCCCTGATCGCGATGAACCTGGAGCGGCGCAGGCTGGGCTCCGAGTCCTGGGAGACGATCTACCCCATGGCCAAGGAAAGCCTGGCCCTCCATGGGGACAAGCTTGTCCTGGTAGGGGACAAGGCCGTCCACCGGGGCATCACCGGGGTAATAGCCTCCAAGATGACCAATGTCTTCGCCGTGCCCGCCGTCATAGCCTCCTTCCAGCCCGACGGGACCGTGGTGGGCTCGATCCGCTCGGCCCGAGGCTTTAACATCGGGGCCTTCCTCGAGGTGAGCGCCGACCTCTTTATAGACTACGGCGGCCACGACGCCGCCGCGGGCTTTAGCCTCAAGGGGGAGGACTGGCCGGAATTCCTCTCCCGCTCAGCCTCCTACCTCGAGGCCGTCGAGCTCGACGCCGAAGAGGAGATTATCGAGGTGGACGCCGAACTCCCCCACGATAGGCTCAGCAACGAGTTGCCCCGATTTGTCTCCCGCTTCGAGCCTTTTGGGGAGGACAACGGCCCCCTGGTATTCCTGGCCAAGGGCGTGCCCATCGTCTCCGCGGATATCGTAGGCAAGCGGGACGCCAACCATCTCAAGCTCCTCCTCGACTTTGGCCAGGCCAAGTGGCCAGCCCTCTGGTGGAGCGCCGCCGAGCGCCTGGAAAGGGATTTTTCCGTCCGGGACAGGATAGACCTGGTCTTTAAGGTGAGCATAAACCGCTATAACGGCCAGGAAACCCCCCAGCTGGAGGTCCTGGACGCCCGCCGCTCCGAGGCCGAGGGGGTCAAGGCCTAGGGGGAGGCTGTCTTCCGAGGGCTAAAAGCTCTCGGAAGACAGGCTCCGGCCCTCGAATGCCCCGCCCTGCCCCTTGACGTAACAGCCTCTTTTCTATAATTTAAGCCGGTCGAGAGACATTCCCCGGTTGTGTAATGGTAGCACGACAGACTCTGGATCTGTTTGTGGGGGTTCAAATCCTCCCTGGGGAAGTAACCCTTAGAGCCTGATTGTTAAGAGATTTTCGGTCTAGGCGCTATCAGATGGAGTTCGCAAGTCTCGAGGGAACGAGAGACTTGCGGCGTGAACAGAAAAATCTTGCAGAAGATTTTTCTGTTCACGATGGCCCCTTCGTCTATCGGTTAGGACAAAAGATTCTCAATCTTTAAAGAGGGGTTCGACTCCCCTAGG
>JAKPBN010000432.1 GCA_029778945.1 Spirochaetota bacterium
GCTAGCCTCGGGCGCCGCCCTGATGGCGGCCATCGCGGCCTCATGGACGGCCACGAGGCCGGCCAGGGTGGCCTTCCAGGAGGCCTCGCCCTCGTCCTCGAGGCGGACAAAGCCCCCCTCCCCCACGGGCCAGGGCCAGGGCCCGAGACCCCGCCTCCCCTCCTCATCGAGGAGGCTCCGGGCCACTACCCAGGTGCACCAGCCCACATGGAGGGCCACCGACCAGGGGCTGTAGCCCTCGAAGCTGGCCTCCGAGGCCGCGGCTCCGGCGTCCAGGCCCGACAAGGTTTTCAGGAAGGGCTTCCCATTGTAGGAGGGGCCCCGGAACTCGGCTTCCGCCAGGTCCGCAAGAAGACTATAGCTTGAGCTCATGCCTAGGAGTATTCCCCCAGGGCCTCGGCGGCGCAAGGTCGCTGGACACCGACTTGTATAACCGGTAACATGGACTAGTTGAGGTGGCTGGGACGTCCCGGCCTAGCTTGTTTCTCCATGGAAGGGCTATTCGTTGCGGAATAAGACCACGTCCCTCCTCCTTGCGGCCCTCCTTTTCCAGGCTTGCAGGGGAGGAGCCCCTTCGGGGGACCTTCCTCGGATAGGCTTGCTCGTGCCCGGAGCCGCAGGGGGCCTTGAGCTCTCTTCCGCCATCCAGACCCTGGGCCACGGCAAGGCCGTCATCCAGGCCAGGGATGCCCAGGGCCTCCGCCCGGGCCAGGCCGAGCAGCTGGACGCAGCGCTTAAAAGCGGGAGCCAGGTGATCCTGGTCTCCTGCGTCGACCCCGCCGATGCCGGGTCCTATATCGAGAAGGCCAAGGCCGCGAAAGTCCCCCTCGTGTTCTTCGGAGCCCGGCCCGCGGCCGCCGACCTGGTCAAGTGGGACAAGGCCTATTACCTGGGCACCAGCCCCACCGAGAAGGGAAGGGCCCAGGCCGAACTCGCGGCGGACCTTTGGAGCAGAAGGCCCGACGCGGACAGGAATAAGGATGGGATCATGCAGTTCGCCGTCATACGGGGCCAGCCAAACCCGGAATCGACGGAGATGACCCAGGGTATCTTTGCCTCCATGGCCGGCCCCGGGAAGCCAAGCCAAAGGCTGGCGGATGCCGTGGCCGACCCCGGCCAGGAAGGGACCAAAAAGCTCCTTGCCTCCTGGACCGGCCGGTTTGGCCAATCCCTGGAACTGGTCCTCTGCGCGGGGGATGAGGTAAGCCTTGGCGTCTTGCCGGCTCCGGGAGCCAAGGGCCTGCCCCTTGTCCTCGCCTCGGGGAGGAGCGGCGCGGTGCTGTCGGCCATCGCCTCCGGCGAGGTCCAGGGCACGGTGGCCGAGGATACGGGCGGGCTGGCCAAGGCCGCCCTGGACCTGGGCTCAAGCCTGGCCCGCTCGTCCAGCCCCCAGGGCCTTGGCTGGACGATCTCGGACAATAAGTACCTCTGGGTCCCGCCCCTCAGGCTGAGCAAGGACAACCTGGAGGAAGCCCTGGGAAAAACCGGGGGAGGGGACAGAAGATAAGCGCCCACCCACCTTGTACTTTTGTGCACCAAGTTATAGTATTAATTGTGGCAGGTAACATGATCGGGCAATGTGCCCGATGCGCCGCGTCAAAGCGGTATCAATAATGGTTAAGGGATATTTCCGGTAATGGAAATATTTCATATTTTCAAGGAGGGAGACTTCATGAAACGTTTTGTGGTTCTTCTCACTGTAGTCCTCATGGTCGCCGCGCTCTTCGTGAGCTGTGGCCCCGCCAAGCCCGCCAAGCCGAACATCGGCATCACCATCTACAAGTTCGACGATAACTTCATGTCCATCGTCCGCAACAACATCGACAACCTCGCCAAGGCTGTCGGCGAGGACAAGCTCGCCTACTCCATCCAGGATGGCCAGGGCGACCAGGCCAAGCAGAACGACCTCATCGACCAGTTCCTGACCAAGGGCGCCACCGCCCTGGCCCTCAACATGGTCGAGCCCGCCTCCGCCTCTGTCGTGATCGGCAAGGCCCAGGCCAAGAAGGTCCCCGTGGTGTTCTTCAACCGCGAGCCCGACGCCGCCGAGATGGCCAAGTACGCCAACGCCTACTACGTTGGAGCCAAGGCCCAGCAGTCCGGCACCTTTGAGGGCGAGATCGTCGCCGAGTACTGGAAGGCCAACCCCGGCGCCGACAAGAACAAGGACGGCAAGCTCCAGTACGTCATGCTCCTTGGCGACCCCGCCAACACCGACGCCAAGTACCGCACCGAGTTCTCCATCAAGGCCGTCGAGGCCGCTGGCATCGTCGTCGACAAGCTCGCCGAGGACACCGCCATGTGGCAGACCGGCGAGGCCCAGAACAAGATGCAGGCCTGGCTCTCCAAGTTCGGCGACAAGATCGAAGTCGTGTTCGCGAACAATGACGCCATGTCCATTGGCGCCATCAACGCCCTCAAGGCCGCCGGCTATTTCAAGGGCAAGAAGTACATGCCCGTCGTCGGCGTCGACGCCATCCCCGAGGCCCTCGATGCCCTCGCTCAGGGCACCCTCCTCGGCACCGTCCTGAATGACGCCGATCGCCAGGGCAAGGCCACCTTCGACCTCGCCTACAGCCTCGCCCAGGGCAAGCCCGCCGCCACCGACGTGGCCCCCCTCGCCGATGCCCAGAACAACCCCGACCCCAAGGGCAAGTACATCTGGGTCCCCTACGTGAAGGTGACCAAGGACAATTTCACCCAGTTCAAGAAGTAAGCTTCCCCTAGCGGGAAATTGGCTTCTTAGGTGAAGGTCCGCAGGGTGTACGCGTCTCGCGTACACCCTGCTTATTTGTCCAGTCGGAGGTCGGCCCTATGACCGCTAGCGATTATGTGCTGGAGATGAACGGCATCTCCAAGAATTTCCCCGGGGTCAAGGCCCTGGACAATGTCAGCATCAAGGTTCGGCCAGGCTCGGTCCACGCCCTCATGGGGGAAAACGGGGCCGGCAAGTCCACCCTCATGAAATGCCTCTTTGGCATCTATGAGATCGACGAGGGTGAGGTCATCCTCGGCGGCAAGAAGGTCGAGTTCTCAGGCGCCAAGGATGCCCTGCGCAGCGGGATCTCCATGATCCAGCAGGAGCTCCTGCCCATCCCCTACCGGAGCGTGATGGAGAACCTCTGGCTCGGACGCTACCCCGTCCATGGCCTGGGGCCCTTCCAGTTCGTCAACCACAAGAAGATGCTCGAGGACACGAAGGCCATCTTCGAGGAACTCAACATGGACATCGACCCGACCACCTGGGTCGTCAACCTCTCGGTGTCCAAGATCCAGTCCATGGAGATAGCCAAGGCCGTCTCCTACAAGTCGCGCATCATCATCATGGACGAGCCCACGTCCTCCCTTACAGAGAACGAAGTCGAGCACCTCTTCCGCATTATCCGGAAGCTTAGGGAAGAGGGCGTCGCGATCATATATATCTCCCACAAGATGGAGGAGATCCTCCAGATCTCCGACGAGGTCTCCATCATGAGGGACGGCCAGCTCGTGGGGACCTATCCCGCGGCCGAGCTGACCACGGACCTGATCATCAACAAGATGGTCGGCCGCGACATGGGCCACCGCTTCCCGCCCCGGGACAATGTCCCTGGCCAGGTAGTGCTCAAGGTGGAGGACTTCACCTCCCCCGAGCCCAAGTCCTTCAAGCACGTGAGCTTCGACCTCCGCAAGGGGGAGATCCTCGGCGTGAGCGGCCTCGTGGGCGCCCAGAGGACCGAGCTGATGGAGGCCCTCTTTGGCCTCAGGCCGGTCCAGTCCGGCACCGTCGAGCTGAACGGGGAAAGGCTGCGCTTCAAGAGCCCCTCGGAGGCGATCTCCCGCAAGATGGCCCTCCTCACGGAGGAGCGGCGCTCCACGGGCATCTTCCCGATCCTCGCGGTCCAGGACAACGTCCTCGCGGCCAACTGGAAATCCTACGTGAAGAGGAATTTCCTCCTCGACCTCAAGCGATGCGACACCGACGTGACGCGGAGCATCGACATGCTCAGGGTCAAGACCCCATCGTCCAGGACCTTCATGCAGAACCTCTCCGGCGGCAACCAGCAGAAGGTCATCTTCTCCCGCTGGCTCCTCACCGATCCGGAGATCCTCATCCTCGACGAGCCCACCCGGGGCATCGACGTGGGGGCCAAGTTCGAGATCTACACGATAATCGCCGACCTGGCCAAGCGGGGAAAGAGCATCATCATGATCTCCTCGGAGCTCCCGGAGATCCTGGGGATGTCGGACCGCATCATGGTCATGTGCGAGGGCAGGATGACCGGGATCCTGGAGGGCAAGAGCGCCAGCCAGGAAGAGATCATGAGACTTTCGACCCAATTCATGTGAGAACGGGGAGACATATGGCAAACGCTGCTGCTATCGACTTCGCCAAGCTTTGGAAGCAAGGAAAGGACTTCGCGGGCAAGAGGGCGGTCCTCCTCGTCCTCCTCGTCCTGGTCCTTGTGACGGGCATCTTCCAGCCCAACTTCCTGTCCTGGGACAACCTCATCAACATCCTGATGATCACCTCGGTCTACGTGATCATAGCCCTGGGCGAGGGCCCCATCCTGATCACCAAGGGCGTCGACCTCTCCGCCGGGCGGGTGGTCGGCCTCACGGCCTGCGTGGCCGCCTCCATGCTCCAGCGCTCGGACTACGCGAGCAAGATCTTTCCTGACGTGCCTTTCATGCCCCTCATCGTCCCCATCGTCCTGGCGATCGTGGCCGGCGTCGTGGTGGGCCTCCTCAACGGCGCCATCATCTCCTGGCTCAAGGTCCCGCCCTTCATCGCGACCCTGGGCACCATGGTCATCGCCTACGGCGCCGTGTCCCTGTATGTGGACCGGCCCCCCCATGGCGCCTCCCCGATCGGCGGCCTCCGGGACGACTTCACGAGCGTCGCCAACGGGGCCATCCCCATCTCGGGGACCTTCCGCCTGCCCTATATCATCATCATCGCCGCAGTCGTACTTGTCCTCATGTGGGTCCTCCTCAACCGGACCCGGACGGGCAAGAACATCTACGCCATCGGCGCCAACCCGGACGCGGCCGTGGTCTCCGGCGTGAGCGTGGGCAAGACCCTGATAATTGTCTACATCGTGGCCGGAGCCCTCTATGGCCTCGCCGGAGCCCTCCAGGCGGCCCGCCAGGGCTCGGCGACCAACAACCTGGGCTTTGGCTGGGAGCTCGACGCGATCTCCGCCTGCGTCATCGGCGGGGTCTCCACCACGGGCGGCGTGGGCACCGTGGGAGGCATCCTCACGGGCGTCCTCATGCTCACCTTCATGAACAACGCCCTGGTCTTCCTCAACGTCTCGCCCTACTGGCAGAACATCGTCAAGGGCCTGATCATCGTCTCCGCCGTGGCGGTCGACATCAGGAAGTACCTGCGCAAGCACTAGTCCAAGGCTCGTCCGCCCAACCCGGCCTCCCCCAGCGGGAGGCCTTTTTATTGCGCAACTACCATCATGCGAAATCAAACAAGCCTAAGAAGCAGGGCCTCAAAGCGGAATTCTTGCGTTTGCCAATTTTACTTTGCTAATTATTATCACCTAACCCTGGTCAAACCACTCCTCTCCGTGTCTTGCCTTTATGTCTAGTACATCGCTAGGCCTACGGCTCCATGCTTAGCGCGTCGTTACATCTTCGATTCCGTGGCTTAATTTAATTATAGTTATTATTTTTTCATCTTCCTCTGTGCCTTCCCTCCGTGTCTCCATGGTTGCCTTTTCCCTAATTCCTCTTGCTCCTATATCCCTTCGTCCAGTCGGCCCAGGTCCCGGCCCAGGATCCCCCGGCCCAGGCCCTCGTAGAGGGCGGTATAGAAAGCCACCAGGTCCGGATCGAGGAAATAGCCCAGGTAGGCCGCCAGCCGTCCGTCGTCCAAGTCATGGTAGAGGACAGCCAGGTAGTCAAGCTGGTCCGCCAGGGTTTTGGAGCCACCGAAATAGTCCTCCAGGCCCAGGACCAAGCGGGAAAGGATAGCCGACCTCGCCTCGGGCGCGAGGCCGGGGTCTGAGCCAAGGATAAGCCTATAGAGGGCCGTGTAGTAGACAATCGAGTGCCGGCGCACATCAAAGGCCGTGGCCACGGTCCGCATGAGGCCCTGGCGATAGGCGGACTCCTTCTCGAAGGTATACTGGGCCTTTTCCCCGGGCTCGAGCTCCCTCTCCTCGAGGGCATTGATCGCCCGATACTCCTCGGTCGCATGGTAGCTGTTGTAGGCCTCCACAAAGCCTGGACTCGAAGAGGCCAGGACGGCCTCCTTGATGCAGGCAAAGACATAGTCCCCATCGAAGGACTCCATGATTCTCCCATAGAGATCCTGCTTGCGCGCCTCGCTTCCTGCCCCGTAGAGGCCATCGATCAGGGCCCTCACATCATCGGTATAGCTCTCCGCCTCATAATGGATATTGGAATAGGCTAGGGCCTTTTTCAGGGCCCCGTCAAAGGCGTCCTGGCTGGAGGCCGGAAGGGCGAGCAGGAAAAGGCCCAGCACGCCAGCCAAGGTAAATCGGATCCTTCCCATAAAAGCTCCCCTGGAGATCGAGTAGTATGCCGACCAATCTAGCGCGGCGGACGGGCGGCATCCATGCCGCCGCCGCGAGCCGGCCTCCGGTTTCACATGCCAGGCCCCGCGCGATTATGTCCTAGACAGGTTCAGGCGAGTATCATCCCCCGGGGTCTATCCCTTTCGGGAGAGCCAGGGGATATAGTCCCGGTCGACCAGAAGACTATGGTCTATCAGCCTCTCCTTCGCGATGTCGAGGAGGATCTCGAGGCTAACCTCGCCGCGGTGGAGCCTGGCCAAGGCCTGGTCGATCTCCCCGATGATCTCCCCATGGATCCGCATGTGCTCGGAAAGCCCTGGATAGGAGGCGGCGTCCATCTGGGATTCCTCGTCGGCATAGTGCTCGATGACAAGCTTCCTAAGGCCGGCCAGGGCCTCCTCGATAGCCTGGGGAGGGAGGGCCGAGGCGGCAAGGGCGGTGAGCCGGCGCAGGCCGTCAAAAAGGCCCTGGTGGGCCGTGTCGAGGCTCGGCACGCCCACGCTGTACTCAGGCCTCCAGACAAAGGAGAAGGTGGCCCTAGCCACGGCCAGGCGCGACTCATGGACTTCCTTGAGGCGCCA
>JAKPBN010000491.1 GCA_029778945.1 Spirochaetota bacterium
CAGGATACGCTTGTTGACAAAATCATCGCTGAACTGCGTCCAGTCGCGCCCATTCACTTCCACTGACAGGCTCTTCTCAAGGAAACGGTATTTATCGTCATAGAGATCGATGCGATCGGGGATCCGAGACTGGCTGACGGCCACAAAGCGGGTGCCGGGGCTTCTCCCGGCGATGTACCAGGCCATCTCCCCCAGGATGGAGGAAGGCAGCTCATAGAGAATAAAATCTGGCTTTTCCGCATCCACCGCCGCTTTAAGGGACGCATAGAGGTTGCCCGCGATCCGCCTGATAGCCTCCCTGTCGTAGCGGTAGGCGTGATGGAAGCTCTGCCGCTCCCAGCTGATATAGGCATTCCTCCAGGGGAAGTCCTGGGGCAGGACTGCCTCTGGGTGCTCGCCATACTTCCATACAGGCAGATTAGGGGGAAAGAGCCCTGCCTTGTCCCTAAAGGCAAGCTCGCTGTTGAAGTAGAGGGAAAACTCTACGGCGGGCCTTCCCCTTCTCAATTGACCAACGACATCCGCGAACCATTCGTTGATGTAGGGAGTCTCGGCGATAACCAGGAGGATCTTCATCGATTCTCCCCTGGGCCAAGAGAGTGAATGAAAGCGCTAATATAGGAAGAGAGATTGGCGTTGCTCTCCTCAAAGCCCAGGGCACTCACCTGCCTGTAGGCCGGGTCGGTGAAGCCCTCGATTGTCACATCCTTCAGAGCCTGGACAAAACGCCTGAGCTCGTCCAGGCCCGGCTTGGGTCGTGAGGCATCCATGATCCCATCCAGGGCCGACACAAGATCCTCGCGCTCCCGGATGCGCCAGGCCCCGGGGGCGGTGGCGTAGAAGATGTCCCCAAAGACCAGGACGGGCTTTCCCCGTATCAGGGCTTCCCAGCCCGCGGTTCCCGTGCAGGTCGCCACGGCAAGGGCATGGTCGGTAAGGACAAAGCTGTCCGTATCGCGGCTCACCAGGTGGACATTTCTCCGACCGGTGAGGCGGGAATAATAGCCCAGGCCCCGAGAGAGGATAGTCTGCTTGGGATGTTCCTTGACATAGAGCTCCACGCCTTCGGGAAGGCAGTCGGCCAGGAGCCCGACGATCAGTTCCTGGTCTACCCAAGGCCCGGCCAATGGGCAGGTCGTCAACTCCGGCTGGTAGTGCAGGGCTAGGTAGACGTAGGGCCGGGAGAGGTCCGCCTTCTCCGCAAGCTTCTCGTATTCCGCGGCAAGCCTGCGGCTCTGGCCCGCCAAAGCAGCCTTCCTCAGGCCTACCCTGAGGCGAAAAGCCAGGCCCACCCTGGCAGCCTTCTCCGCGTCCCTCAAGGCCCTACCCAGAAAGGCGAACACACGGGCAAGGAAACTGCTTGCGCGCACAAGGACGCCGCTGCGATTCATATAGAATGGCTTTTTCCCAGCGAGCACGGACTGGAGCTCCGCCTCAAGGGCCGGCGGTAGGACAGGGGCATCAGGGTGCCGTCCCAGCCGTTCCAGAGCTGCCTCTAGCCCAATCACTCCGCCATCATAGTCCCTCATGGGCAGGATCATGTCCTTGATTTGGGACTGGTAGAACATCAGGGTCGGGATACCCGACTCCCTCGCCAAGGTGTATATAACAAAATCAAAGACCTCGTGGGGGACGTTCTGGGAGATGACCAAGCCTATTCGGTTTTCCTCGAGATAGGCATGCCAAAACTTTACATAGTCCAGGTAGCACCGCTTGCGGCGCCTATAATCCCAGTCCTCCAGAAACTCAAAGCGATCCATCATCTTGAGAGTGACAGTCTCCCATTTGGCCATCCGGGTTAGGAGGGCTGCATCAATGGACCCGCGGTGGACCAGGCTAGACTCTTGGCTGCCACCCCAGAAAAGGTCCTCCCAATAGAGGGCATGGACTCCAGGCAAACGCAAGGCCATCTCGCCCGCCAGGCTGCGTACGCCAATATGGTGAAGCTCTCCGGGGCTGGCTGCCCGGGCGATCGAGGACACGATCCCGAGTTGCTCAGGACAATGAAAACCGTTGACTAGTACGTTCACCTCGGCCACTCCCCTATTCTCGCTCATCCAGCCGCGATTGGGCCTTGCGGTGCTTGATGAGCCTTGTACGCATACGGCTGTCATAGTGCTGGGCCCGGGAAGACATGATCCGCCGGCCTTCGAGGGCCTCCAGGTGCCGTGAGGAGAACTGGGCCTTATATTGGCCGACTCGGTATTCCTTGAGGTTCATGCCGGGATATGCATCAAAGACACCCACACAGAACCATTTATGGCCTTGCTCCTTGGCCCATTTGACGGCCTCAAAAAGCAAATAGTTGTTGGCTTTTACCTTTTGTCCCTCCAGGAGAGAGCAGCCACCCCAATAGATGACGGCATCCTTGAAGGAATGAATGAGGACCCCGGCGACATCGGCCTCTGCATGCCTTGCGAGAAATATATGCATGTGCTCGCCCAGGAGGGACTCCATATCGGTGAAGTGGGATAGGGGATGGGCATGGCCCATGGTCCGGTTCCAGCTGATCTCATGGATATGGTAATAGCGCTCCACCCTGGAATCCGGATCCACCGCACAACCGCACCCTTCCTTCATGGCCCGGTTGATCTCGGAGCGGCAGTCCTCATCAAGGCCGGAACGAAGCTTCTCAAGGGGTTGGCTCAGGTCAAGGATCACCGCCGAGCGCGGAATCATGGCAAGGGGCTCGGTAAGGCCCATGGCCCATAGCAGGCTTAGGCCCGGACGGCCCTCCCCGGTATTCGCCTCGGCCATCTCGGTGAACCTCAGCTGAATCTCATCAACCCTCTCCTGGTGGCCGAGGGCCACGAGCCGGGCCCCGATATCCTTGAAAGCCTTGCGCCTCCCCTTGGCCCCCAGGCGGGGAGACAAGGCCGGGCCGGAGAACCCAGAAGAAAGGATGCGGTAATCCCAGGGACCCTGGATCTTCATCCGCCGCAAAAAGAACATGATCGCCCTCTGAAAAAAGCGGAATATCGGATTCCGGGAATACCGAGTATCCAGGGTAAGATAGATGGGACAGATTCCCAGCATCTCATTCGTGTCTGTCATAAGGGCGAAACTCAGGTTACGGTTTCCCTGGGCGGCTGCGTCTGCAATATATGCATGGGTTTGGTAGAGCCATCCATCGGGCGAGGCCATGACCAAGGCATCCCATTCCTCGGAGGGGATCGTGTCAAACGCTGGGAATTTCATCATTCGTCCTTAGAAGGATTTTGCGATCGCAAGGTCACGCCTCTTGATAACCAGGAGAAGCGAAAGGCCCCCAATAGGCAGTACAGCCGCCATCCGGAGCCAGAAGCCGGGGATAAAAAAGTTCCCTAGATAGTTGGCAGCGACTAGGATTGCGAAGAAGCCCACAAGCTCGAGAACCTCTCGCCTATTCATCCTGAACCTGAATTCCTTGTCCCGGGTCTGGGTGGAAAGGAGGGCGGCCAGGATACCGTAGCTTAGGGTGCTCACGAGGGCGGCCGCGGCATAGCCATAGCTGGGCACAAGGAGGAAGTTGAGCCCGATATTGAAGATCGCGGCCAAGGCGTAGAATAAGGGCAAGACCCTTGTCCTGCCCTTGAGGACCATAAGGATCTGATTAAAGTAGGAAAGAAACATAAACACCGGATAAGGAACAAGACACCAGGCGGCCGCAATGGTGGCCTTGTACTGGGCCTTGCCCACCAGGACTATGACATCCTCATAGTTCATGATGAAGAACACCAGTACCCCCCCAAGGAGGACCAGGGAATACCGGAATCCAACCTTCAGCTGATTGTTGAATTTCGCTAAGGCCCCATCATCACCGGCTTGCCAATGATGATAGGTTTCCGAGAAATAGGGTTGGAGGGTGTAGATAAACAGCATCCCAAACTTGAAGATCAAGGCGAACCAGCTGTAGGCAAAGGCAAATAGGCCTATGGCCTCGTAGGAGCCATAGATTTTCAGGATATATCTTCCGGCCATCTCCTGGAGGTACATCCCCATATCCACCAGGACCAGGGGAAGGCTTATCTTCAGAGCCTCCTTGGCAAAGGAGACATCGGGCCGGAGATTGGCAACGAGCCGCCTACGGTCCGATACTGCCAGGAGGACGACAAGGGAAATCAGGTTTCCCACCAGCATGCTGACAAAAACCGTAGGGACCGTGATCCTCCTGAGAAGATAGAAGACCACCAGGGGAAGGAACCAGGCCCTGGAATCAATGACGGCGGTAACGGATTTCAGGATGTTTTTTTTCTGGAAGCCCGCAAAGCGCATCAGCTCATTGTTGAGAACAACAAACAGAAGCCTTAGGAAGAAGAACGCGAGCAGGCCTGCCTTGAGCAGGTCGTCGTGCATCCATACAACCACACCCAAGGCTCCCACAAGGGAGAATGCAAGTTCGATAAAAAGGCTCCGGCCAAAAACTCGGTACTGCTCGTCCAAGGAGCGTCCGGGGATCGTCCGGTAATTGTACTGGCCCAGGCCAAGGGTAAAGAAAGTCGTGACAAAGCCTATAAGCGTCCCGATCCAGCTAAAAAGGCCATATTCGGCCACCGTGAGGTTTTTGGCCACAAGTATGGTCGTGATGGGGGCAAGAAAATAGTCTATGACATTGAGGATAAAGACAACGCTGAAAGTCCTGATGATTCCCAAAATGCTTCCTAGGGTTGGGGCCGGATGAATCGGAGCGTCGCGCCTACTCGAACAGGTCCCAAGAAAGGGGCGTGCCACGCTCGATATCCCGGCGGGCATGCTTTCCCAGGGCATCCTTGAGGTGCTTGGGTGCCAGCCCGTTGCCCGGACGGATCGAGCGGATATTCGCCTCGGTCAGGAGCTGTCCCGCCCTTACTGACTCTACGACAAAAAGGGAGCGGGAAAACTCCCGCCCGGAAAGGGCCTCGCCAGGAAGGGGATACCTCACCGAGCCTATGGCCCTCTCCGCCTCTCTGATCCCGGCCACCATGGCGGAAAACTCCCCGGGCTCCATCGAGAAGGAAGCGTCGGGCCCGCCAATGGAACGGTCCAGGATAAAGTGCTTTTCCACCATCCTGGCACCCAAGGCCACGGCCGCTATCGCCACTGCAGAGCCAGTCGTATGGTCGGAGAGTCCGACCTCCACGCCAAAGGCCTCCCGCATATTGGCCATTGTGGCAAGATTCGCATCCTCGGGCGGCGCCGGGTAGGCTGAAGTGCATTTGAGGAGGGTGATCCGGTTGTTGCCCATCCGCCGGCAGGCAACCACCGCCTCGGCGATCTCACCAAGGGTCGCTATTCCGGTGGAGAGGATGATGGGTAGGCCCTTGGCCGCGACATGCTCAATTAGGGGGATATCGGTTATCTCAAAGGAGGCAATCTTGTAGCAAGGGACCCCGAGCGCCTCGAGGAAGTCAGCTGCTGTGGGATCGAATGGCGTGGAAAAAAACTGGAGACCCTGGCGGACGGCTTCGTCCTGGATCGGCTTGTGCCAATCCCAGGGGGTATAGGCCTCCTCATAGAGCCGGTAGAGCGTGGTTCCATCCCAGATCGTTCCATGGCGGATCTGGAAGTGCTCGTTGTCGCAATCCAGGGTTATCGTATCTGGCGTATAGGTCTGGATCTTGATCGCATCGGCCCCGGCCTCTCTGGCCGCCCTTACCGTAGCGAGGGCTGTCTCGAGCTTGTGGCCGTGGTTGGCGGAGAGCTCTGCGATCACCAAGGTCCGTTTCTCATTTCCAGCGGTAATAGTAGACATTGCAGTCACTACCTTTATAGTTGGTTCTATCGTGGAGCTCATAGCCGGCCTTGAGAAAATAGTGGTTTGAGGCCCCATTGTCACATTTGACCAAAGCCCGCACCCTGGATATGCCCCATCTCATCCTCGCGGACTCGAGGGCTTCCTTCATAAGTGAGACTGCAATCCCCTTGCCCCTGTATGCGGGAGATAGGCTGATGCTTACCTCAGCGACATCCTCCCCATCTTTCGCAAACCGGATCTGGGCGGCAAGCTCACCCTCATTCAAGAAGAGGAGGAAGTGGCACGCTGGATCCGTCAGCCTCGACGCAAACCATCGAGCATGGGTTTCGAAAGGTATGGGAGCTGTTGAGAACGAGACAGAACGGATCAAGGGATCGTTCGACAGCTCAAAGACGGCCTTGCAGTCCTCTTCCCGCGCCTCTCGCATTATTATCACAAATGGCCCCTTTCGAGGAGGGCCTTGGCGTAATTCCGGTCGCCAAGATAGTCTTCAACAGAATTGGGATCGGCGCGCTTTGCCTCATCCGTGACAAGGGCGCCATCGGGCACCAATGCCAGGAGCTCCGCCAATGGAAAGCTGCCTTCTCCGTACCTGTCGTGGTGGTCAAGCTCGCTCAGCAGATCACCATCGGTCAGATGGAACATGCAGGGACCGAGTGCCATAAAGCGCCCCAGAAAGCCGAAAATCTCTTCATGATGGGAATTCGCCGCGGCGATTCCATGGCCAAAATCGAGGCAGAATCCCAGCCCAAGCTCGGCTGTCATCAGATGCAGCTCCTCGGGCCTCGAGCCGACGCAGATAGTGCCATCCAGGCCCCTGTAGGGCTTGTTCTCGAGGATCATGTTGGGGCTGAGAAATTTCCGCATCTGCTTGACAGTCTCTTCCGGCTCACCACCGGTCCCAGGGTGGAAGATCACCTTATCCGCCCGGAGCCGCTCCGCGAACCAGAGGACTTCGGCGGTCAGTGACGCATTATGCTTCGCCTTTTCGGGGTCAGAGAAATTAAGTCCCGCAAGCGAATGCGGGGCGTGGACAACATAGGGTACATCCGAGGATTCCCAGGCCGCGGCCGTTTCCGCGCCATGGCCGGGCACGCAGAACACCTCGACATAATCAAGCTCACCCTCGCCGAAAAGCCTCGCGGCCTTGGGGATCAGGGAAAGGTTGGTGGACCAAGCCTTGAGCCCAAGGCGAATCCTCATGGAGTCCTGTCCTTAATGGCAGGAAAGGCGGCCCGCCACTCATCGACCCTTGCGGCGTCGATCTGCGCAGAAAACACCCCCTCGGCGCCGCCACAGTCCAGGATCGTCTCTCCCTGGGGGCCTATAATCGCGGAATCGCCGGAGTAGCGCGTCGTTGGCTCCTCGCCTATGCGGTTCACCCCAACCATGAAGGCCTGGTTCTCGATTGCCCGGGCCCTGAGAAGGGTCTTCCAATGCTCGGAGCGCTTCCCTCCCCAGGCGGCGATGACGCAGTACGCTTGTGTGTCCCCGGCTTCCCCCCAGAAATGGTTGGGGAAGCGAAGATCGTAGCAGATGGCCTGGGAGACCCTAAGCCCCGCAACGCGATAGGCGGCATTATCTTTGCCGGGCCGGTAGCGCCCGTCCTCACCCGCGAAGGAGAAGAGATGGCGCTTGGCGTAGCGCGCCGCGATCTCCCCGGCGGGGGAGATGGCAAAGGCGATATTCTGGCCGCCCTCGACCCCTCCAACCGTTACCTGGCAAGCCCTGTCCCTAGCCAGGCCTTGGAAAAACGTGTAATCCTCGGCATCCCAAGTGGTCTTTGACAAGTCCATGGAAAAGCCGGAGAGGGCCATCTCAGGAAAGACGATCCAGTCGGTCGGCCCTATGCCGGCCAGAAGGCCTTCAAGCTTGGCCCTGGTGGCGCGGCGGTCCTCCCATATCGGGGCATACTGGACGAGGGTTACCTGCACATTGGCCTCAGAGGATTTTCCGGAAAACCGGCCTGGTGGGTTCCCCTACCAGGTATTTCTCATAGCCCTCGGAGAGAGCCTTCTTGTACACGGCCAAGGAGTCTGTGAAGGCCTCGACAAAATAGGCCACATCGGCCTCTGAATGGCTGAAACAGGGGGAGAAGATACCCTGGAAGAGGACGCCCCGGGCAATCATCTCCTGGAGCATAAGGGTCCTGAACCCATTGTCCACCTCGCCCTTGGCGTTCTTGAAGACAAAGAGAGGCTGCCACTCGCAGGGCGCCACCTCTAACCTGTCAGAGAGGCCTGCGGCCTTCACCGCAGCGGTGGCGCCATCTATCAGCCTTCTTCCAATCGCCTTGTTGTGGCCCACCACGTCCTTCGTGGCAAACTCATCCAATACGGCCAGGCCCGCGGCCAAGGCATGGCTCTCGGCGCCATGGGTCGTGGAGATCAGGAAGAGCTTCTCCTCTCCCCGCTTGCGTATGCCACCTAGCTCCATGATTTCCCGCTTGCCCGTGAGGGCGCAGATGGAGAAGCCATTGCCCATGCCCTTCCCCCAGGTGGCCATGTCGGGATCCACACCGAACCTCTTGATCGAGCCCGGGAGTTCGGTCTTGAAGCCCGTGATCATCTCGTCGACGATAAAGAGCGCTCCTTCCTTGTGCGCAAGCTCGATAGCCTCCTTGAGGTAGGTAGGCGGTATGGGGAAGTTCTTCTCGGGCTCGGTGATCACGCAGGCGATCTGTCCCGGATACTTCGCGAACACCTCCCTGAGGGAGTCGATGTCGTAGGACTTGAAGGTCACGGAGAGGTT
>JAKPBN010000495.1 GCA_029778945.1 Spirochaetota bacterium
AAGGCGGGCCAGGGCCAAGGAGGCCTCGACGCCCGCATGCCCTCCGCCGATGACTATGGCTTCAAAGTCCACGTTAGGCGATCTCCTTCTTCATTTCCCGACACAGAAGCCCGAGAAGATGGCCTCCAGGATCTCCGGGGTGGTGATCTCCCCGGTCAGCTCCCCGAGGGAGGCGGCCGCCTCCCTTAGCCCAAGGGCCAGGACATCGAGGCCCTCCCCGGCCTGGAGGCTGTCCAGGACTCCGTCCAGCTGGGCCAGTCCCTGCTCCAGGAGGGCCTTTTGCCGCTCGCTGGTGATGAGGATCTCCCTCGGGCCCCCGGGCCCGCCGGCCTCTTCGAGCCTTCCGGCTATGGCCTTTTCCAGGGCGGAGACCAGGTCCGGAAGGCCACGGCCATCGACGGCCGATACGGGGATCCAGCCGGGGGGGGCGTCCTGGCCAGGCAGGAGATCGACCTTGTTCCAGACGAGGATGGCGTCCTTGCGCGGGATCTGGCCAGGCTCCGGCAGGGGGGCTGTCCCGTCGGCGAGGAAGACCACGAGCTCGGCCTCGGCCACCAGGGCCTGGCTCCTCTCGACCCCCAGGGCCTCGATCCTGGCCGCGGTCTCCCGCAGCCCCGCGGTGTCGATCAGGCGAAGGCGCTGGCCAGCGACCTCGATCTCGGCCTCGATCCAGTCCCTCGTCGTGCCGGCCTCGGGGCTCACGATGGATCGCTCCTCCCTGAGGAGGAGGTTGAGGAGGCTGGACTGGCCCACGTTAGGCGCTCCCGCCAGGACGAGGCGCAGGCCCTCGGAGACCAGGCGGCCCGCCTTGAAGGAGGAGGCCAGGGCCGCCAGCTCGTCCCGCAGGCCCAGGACGAGGGAAGGATCCAGGGCCTCCTCGACCTCGTCCTCGCCGTAGTCCAGGCGCAGCTCGATCTGGGCCAGGAGGCCCAAGAGGCTTGCCCTGGCCCCGGAGAGGCGGCGGGACAGGCCCCCCGCAAGGCGGTCCAGGGCCGCGGCCCGGGCGGCCTCGCTCCTGGCGGAGACGAGCTCGGCCACGGCCTCGGCCCGGGGGAGGTCGAGCTTTCCGTTGGAAAAAGCCCGGAAGCTGAATTCCCCGGGTAGGGCCGGGGCGAATCCATAGCGCTCGAGGAGGGAAAGGGCCCGGCGGACCACGGCGGAGGAGCCATGGCAGGAGAGGTCAAAGGCGTCCTCCCCGGTGGGGCCTGCCGGGCCCCGGTAGACCGCCACCAGGACCTCATCGACCCTGGCGCCTCCGCCCTCGAGGCCGGGGTCGACCAGAAAGCCGTGGACGAGGGAGGAGGTCCTGGCCCCCCGGAGGGCGGCGGGACGGGAGAAAAGCCCGGCCAGGAGCTCGAGGGAGCCGGGGCCAGAGCAGCGGATGAGGGCCAGGGCTGAGGCGCCCGGGGGCGTGGCCAGGGCCACAATGGGCCGGGGCGGATCGAGATAGCTACGCGGCATGATCTTGAGGGGACGATACCCCGCTCGGGAGAGGCTCCGCAAGGAGGGAGGGCCTAGGCCAGGCCTCATCCTTGAC
>JAKPBN010000496.1 GCA_029778945.1 Spirochaetota bacterium
TGCGCTCGGTGACGCTGATGATGAGGGTGTTCATGAAGATCAGGGTGACCACGAGGAAGATGAGGGCCGTGGCCAGGTAGATGAAGGCCTGGAGGCCGGCGGCTATCTGGGCGTAGAAGCCCGAGGCCAGGTCCCAGCGGGCGGCCTTGATCCCAAGCTCCGGCTGGCTGGCCAGGAGGGCCAGGACCCGGTCCACGGCCCCATGGTCCTTGAGCCTGACGGCGACCACCGTGGCCCCCGAAAGGGACTCGCTCTTGAGGGAGGACAGGTCGAGGCTGGCCAGGCCCGGGTCGGAGGCC
This sequence comes from Spirochaetota bacterium, assembly GCA_029778945.1. Classification (GTDB taxonomy): domain Bacteria; phylum Spirochaetota; class Spirochaetia; order Treponematales; family Rectinemataceae; genus JANYKC01. The sequence continues at coordinate 300 of JAKPBN010000496.1, forward strand.
AGGCCAAAGATCGCGGCCTCGTCATCGCCCGCCTTCTCGAGGCCCGCGTCGAAGGCGGCCGGCAGGGCCTCGACCCCGGCGTAGTCATAGACCCTGGAATAGGTCGCGGCGTCCATATAGTTGATGTAGTTGAAGACGCTCGTGAAATGCCCGGGCGTGAAGGTCGCCACGAGGCTCGAGCTGACCGTGTTGACCCCGCCCTCGGTGATCCCGAGGAGGGTGACCGTGTCCCCGGCCTTGAGGGCGATGCCATAGTTCTTCAGGTATTGCTCGTTCTGGTACTCGCTGACCATCACCCCGGCCTGGAGGCTGCCGCCCTTTCCGCCGGGGGCCAGGCCAAAGAAGGGCTTTCCGCCCTCGGTCACCTGCTTGAAGACCCCAAGATAGGCCTCGGGCTCGACGGCATAGAATATGAAGGGGAGGTCCACCTTCTTGCCCTGGCTCTCCACCTGCATGATGCCGTAGTTCTGGGCAAAGGGGGCAATGGCCTCGACCTCGGGGATGGCGGCCAGGGCCGCCTTGACCGCCTCCAGGTTCCGGATCCTGGGCAGGGGGGTGTTGAAGGCAAAGGGAGAGGGAAGGTCCTTGGAGCGCGCGGAGTAGACGACAAGGTCCCCGGTGAAATTGTCGATGATCGAGGACCGGGAGGCCTTGCGGGCCGAGGTGGCAAAGATGGTCCCAAAGACGATGAGGAAGGTCCCCAGGGCGACCAGGGAGCCGATCAGGACCATGCGTCCCTTGCGGCGGCCCAGGTTGCGCAGGGCCAGCTTGAGTGTGAGCATCGGACTTAGGCCCCCAGCCCTTGGTCGACAATGCGGCCGTCGAGGATCTTCACGACCCGCCTGGCCTCACCCACGATGTGGGCGTCATGGGTGGAGAAGATGAAGGTCGTCTTCTCCTCCTCGTTGATCTTGCGCATGAGCTCGACGATGCGCAGGCCCGTCTCGGAGTCGAGGTTGGCCGTGGGCTCGTCCGCGAGGATGATCGTGGGCCTTGTGACCAGGGCCCGGGCTATGGCGACCCGCTGGCGCTGGCCCCCGGAGAGCTCATAGGGCTTGTTTCTCATCCTATCCGAGAGGCCCACCTCCTCGATAAAGCGCAGGACCAGGGCCTGCCTCTCCTTCTTGGAGAGGGAGGACTTGAGGAGGAGGGGAAACTCGATGTTCTCGTAGACATTGAGGACCGGGATGAGGTTAAAGGACTGGAAGATAAAGCCGATCTTCTCCCGGCGGTAGCGGGTCAGCTCTTTCTCCCCCAGGGCCTCGGTGTCCTTGCCATCGATGCTCACCCGGCCCGAGCTAGGCTGGTCGATGCAGCCGAACATGTTGAGCATCGTCGACTTGCCCGAGCCCGAGGGGCCGGCTATCGCGAGGAACTCGCCCTTCTCGATCGAGAGGTCGACACCCCGGAGGGCCTCGACCTTGGTCTGTCCAAGCATGTACTCTTTCTTGACTCCCTGCAGTTCCACAACAGGCATCACTGCCCTCCTTCTCGGTAATCTATACCCTTGAGGATCACGTCGATCAATTCATTCGCCATCTCGATTCGGGTCTTCCTGACCATGGCCACCGGGACCGAGTGGAGGCTCTCCACCATCCCAAAGAGACCGCCGGCCATGAGGCCGGGATCGCAGGGGCCTATGGTTCCGGCCTCGATAGCCTCGGAGAACTCCCGGGTAAGCCTCTGGAGGATCAGCTCATAGATCAGCACGGAGAGCTTCCGGGCCGAGGCCGGGTCGAGGGCCTTGAGGTCGTTTTCCGCCATCCTGATGAGGTCCATGGGCGGCTGGTTCACGAGCCAGGCCGCGGCGGCCCTAAGCCTGCCCCGCAGACTCCCAGGCTGGCTCCTAAGAGCCGCGTCGAGGCCGGAGCCATGGCGGCGGATGTTCCTTTCCATCACGAGGACAAAGAGCTCTTCCTTGCCTCCGGGAAAGTGGTAGTAGAGGGCCGCATGAGTCATGCCAAGGGGAAGAGCGATGTCCTTGAGGGTCACCGCGTCTATGCCCTTGGTGGAAAAGAGACTCTCCGCATGGTCTAGGATCCGGCTTCGGGGATCCAGTTCATCCTTTAGGGATGGCTTGCGGGGCGTCATGGCTCACTACCTACTAACATGTTAGTAATTTAGTAAGGCTTAATAGCAGAATCAAGATAGATAGCATATATTATTTTCTTATCGATAAGAACTTAGGGCACGAGGGTATAGATCGGATCGAGGAGGGTAAAGAGGGGAACCGCGGCCTTGGAGAGGAGGATCCGCCGGTCATCGGTCACGAGGACCGCTGGCAGGCCCTGGCGGTCGGCAAAAGCAAGGCCTTCCTCCGGGCCCAGGACCAGGATGGCCAAGGGGGGACCGTCGGAGTTGACCTTGCGGGGGAGGACAACGGTCACGGAGACCAGCCTTCCCTCCACCGGCCGGCCCGTCCGGGTGTCCATGATATGGGGATAGCGCTTCCCCGAAGCCTCGAGAAAGCGCTCATAGATGCCCGAGGTGTCCACGGCGGAGTCCCGCAGGGCTAAAAAGCCCAAGGGCCGGCCCCGGGCCGCTCCGGGATTCTGGACGCCAATGCGCCAGGGCCTAGACTTGGCCCCCGAACCAATGCAGACGACACAGCCCCCCACGTCGAGGAGGCCCGATCTTACGCCCTTGCTGGCCAGGAGGCGCGCCCCTTCCATAGCCCCATAGCCTTTGGCGAGGGCCCCAAAATCCAGGGCCATCCCCGCAGGCAGCTCGATAGTCGAGGCCCCGGCGTCGATCCTGAGCCTTTGCCAGTCCACCAGGGGGCGGACCTGGGCGATCTGTGAGGCCGAGGGGACGCGGGCCTGGGGGGTGCCTATGCCCCAGAGCTTGACCAGGGGGCCCACGGTGGGATCGAAAATGCCCTGGCTTAGCCTAGCCAGCTCGAGACCGGATTGGGCCACGGCGAGGACGTCCGGAGAAACCTTGATAGGGCCCTTCCCCGCCTGGGCATTGAGCCGGGAGAGCTCCGAGGCGGGGTCCCACATGTTAAAGGCCTGGTCCAGACCCCTCAGGCGCTCGAGGCAGGCCTCGAAGACTTGGTCGCTGCCATGGTCGGCCAGGGTGATCACGATATTGGAGGCAAAGATGGAGGCCTGGCGGGTCACGGGAGGCCGGGGGGCGCAGGAGACAAGGCTGAGGAGGATCCCGAGGACAATGAGAGGAATGCGCATGAAAGAAGAGTATAGCCCGGCCTGCTTGCCGTCTATCCTCTGGCTTCCTCGGGCTCAAGATCGAGGACCCAATGGGCACCGGGGCTGGCCCCTTCCAGCCTGAGCTCGGCCTGGACCTGCCTGGCCAGGCCCAGGACCAGCTTGAGGCCCATGCCTCCGTCCCGCTCGGGATCAAAGCCCTGGGCGAGGCCCGGTCCGTCATCCTGGACCTCGAGGCGAAAGCCCTGGCCCCGGCGGCGGAGCCTCAAGGCGACACGCCCCCCCTGGCCGGAAGGATAGGCGTACTTCTGGACATTGGTGACAAGCTCGGTGAGGATGAGGCCCAGGGGCGCGGCATAGCGTGCGGGCAGCATCACCGGCTCCAGCTCCTCCTCCAGGACCAGGCTCTTGGACAGGCCGATGATAGCCCCCGCGATCCGGGAGCAGTAGGAGTCGAGGCGGATCGCGGAAAAGGATCCCGAGGTATAGAGGAGGGTATAGAGCTCGGAGATCGCCGAAACCCGGGTCACGAGGTCCCGGAGGACGGCGTTGGTCTCCGGAAGGACCTTGTCTCCCCCAGCCAGGTGGACCATGGAGCTGATCATGCTAAAGCTGTTCTTGACCCTATGCTGGAGCTCGTTGAGGAGGGCCCGGTTTTCCGCCAAGGCCGAACGGAGCTCGGACTGCATCCGCTTTTCCGCGGAGAGGTCGGTGATGACGGCTATCGAGCCCATGTAGCCTCCGGCCTTGCCCAGGGGCACCCCGGTGATCAGGACCGGCGCCTTGGTCCCTTCGGCCCGCAGGATCAGGGACTCGTAGCTGCTCGTCCTCCCCGCCAGGCGGTCCACCGCCACCTGGGCCAGGATTTCCCTGGACTCCGGGTCGGTGACATCCAGGGGGCTCTTTCCTATGAGGTCAGCGCTGGCATAGCCAAAGAGCTGGGCAAAGGCCGGGTTGACGAACACAAAGTTTTCCTCGGGATCGGTCACCGTGAGGCCCTGGCCCATCGCGTTGACGATCTGCATGGCAAAGTCCCTTTGGGTCTGGACCTCCCTCTCCATCCTCTTGCGCTCGGTGATGTCCCGGAGGATCACCAGCTCATGGGGCACCCCCTCAAGCACATAGGAGGAGAGGCTGACTTCCATGTCAAATTCCTGGCCATCGAGGCGCAGCCCCCGGGTGATCCAGGAGTCAGGGACCCCATCGCCCCGGTGGCCCTGGCTCAAGGCGCCTTCCATGCGGGCCCTCTCCGCGGGGGCTATGCAGGCCAGGACCTTGGTGCCCAAGAGCTCGGCGGGAGAGGACGCTCGGAACATCTGGAGGGCCGCGGGATTGCACATCTCCCAGGTTCCGCTGACCTGGACCCCCAGGGCGTCCCGGGAATTCCGCAGGATGGCGCTGAGCTTGGCCTCGCTGGTCTTCAGGGCCTCCTGGGCCTCGAAGCGGGCGGTGATCTCATGGGCCAGGACAAACATGACCTTTCTTCCCCGCCACAGATAGGGACCCGACACGATCTCCACGGGGAAGATCGAGCCATCCTTCCTCCGGTGGCGGCGCAGGGGGATAAAGGTCGTGCCCTCCCGGACCGTCCTCTCCACGGAACGGCTCGTGGCCTCGGGCTCGGCGCTCAAGTCGAGAAAGGTCATGCCCGCGAGCAGCTCGGCTCGGGTATAGCCATAGAGCCCCTCGTGGGCGGCGTTGGCGTCGAGGAGGCGGCCAGTCTCGATATCCCAGATGCAGACCGCGTAGATCTCGTTCTCAAAGAGGACCCGGAATTTCTCCTCGCTGTCCCGCAGTTCCGTGGTCAGCTTCCGGGCCAGGGCTACGGCCCCATCCCTCCGGCCCAGGATGGAGAGGAGGAGGACGGCGAGGAGGACGCTGATGACGGCCCCGCCGCCACCCACAAAGGCTATGCCCAGGAATTCCGAGGGCAGGCCCCGGGGCCAGTACTGGCTGAGGCTGACGGTCCATCGATGTCCGTCTAGATCGAGGGGCTCCTGGACAAGAAAGGCGAGCCTGGACTTGCCATCTGAATTGACCCGATCCTGGGGCGGGAGGCCTTCCTGGCTGTCATAGAGGAGGGCTCCCTCCTCGGCGCCGGCCCCGTCATAGACCTGGAGGCGCATCCTGGATTCGGCCAGCCTCGCGTCCCAGGTGGACAAGGCCCCCTGCATAAAGTCCCGCATCCTGAAGGGGCTATAGACCCAGCCCCGGATGGCCAGGCGCCGCTCGGCCACGGTTGAGACAGGCATGTCCCGGGCATATACGGGGAAATACATGAGGGTTCCAACCTGCATGTCCAGGCCATTCTCCTGGACAAGGGTAACCCGGCCCGTGAGACTCGCCTCATTGTGGTCCCGGGCAGACTCCATCGCCATCCGGCGGACGGGGTCGGTGTACATGTCATAGCCAAAGGCGCGCAGATTGCGGCCCGTAAAGGGCTCTAGGTAAATGATGGATGTATAGAGCGGGCGAGGATCCGGGGGATAGATCCGATAATCCGGGAAGCCCTGGCCCCGGATCTCCGCAAGGTGGGCCCCAAGCCTTGCCTGGGGAACGAGGGCGGCAAAGCCCAGGCCCTGGGTGCCGGGCAGGTAATCGCCCACCCGGAGGCGCTCGCAGAAGAGCTTCCACTCGGCCCGGGATACCTCGTCCTGGGAATCGAAGAGGGCGGCCCCGCTCCTCAAGACCTGGACATTGGCCGCCATGCGGCCGATGATGTCGGAGCGCAGTTCCGCGTAGACAAAGTTGAACTCGGTCCTGCCCGAGGAGACGATCTCCTTCTGTATCCAGAAGGAGAGCAGGGCTGTGAGGGTGAGGCCGGCGAAGAAGACCCCAAGGGCCGCCAGCAGGCTCGCCCGGCTCGCCCGGCTCGGCCTGGAGACATCCGTCTCTTCTGCATTCTCCTCAGTGATCAAAGTCTGCCCCTATCCCAGCCTGCGGCTTGGGCCCCCAAGAAGCGGCCCATAGCCCTTACCCGGAAGCTATACCTAGCAGTATCGGTGATGGAGGAGGCCTCCGCAACGCCAGGGGCGGGAAAAGCGAGCCTCAGAGAATCCGCTTTCTAGGAGGGTCCGGACCAAGGCCAGGTCCGTATCGACCATTCCCTTCTAGCCGAGGCATAGACGAGGCGGACCGCCAAGGACCGGGGCAGGCAGCTGAGGATGCGCGCTATCCACCAGTCCCGGCCGATGGAGATGACCCGGGCCCCGGCGAGGAGGCGCCGGATAGCCCGGTCCGCAAAGGGCGCCGCAGTCCTCCCCTGGGCCCGGAGCCGATAGCGCTGCCCGGATATCTCGGTATTGAAATAGCCCGGGGTCAGGACCGAGATCCTCACCCGGCTCCCGGTCCGGCGGAGCTCAAAATCAAGGCCCTCGGACAGATTCCGGACATAGGCCTTGCCTGCGGCATAAGCGCTCATCGTGGGCACCGGGACCCAGGCGGCCATGGAGGCCACGTTGAGGATCCGCCCGGAGTCCCGGGCGCGCATATCCTCAAGATAGAGCCGGGTGAGGGCGTGGAGGGCCCGGACATTGAGGTCTATGGCCCGAAGCTCCTCGGCCAGCCCGGCCTCCCCGGGCAGGCCCATCGTAAAGATGCCCGCGTTGTTGACCAGGACGTCCACGCTCTCTTTCGAGGTAAAGGCGTGGAGTACCTCGGGTCTAGAATCGGCCGCGAGGTCGACGGCGAGGATGTCCACCCTGACTCCGAATCCAGCCTCGAGCTCAGCCTTGAGGGCCTTGAGCCTCTCCTCCCGCCGCGCGGCCAGGCAGAGATCGTAGCCCCTCGCGGCCAGGCAACGCGCGAACTCCGAGCCAAAGCCGCTGCTCGCGCCGGTGATCACCGCATATATGCCCGCAGCCTCCCGGGGCCTAGCATGAACAGCCTGGGCCCTTTGGGGAGTATGGCATAATTGCCTGGGCTTTGGGACCCCGTGCGCCGGGTCGGCAGATCCGGCGGCCATATCGTATGCGCCGGCCTGGGGCCTCCGCGGCGCGCGCCCATAACTCCGGCGGCTAAATCCCTGAGCCGCCTCCGTAGACCTCTGCTGTACGGAGCTGCAAAAGTACCGGTAACTCCGGCGGCTTAATCTCGGATGCCGCCTCCGTATGGCCTCTGCATAGCAGGGTAGCGAATAGGACGGCTCAAGTCCTCTTCGAGCCGTTTAAAAAGCAGTGGCCGTCCATTTCTGGACGGCCACTTACCTGTTGCGGCGAAGAGGACTTGAACCTCCATGCCTCTCGGCACTAGCACCTCAAGCTAGCGTGTCTGCCAATTCCACCATCGCCGCTCGCAACGAGGATGTTTATACCCGAGGGCAAAGGAGAATGTCAAGAGTAGGAAAAAAAAAGCGATAATCCGAGGATTGGGCCCGGGATAGGGCTAAATCGTGGCCCCGGAAGCATCCTTGGGGTAACGGTCGGGCTTGGGGGGGGCATGCATGCGAGGCGCGCCGAGGCTGGGGCGGGGGCGTGTTATTGACACGTCTAGGGCCGAATTGTAGAATTATCGCATATTTTCAGTCCCTAGAAGACAAATAAGCCTAAAAGGCCGGCAGGGTCGCATGCTGGCAGGTCAAGTCAGGAAGGGCCATGCAGCTCTCGGTCAAAGACGCGTCCTCGATCCTCAACATTCCCGAAAAAACCATCTATCGCTGGATCAAGGAAGAGGCCATCCCCTTCCACAAGGTCAACGACGAGGCCCGCTTTAACCGGGTCGAGCTCCTTGAATGGGCGACCTCCCGCCGCCTCGAGGTGTCCCCGGAGATCTTCCGGGAGTCCGAGGAGGCTAGTCGGAGCCTGCCCAGCCTCACCGAAGCCCTCGCGGCCGGGGGCATAGCCTACGGGCTCAAGGGCCGGGACCAGGCCTCGGTCCTCCGCTCGGTGGTGGACGAACTCCGCCTCCCTGCCGAGGTGGACCGGGACTTCCTCTACCAGGTCCTCCTGGCCCGGGAAAGCCTGGGCTCGACGGGCATAGGCAACGGGATAGCCATCCCCCATGTGCGCAATCCCGTCGTCCTCCACGTGGAAAACCCCACAGTCACCCTCTGCTTCCTCGAGGAGGCGATAGACTTCCAGGCCCTGGACGGCAAGCCTGTCTCGATCCTCTTTACCCTCATCTGCCCCTCGGTCCCAGCCCACCTCCACCTACTCTCCCGCCTGGGCTTTGTTCTCCGCAACGAGGAGCTCAAGGCCGCCCTCGCGGCCCGGGCCCCGAGCCAGGAGCTGATGGCCATCCTAGCCAAGGCCGAGGCAGCCCTCCCTAGAGCCCAGGACCAGTCTGGCCCAAGGACATGAGCCTTGTCCCTTGACCTGGTGGGCCTGGGAATACTCCTCTGTCTGGGGTCCTCCCTCCTGGCCGTCCTCACTCCCAGGTCATCCCGGTTTGGCCAGCTAGGCGCCACGGTGTTAATGGGCCTGGCCGCGGCCGCGGCCCTTGGGGGGGCAGGCCTGCGCCTGGCCAGCCAGGTCGAGACCCGGGCCTTTTTCCCCTGGCCCGCCGCCGGGGATTCCCTCCTCGGCCTCGATGCCCTCTCGGCCTTCTTCCTTGTCCCGGTCTTCCTCGTGGGCTTCCTAGGCTCGGTCTACGGCCTGGGCTATTACCCCCGCTCCGCCCACCCTCGCTTGGCCCGGAGGCTTGAGACCTTCTGGGGCCTCCTCGTCGCGGGCATGGGCCTCCTCCTAATCGCCCGCCACACCATGGCCTTTCTCCTCGGCTGGGAATTCATGGCCCTCGCGGCCTTTTTCCTTGTGGCCACTGAGGACTTCCGCAAGGAGGCGAGGAGGGCCAGCCTCGTCTACATCCTGGCCACCCATGTGTCCACCCTCGTCCTCTTCGGAATGTTCGCCCTCTGGCGCAAGGCCACGGGCTCCTTTGCCCTCGAGGGCCTGGGACGGGAGAGCCTGGGCCTGCCAACCCTCAACGCCCTCTTTTTCCTCTCCCTCCTGGGCTTTGGACTCAAGGCGGGGGCCATGCCCCTCCACTTCTGGCTGCCCGGGGCCCACGCCGCGGCCCCAAGCCACGTCTCGGCCATGCTCTCCGGGGTAGTGCTTAAGATGGGGATCTACGGCTTCCTCCGCCTCTTCCTCCTCATCGAGGATCCGCCCCAGGCCTGGGGGGCTATCCTCATCTTCCTGGGGGCGGTGAGCGGCTTCCTCGGAGTGGCCTTTGCCCTGGGCCAACACGACCTCAAGCGCCTCCTGGCCTACCACAGCGTCGAGAACATAGGCATCATCCTCCTGGGCCTGGGCCTGGCCATGGTGGGCCGGGCACGGGGCGAGGGCGCCCTGGTGGTCCTGGGCCTGGGGGGCTGCCTCCTCCACGTCTGGAACCACAGCCTCTTCAAGTCCCTCCTATTCCTGGGGGCGGGCGCGGTCCACCACGCCGCCCATACGAGGGAACTCGACCGCCTTGGGGGCCTTTCCAAGGCCATGCCCCTCACGGCCCTGGCCTTCCTCGTGGGGGCCGTGGCCATCTGCGGCCTGCCACCCCTCAATGGCTTTGTGAGCGAGCTCCTGGTCTACCTCGGACTCCTCTCCACCCTGGACGCCCCGGCCTCGGGCCTCGCCCTGGGCATCCTGGCCGTCCCCGTCCTGGCCGCGATCGGCGCCCTGGCCCTGGCCTGCTTCGTCAAGGTCTATGGCATTGTCTTCCTGGGCAGCCCGAGGACCCAGGCCGCCCTCGAGGCCCGGGAGTCCCCGGCCACGATGCTCGTCCCCATGGGAATCCTCGCGGCCCTCTGCGCCGCCATAGGCCTCTTCCCGGGCCTGACGGCCCCTATCCTCGACGAGGTGATCCGGGCCTGGAGGTCGGCCTCGGACCCCAGCCTGCCCAGCCTCGCGGGCCTTGTCCCCTTCCCGGCCCTGACAGGCCTGGCCTGGGCCCTTCTGGGGGCTATCCTGGCCCTGGCCCTCGTCTTTAGGCCCCGCCGAGGCGCAAGGCGGGACCTGGGCACCTGGGACTGCGGCTATGCGGCACCGGGCCCGCGGATGCAATACACGGCCTCCTCCGTCGCCGCCACCCTGGTGGGCTTCTTTGCCTGGGTCCTGAGGCCCCGCCGCCACGCAAGGCCCGTCAAGGGCCTCTTTCCCGGCCCCGCCTCAATGGAGACCGCGGTGGACGACACCGTCCTCGACGGCCTCCTCGCCCCGGCCATGGGGAGGCTTGAGGCCCTCCTGGCCCGGGTCCGCTCCCTCCAGCAGGGCCTTGCCCAGGTCTACATTCTCCTCGTCCTCATAGCCCTCTTTGTCCTCCTCTCGACCCTCCTCCCCCTGGGAGACATGGTCGCCCGGCTGTTCGCACGGTAAACTGTTCCCAATGCAAAGGATCCAAGAGATGTCTGGCATCGCACTGATTCAGCTCGGCCTCGCCCTCATGGCTCTCTCTGGAGTCCCAGGCCTTTTCCTCAAGCCCGGGTCGAAGGCGGGAAGGGGCCTGGCGAGCGCGGCCATGGCGGGAGGCTCGGCCCTGGGCCTCTGGGGCATGGCCTTGGGCCTCACGGCACCCGCCGCCACCCGAGTCCTGGCCTGGGCCCTCCCCCTGGGCTCCTGGTCGGTGGCCCTCGATCCCCTGGGCGCCTTTTTCCTGGGCCTTGTCCTCGTCGTGCCCACCCTGGCCTCGATCTATGGCCTGGGCTATTGGAGGGAGGCCGAGCACCCGGGCTCCTCGCGGCGCCTTGGCCTCTCCTACGGCCTCCTTGCGGCCTCCATGGGCCTCGTGGTCCTGGCCCGGGACTCGGTACTCTTCCTCCTGGCCTGGGAGATCATGGCCCTCTCAGCCTGGTTCGCCGCCACCGCCGAGGGTAACCGCCCCGAGGTGAGGCGGGCCGGCTGGATCTACCTTGTGGCCACCCATGTGGGCACACTCCTCCTGTTTGGGATGTTCGCCCTCCTCAGGAAGGCCTCGGGCTCCTTCTCCCTCTCGGCCCTGGCAAGCCTCGACCCCAGCCTGGCCACCCCGGTCTTTATCCTCTGCCTCCTGGGCTTTGGCTTCAAGGCGGGCTTTATTCCCCTCCATATCTGGCTCCCCGGGGCCCACGCCAACGCCCCGAGCCATGTCTCCGCCGTGATGTCCGGGGTCATGCTCAAGATGGGCATCTATGGCATAGTGCGCATAACCTCCCTGATGCCCAGGATCGACGCCTGGATGGGGGCAAGCCTCCTCTGCCTCGGGGCCCTCACCGGGATCGCGGGCATAGGCCTGGCCCTGGGCCAGAAGGACCTCAAGCGCAGCCTCGCCTACTCGAGCATAGAGAACATCGGAATAATCGGCATGGGCATGGGCCTGGCCCTCCTCGGGCGGGCCCAGGGCAGGGTCGACCTGGTCCTCCTGGGCCTGGGGGCCAGCCTCCTCCATGTCTGGAACCACGGCCTTTTCAAGTCCCTCCTCTTCATGGACGCCGGCGCGATCATCCATGCCGCCGGGACCCGGGACATAGACAGGATGGGAGGCCTAGGCAAGCGCATGCCCCTCACGGCCGCCCTCTTTGTCCTGGGCGCCGTGGCCATCGCTGGCCTGCCTCCCCTCAATGGCTTCGCCAGCGAATGGCTCCTCTACCTGGGGCTCTTCTCCTCCCTGGGTGGGGGGATGGCCGGCACCGAGGCCGCGGCCGTGGGGGCCGTGGCCCTGGCCGCCATCGGGGCCCTGGCCCTGGCCTGCTTTGTCCGCCTCCTTTCCGCGGTTTTCCTAGGGGAGGCCCGGTCCACGCCGCCAGCCGAGGCCCACGACCCCGGCCCCGCCATGGGCCTTCCCATGATCGCCCTCGCCGCGGGCTGCCTCTTCCTGGGCCTCGGGCCCATGTTGGCCTCTCCGCTCATTGAGGACGCGGCGAGCCTCTGGGCCGCCGAGGCAGGCACGATGCCCGCCTTGCCCGAGCTTGCGCCCCAGGCCTGGATCACGGTCCTAGGCCTTGCCCTCCTCGCGGCCGCGGCCCTCCTCCTCCTCGCCCTGGGGGCCAAGGCCGCCCGGGCCAGGCGCCAGGGCACCTGGGACTGCGGCTACGCGGCCCCCACGGCCCGGATGGAATACACGGCCTCCTCCTTCGGGGACAGCATCCTGGGCCTCTTTTCCTTCTTTCTCCTGCCTTCCCGCAAGGCGCCCAGGATCGAGGGTGCCTTCCCCCGGGCCTCGAGCTACGCGGGGAAGCTCCCCGACCCCGTCCTCGACCGGGCCATCCTCCCCCTGGCCAGGCTTGCCAGGCGGAGGCTCAAGGAGATCAGGGTCCTCCAGCAAGGCCAGGTCCAGCTCTACATCCTCTATATACTCGTAATTGCCATCATCCTGCTCTTCGCGGGCGGACTGGGAGTATGACCATGCCAGAGACAGCGATCCACATAATCCTGCTTTTTGCCCTGCCCCCCCTCCTCCTGGGGGTGATCAACCGGACCAAGGCCATCATGGCAGGCCGGAAGGGCCAGCCCCTCCTCCAGGCCTACTGGGACATAGCCAAGCTCCTCAGGAAGGGCCTCGTCCTCTCGAGGACCACAAGCTGGGTCTTTGTCGCCGGCCCCCTCGTGACCCTGGCCGCGGTGGGCCTGGCATCCCTCCTACTCCCCCTGGGGGCCTTCCCTGCCCTCATCTCCTTCCGGGGGGACCTCATCCTCTTTGCCTACCTCTTTGGCCTTGCGCGCTTTTTCACGACCAGCGCGGCCCTGGACACGGGCTCCTCCTTCGAGGGCATGGGCTCCTCCCGGGAGCTGACCTTCTCTGTCCTCTCCGAGCCGGCCCTCTTTTTCGCCTTCCTCGTCCTGGCCCGGATCTCGGGCTCCCTCTCCCTGGGGACCATGCTCCAGGTGCCCAAGCTGGGCCTGGCCGCAGGCACGACGGCCCCCCTCGTGCTGATAGCCCTGGGCCTCTTTGTCATCCTCCTGGCCGAGACCTGCCGGATCCCCGTGGACGACCCGACCACCCACCTCGAGCTCACGATGATCCACGAGGTGATGGTCCTCGACCACTCGGGGCCCCTCCTCGGGATAGTCCACTACGCGGCCTCCCTCAAGCTCCTCGTCCTGGGTTCCCTCCTCCTCCATGTGACCCTGCCCTTCTCCACGGGCAGGCCCCTCCTCGACTGGCCCCTCTGGGTGGCCGAGCTCCTGGCCCTCAGCGTGGTCATTGGGGTGGTGGAGTCCATCATGGCCCGCCTGCGCATGCGCCGGGTCCCCTACCTCCTCGTCGCCGCCCTCCTCCTCTGCGGCTCGGCCTTCATTCTCCTCGTGAGGTGACACTGCGATGATGAATATCCTGAACGCCCTCCTCGTGATCGTCCTCGTGATGAACCTCTTCGCCCTGGGCACAAGCCGCATCCTCTCGGTCATACGCATCGTGGCCGCCCAGGGCGTCCTCCTCGGGATCGTGCCCCTCTTCCTCTATGAGCGCCCCTCCTGGCCCGACCTCCTCGCGGCCCTGGTGGCCATCGTCCTCAAGGGCATCGTGATCCCCGGCGTGATGATCCGGGCCCTCCGGGACGTCCAGATCAAGAAGGAGGTCCAGCCCCTCATAGGCCTCCTCCCCTCGATCATCCTGGGCGCCCTGGCCACGGCGGCGGCGCTTCTTTTCGCCGGCCGCCTTGCGGTGGCCCCGGGCCAGGAGGGAAGCCTCATCGTCCCCGCGGCCTTCGCGACGATCCTCGTGGGCTTTATCCTCCTCACCACAAGGATCAAGGCCCTGACCCAGGCCGTGGGCTACCTCGTCCTGGAGAACGGGATCTTTATCTTTGGCCTCCTCCTTGTGGACGCCATGCCCCTCGTCGTCGAGATGGGGGTCCTTCTCGACCTCTTTGTGGGCATCTTCGTGATAGCCATCATCGTGAAGCACATCAACCGGGCCTTCGCTTCCACCGACACGAGCCGGCTCGTCTCGCTCAAGGAGTAGTGCCATGGCCTACCTGATGATCCTGCCGCCCATCCTCCTCGCCCTCCTCGCGGCGGCCATACCCTCGAACCGCCTCAGGCCCTGGCTCATCCCGCTGACGGCCGCCCTCCACCTGGGCCTCACCCTCTATGCCCTCGCCCATCCCGAGCTCTCGGCCACCTCCGCCTGGCTCGTCCTCGACCCGGCGGCCCGCCTGGTCCTCCTCGTGATCTCCGTCCTCTTCCTCTGCTGCTCGGTCTACGCCGTGGGCTACCTGAAGCACCGGCAGGAGAGGCCCAACCGGGTCTTTGTCTCCTGCCTCATCGGCTTCCTGGGCCTCGTGAGCCTCGTGGCCTGGTCCCACCACCTCGGGCTCATGTGGGTGGCCATCGAGGGCACGACCCTCATCACGGCCCCCCTCATCTACTTCAACAACAACCGGCGCTCCATCGAGGCCACCTGGAAATTCCTTCTCGTGGGCTCCGTGGGCATCGCCCTGGCCCTCCTGGGGACCTTCTTCCTGGCCTATTCCTCCCTCGAGCGGGGCCTTGGGGCCACCCTGCTGTTCGAGGACCTCCTCAAGGCGGCTCCCGGCCTCTCCCGGCCCTGGCTCAAGGCCTCCTTTATCCTCCTCCTCGTGGGCTACGGCACCAAGATGGGACTGGCGCCCATGCACACCTGGAAGCCCGACGCCTACGGCGAGGCTCCGGGCGTGGTCGGCGCCGTCTTTGCCGGAGGGGTCACGAGCTGCGCCTTCCTGGCCTTCCTGAGGATCTACCAGGTCTGCTCGGCCGCGGGGGAGACGGCCTTCATCACCCGCCTCCTCCTCTTCATGGGCCTTTTCTCCATGGCCGTGGCCGGACTCTTCATGATCGGCCAGAGGGACTTCAAGCGCATGCTGGCCTATTCCTCGGTCGAGCACATGGGCATCCTCATCCTGGGCCTGGGCCTGGGTGGGCCGGCCCTCTTTGGCACCATGCTCCATGTGGTCACCAACGGGATGACCAAGGGTGTCCTCTTCCTCTCTGCGGGCAACATCCACCGGGCCTTCGCGAGCAAGTCCACCGACCAGGTGAGGGGATCCATGCGGCGCATTCCCCTCTCGAGCGCCCTCTTCCTGGCGGGCTTCCTGGCCATCACGGGCTCCCCGCCTTTTGGTCCCTTTATCAGCGAATTCGCGATCCTCAACGGGGCCTTTGACTCGGGCCACTATCTGGCGGCGGCCCTCTTCCTCGGCTTCCTCCTCGTCGTCTTCCTGGGCATGGGCAAGACCGTCCTCAAGGTTGTCCAAGGGCGTCCTCCCCAGGATGTCCAGGCCAGTCCCTACAAGGAAGGCTTCCTGACCTTAGCGCCCATCTTTGCCCTTCTGGGCCTCGTCCTCCTCCTGGGCCTCTGGATACCCGAGCCCCTCTCGAGACTGGTGAGGGAGGCCGCGGCCTTTGTAGGAGGCGCCTCATGAGCGGAAATTCCGGAAACTTCGCCCCCCTGGGCAACGGCCGGTCCCTGGCCCTGGCCAGCATCCCGAGCCTGAGCCCCGCGGATTTTGCGGCGGCGATCAAGGCCGAGCTCGCGGCCGGCAAGCGGGCCTCCTCCCTCTTTGCCTCCGAGGGGCCCGGACCCGGCTCAAGCTGGCTCTACGCCATCCTCGCGGATGACGCGGCCTCGACCCTCCTCGTGGCCCGGAGCCTGGTCGAGGGCGACCACTTTGAGTCCCTCAGCGTGGACTGTCCCTCCCTCCAGCTCTTTGAGCGGGAGATAGCCGAGGAGTACGGCCTTGTGCCCCTGGGCCACCCCTGGCTCAAGCCCGTCCGCTACCACCATTCCTGGACCGGAAGGGACGCCTGGGGCCGTGAGCCTGGTTCGCCCATCCTGCCCGGGGGCGGGGACTTCTACCGCGTCGAGGGCGAGGAGATCCACGAGGTCGCCGTGGGGCCCGTCCACGCCGGGGTTATCGAGCCCGGCCACTTCCGCTTCCAGTGCCACGGGGAGACGGTCTATCACTTGGAGATCGCCTTGGGCTACCAGCACCGGGGCGTCGAGCGGGCCCTCGTGGGCGGGCCCGGAAAGCTCTCCCTCCACTACGCCGAGACCCTGGCCGGGGACACGACGATAGGCCATGGCACCACCTATTGCCAGGTGGTCGAGGCCCTGGCCTCCTACCGCAAGACCGTCCATGCCCAGAGCGTCCGTGGCATCGCCCTCGAGCTTGAGCGCGTCGCCAACCATGTGGGCGACCTGGGGGCCCTGGCCGGGGATGTGGGCTACCTGCCCACGGCCAGCTTCTGCGGTCGGCTCCGGGGGGACGTCCTCAACATGACGGCCCTCCTCTGCGGCAACCGCTTTGGCCGGGGCCTTGTGCGGCCTGGCGGGCTGGGCTTTGACCTGGACCCCGAGCGGGCCAGCGAGCTGGGAAAGAGACTCAAGGCCGCCGGCAAGGACATAGCCCAGGCCGTGGGCCTCCTCTGGGACGACCAGTCAGTGATGGCCCGGTTTGAGGAGACCGGCCCCCTCCCCCCCGAGGTGGCCACCGAGCTGGGGATCGTCGGAGTCGCGGCCCGGGCCTCAGGCCTGGCCCGGGATGTGCGCTACAACCAGCCCTCGGGGATCTTCCGCTTTTTCCACATCCCCGTGTCCACCTGCGACTCCGGGGATGTCTTTGCCCGGGCCTATGTGCGCTGGCTCGAGATCCAGCAGTCCCTCACCTTTATAGGCGAGCAGCTGCGGGCCTTGGCCCCGGCCCAGTCCAGCCCCAGGATCGGGAGCCTTGCCCCGGAGAGCCTGGCCGTGGCCCTCAACGAGGGCTGGCGGGGGGAGATCTGCCACGCGGCCATCACGGACGCCCAGGGCGCCTTTAGCCGCTACAAGGTCGTGGACCCCTCCTTCCACAACTGGCCGGCCCTGGCCTATGTCCTCCGGGGCCAGGAGATCTCCGATTTCCCCCTCTGCAACAAGAGCTTTAACCTCTCCTATTGCGGCCATGACCTCTAGGAATGCAAGAAGGTACTAGGTATGTATAAGTCAATCATCGCCAGGCTCGGCCAGGGCCACCGCACCATGAGATACCCCAAGGCTCCGCCCCCGAGCCTCTCCGACCGTTTCCGGGGCCGGCCCATGGTCGACCGGGAGGCCTGCCAGGCCGGCCGGGCGGACTGCGCCGGCGCTTGCGCCGCGGCCTGCCCCACCGGCGCCATCTCCGCCGGGGGCGGGGTCAAGGAAGGCATGAGGCTCGACCTGGGGCTCTGCCTTTTTTGCGCCGACTGCAAGGAGGCCTGCCCTAAGGCCGCGATAGGCCACTCCGGGGACTGGCGCCTGGCCACGGGCCGCAGGGAAGATCTTGTGGTGGACGCCGAGGCCAAGGCCGGCTCGGAGACCGACCCCGAGCGCCTTGCCCGGGCCCTTAAGAAGGAGATCCTGCGCCTCTATGGCCGCTCCCTGAGGCTCCGGGAGGTGAGCGCCGGGGGCTGCAACGCCTGCGAGGCCGATGTCAACGTCCTGGGCACGATTGGCTGGGACATAGGACGCTTTGGCATCCAGATGGTGGCCTCTCCGCGCCACGCTGACGGCCTCCTCCTCACGGGACCCGTGACCAGGAACATGGACCTGGCCTTGAGAAAGACCTGGGACGCCATCCCCGATCCCCGGATCGCCATAGCCGTGGGAAGTTGCGCGATCTCCGGCGGGCCCTATGCGGGGCACGAGGAGACCCGTGGAGGCGGAGGGGGAATCCTGCCGATTGACCTCTGGGTCCCCGGCTGCCCCCCCCATCCCCTCACGATCCTTGACGGCCTCTTGCGCCTCCTTGGAAAGATCTAGCTGTCACGCCGCCCCCAAATCTCGGGCCTAGAGACTCGGGGATTCATTGGACTTTGCTCTGTGGTATAGTATCGTACTAGACCGCCCCAAGGGGACCCGTGATGGAAGCTACATTAAGGAAGACCATCCTCCTCGTCGAGGATGAGGCCCTGATAGGAATCGCCAGCAAGAAAAGGCTGGAGAGCATCGGCTATAGGGTCCTCTTGGCCTCGGACGGGGGCCAGGCCCTGCAAAAGGTCGGGGAGGACGCCGAGATCAGCCTCGTCCTCATGGATATCGACCTGGGGCGAGGATAAAACGGGATCGCGACCTGCCAGGACATCCTGCGGTCCCGAAGACTGCCCATAGTCTTTGTCTCATCCCATACCGAGCCCGAGGTCGTCTCCCTGACCGAGCAGGTCACGAGCTACGGCTACATCGTCAAGTCATCCTCGATGACGGTCTACGATGCTTCGATCAAGATGGCCTACAAGCTCTTCCAGGAGAAGAGCGAGAAGGACAGGTTCTCCAACTACCTGAGGTCGGCCCTGGACACCGCCAAGGAGCCGGTGTTCATCTCCGATCTCCAGGGCAACATCGTCTTCTTCAACCAGGCCTACCTCAGGATCCAGGGCCTTTCCGAACGCCATGAGATGCTCATGGACTTTGCGGAATACAGCGAGCTGCTCCAAGTTTATTCCGCCGAGGGAAAGCGCCTGGACAAGGACGACTGGGCCTCGATCCGGGGACTTCGCGGCCTCTCCGGGGACAATAGTATCTATTATGTCTATCAGCGGCGGCTCAAGACGATCATGGCCAATTACTATGCCTACGCCCCGATCTGGGATGACGCAGGGAAGATCATAGGCTCCTATGTCAAGATCATCGGCCAGGTGGAAAAGCCCGACCCGGGGATCCTCGAGAGGATCGCCCTGGACCTGGGCTTGGACTGAGGGTAAACTCCAGGCACCCCGGCCACAGAGCCGAGGCCCTGGCCGAGGCCTAGCATAGCCGAAGGCGAAGCGTTAGACACAGAGACACAGAGACACAGAGAAAGAGGCTATAGTGCGATAGGGGAGCCTAAGGATTTATCCTGATTACAATTAGAACCAATACTTAGCTTCCTTATCTATATCGCTGCGAATATCGCCTCTTCCCTCCGTGCCCTCCGTGTCTCCGTGGTGAATCCCCAATCAGGTTCTTCCCCTATCTTCCCGCCATCATCGCGGGCACGTCCTCCTCGACGGTGGTGATGCCCTTGATCCCAAAGGTCTCCACAAGGATCTTGGCGACTCCGGGGGAGAGGAAGCCGGGCAGGGTCGGCCCGAGCCTCAGGTTCTTGAACCCGAGGTGGAGGAGGGCCAGGAGGACAAGGACGGCCTTCTGCTCGTACCAGGCGATGTCAAAGGAGATGGGCAGGTCGTTCACGTCGGCGGCGCCAAAGATCTCCTTGAGCTTGAGGGCCACCAGGGCCAGGGAATAGGAGTCGTTGCACTGGCCGGCGTCGAGGACCCGGGGTATCCCGCCTATGTCTCCCAGGGGGAGCTTGTTGTAGCGGTATTTCGCGCAACCCGCGGTGAGGATCACGGCATCCTGGGGCAGGGCCTGGGCCACCCCGGTGTAGTAGTTCCTGGACGGCTGGCGGGCATCGCAGCCGGCCATCACCACAAAGCGCTTGATCGCCCCGGACTTGACGGCGGCCACAACCTTGTCCGCCAGGGCAAAGACCTGGTCATGGGCAAAGCCGCCCACGATGGTCCCGTCCTCCAGCTGGTCCGGGGCCTTGGAGACCTTGGCCAGGGCGATCAGGGCGGAAAAATCCTTCATGCCGTTCTCCGGCCTGTCCCCGATGTGGGGGCAGCCGTCAAAGCCGACCACGCCGGTGGTAAAGACCCTGGCCAGGTCTTCCTTGCGGGGAGGCACGAGGCAGTTCGAGGTAAAGAGCACGGGGCCGTGGAAGGAGGCGATGTCGTCCTTCTGGGTCCACCAGGAGCCGCCATAGTTGCCGTAGAGGTTGTCGTACTTCTCAAAGTAGGGGTAATAGTGGGCGGGGAGCATCTCCCCGTGGGTGTAGATGTCGATGCCCGTCCCCTTGGTCTGCTCGAGGAGGTCATGGAGGTCCCGAAGGTCGTGGCCGGAGACGAGGATGCCCGGGCGGCCCCGGGTGCCGGTCTTGACCGTGGTGACCCGGGGGCTGCCATAGGTCCCGGTGTTGGCCCCGTCGAGGAGGGCCATCGCGTTGACTCCCTCCTTGCCAGTCTCGAGGACGAGGGCGAGGAGGGCCGCATTGGTCGTGGCGGGGTCGGCGAGGGCGGCCATCGCGCGGTGGATAAAGACAAAGAGGTCCTTGGAGGACTTGCCTAGGGCGTAGGCGTGCTCGATATAGGCGGCCATGCCCTTGAGTCCCCCCAGGACGAGGGCTTCGAGGGAGCGCCGGTCCTCGTCCAAGATGGCCAGGCGGCCACCGAGACCCGAGGCCGCGGCGTCCTGGACGGCCGCCTCGGTCGTGGCCGACCAGGTGGCGGCGCCGGGCAGGGGCCCGATGGCCCTGCCCCCCGCGGCAAGATAGGCGGCCTTGACCGCGTCCCGGCGCCTCAGGGCCTCGAGGGTCCAGGCGGTAAACTCCCGGGCGGAGAAGTTGGCGTTTGTGATGGTCGCAAAGAGCATGCGGTCGACAAAGAAGGCGGTATCTTCGTCGTAGAGCCCCTTTTCCAGGGCCTTGGTGGCCCAAAACCCTATGCCCTCGCAGACATAGGTGACGAGGTCCTGGAGGTCGGACACCTCGGGGCTCTTGCCGCAGACGCCCTTGGCGGCGTCGCAGCCCTTATTGCGCATGGTTTCCTGGCACTGGTCACAGAACATGGTGGCTCCTTCGGGTTGGAAAATCAGTAGCTCTCCGCAAGCTCGGCGATACTCATATCCTTCAGGCCCGCCTCGGCCTCGGTGGCTATCTGGTCACAGAGGGCCTTGAGGCGGCAGGTCCCGGACCGGCAGGCCGATTCGGGAAAGAGGCAAAAGCGGACGGGCAGGGCCCCGTCCACCGCGCGGACGACGTCCAGGGCGTTGACCTTGTGGGCATCCCCTGCGAGGGCAAAGCCTCCCGTGGCGCCACGGGAAACCTCGGCCAGGCCGGCCCGGGCCAGCTCCTGGACAAGCTTGGCCAGATAGGTCGGGGAAACCCCAATCTCCTCGGCGGCCCCCCGGGCGGACACAGGTCCCCCCGTGGAATAGGCATAGGCGAGGGCGTGGAGGGCCGCGACGGCCCCGTCGGAAATCGCCAACCATCTGTCCATGGCTCATCCTCCAAGCTTCATATCGGATATATGAGTCTTATATCCTTTTATCGATTCTTACTCTTTCCGTCAAGTACCTTGAGCGGTATTCTTATAGCCATGAGCCTCTACGAAGACCTAGCCCTGGCCTATGACGAGCTTTTCCCCCCCAATCCCGCCGCCCGGGACTATATCCTCGGGATCTACCTGGGAAAGGGCGGGGTCCTGGACCTGGGCTGCGCCACCGCATCCCTCCTCCTCGACCTGGCCAAGGCCGGTCTCCCGGCCTGGGGCCTCGAGCCCAGCCAGGCCATGCTCAACATCGCGGCCCGGAGATTCGCCGAGTCGGACCTGGCCCCGGAGCGGCAGGCCCACCTGGCCAAGGGGGGGATGCTCGATGCGGCCTCCCGCTTTCCCAGGGCCAGCCAGGGCCTCGTGCTCTGCCTGGGCAACACCCTCCCCCACCTTTCCGGCCCGGAGGAGCTCGAGGCTTTCCTGGGGATAGCCAAGTATCTGCTAGGTCCCGGGGCAAGCCTGGTGCTCCAGCTCCTCAATTATAGGCTAGTGAAAGAGAAACTGGCCGCCGGGGGCTACGAATTCCCAGAGCTCACCGGGGGGGGCGTCAGCTTCCAGAGGAGCTACCGGGCCCGGAGCGACGGGGCCCTCGACTTCCTCACCCGGATCAGCTCGACCTCGGGCCAGGTCCAGGAGGACAGGACCCGCCTCTACCCCTTTGGCCTCGAGGACCTGGAGCAGGGCCTCGAGCGGGCAGGCTTTGACGCGCCCACGCTCCAGTCCTCCTGGGCCGGAAAAGCCGGGGCCTTCGATCCGGCCCGGGATAGCTACCTTATAGTCCGGGCGCAGAGGCCGAGCTAGAATTCCTCGAACTCCACATCGGTGGCTTCCTCATGGACCTCCTTGAGCGCTATGTCCCGGCTCGGAGCCCGGGGGCCTGGAGGCAAGGCCAAGGCCCGGGAGCTCCTGGCTCCGCCCTCCAGGCGGAAGAAGCCCACGGCATCCCGCAGGATCTGCGCCTGGGAGGCCAGCTCCTCGGCGGTGCTCGCCACCTGGGCGGACACCGAGGCGTTCTGCTGGACCACGGAGTCCATCTGGGTGACCCCCAAGGCGATCTGGCCGGCTCCGGCGGACTGCTCCGCCGAGGCCGCGGCTATCTCCTGGATGAGCTCCGCGGTCTTCTTTATGTCGGGGACGAGGGCCTCGAGGCCCTGGCCCGCCTCGGCGGCGACCTTTACGCTTGAGGTCGAGAGGACGTTGATCTCCCCGGCGGCTACGGAAGAGCGCTCGGCGAGCTTGCGCACCTCGCTGGCCACCACCGCAAAGCCCTTGCCCGCGTCGCCGGCCCGGGCCGCCTCGATGGCGGCGTTGAGGGCGAGGAGGTTGGTCTGGCGGGAGATCTCCTCGATGATCGAGATCTTGCCCGCTATCTCCGTCATGCTCAAGACGGTCTGGGCCACGGCCCTGCCCGAGACCTCGGCGCTCTTGGCCACCCGCCGGGCCAGGCCGTCGGCCTGGGCGGTGTTGTCCGCGTTCTGCCTGACCGTGGCCGCCAGCTCCTCCACCGAGGCGGAGAGCTCCTCGATGCTGGCCGCCTGCTCGGCCGTGCCCTGGGAAAGGGCCTGGGCCGAGTCGGAAAGGCCCTGGGCCCCCTCCGAGACCTGGCCCGAGGACTCCTTGATGCCCTTGGTGACATCCACGAGGCGGGCCCGGAGGTTGAGGACCGAGCGCGTCAGGGCCCCGACCTCGTCCTTGCGCGCCGCCGTATGGAGGATCTTGGCCTTGGCGGCCTCGTCCTCGGAGAGGTCCCCGTCGGCCAGGCGGCCGGCCTCGGCCGTGGCCAGGGAGACGGGCCTGGCTATGGATGAGCCGAGGAGGAGGGAGATGACTAGGCTCACGGCTATGCCCACGACCAGGATGAGGAGGAGGAGGCCCAGGAGCCTGACCACGGCGGCGTCGACTTCCTGGCTCGGGAGGCTGAGGCCCAGGGCCCAGCCCGGACTGCCCGGCACCCGGGCAAAGTAGGTGGTCATGGAGACCCCATCCTTCCCCCGCCAGACCCCCATGCCAGAAGGCTCTGAGACAACGCGCCGGCCCAGGGCATCGAGGCCCCGGTAACCGTCCTTGTCCGCGTTGGTCACATCGAGGGCGAGGATGGCCTCCTTCGTGGGGTGGGCTATCACGATGCCCCGGCCATCGGCTATCCAGCCATAGCCCGTCTTTCCCACCTTGATGGCCGCGGCCACCGCCGAGAGGGCCTCGAGCTTGAACTGGAAGCCGACGAAGCCCCGGGTGGAGCCGGTCCCGTCCTTGACCGCCCGGGCCGTGACAACGATCGGGACGCCCAGGGACTTCGAGACCGCCGCCTCCCCTATGGCCCTTGTCTCGCCCTTGCCGATTATCGCCTTGAAGTAATCCCTGTCGGCGATGTTGCCCCGGGCGCCCGTCGAGGTGGAATAGGAGCCGTCAGGCCAGGCGAAGAGGATCCCGACAACCTCATTCGAGAGCTTGCCGTCCAGGCTCAGGAGGACCTTGTCCACAACGGCCTGGTCCCCCGTCCTGAGCTGGTCCCGGAGGGAGATCATCTCGAGCTCCCAGGAGAGCTTGTCGAGGAGGAGGCCCAGCTGGGCGGCCCTCGCCTCGGCGATCTGGAGGTAGGAGGCCTCGACCATGGCCGAGATGGTGGACCTCTGGCTGATGCCTATCACCGCTATGACGGCGCAAAGGAGGACAACCACCAGGGTTCCGACGATAAGGGATATGCGGGATTTGAGAGAGAAGGATTTGGCCACGACGACCTCCACCACATTTTTACGCTGGCGTTAAGCCTAGGTCAGGTGGTGGAGGAAAGCAAGTTAGGGCTTATTTAAAGCTTGCCTAGCTGGATGACCGTGGCCCGGAAGTCCTTGGGCTCCGGGGCCTCGACCACCATGGTCTGGCCCGTGAGGGGATGGGGAAACTCGACCCGGCAGGCATGGAGGGCGGTCCGCGCGATGAGGGGCCGGTCGCTGAAGGGGTCGCCCCGCCACTTGCCCTTGACCTTGGAGAGAAGAAGTGGCTCCGGGGAGCCATAGAGGGGGTCGCAGAGGACGGGATAGCCCATCCCCGCTAGGTGTACCCGGATCTGGTGGGTGCGGCCGGTCTCGGGCCTGGCCTCCACCAGGGCCGCGGAAAAGCCCGAGCCCCGGTAGCGCTCCAGGACCGTAAAGACCGTCCTCGAACCCTTGCCCCGGGCGGCGTCGATGATAGTCCGATGCCGCCTATCCCCGTCCACCCTGAGGGGGAGCTCGCAGACCTCGCTGTCCCAGGAGGGCGAGCCCCGCACGATGGCCCGGTAGGTCTTGGACACTTCCCGGGTCTCAAAGGCCTCGGAGAGGCCCCGGTGGGCCTCGGCGGTGCGGGCGAAGATCAGGGCCCCCGAGGTGTCCTTGTCCAGCCGGTGGACCACGTAGAGCTCCCCCTCGGCCTTGGCCAGGTCCCGGACAATCACGTCCGCGTCGGGATCGTAGCGGTCGGGCACGGAGAGCCACCCGGAGGGCTTGTCGACGACGAGGAGGGAGGAGTCGCTATAGAGGATAGTAAAGGTCTGGGCCATGGAGCATCTTAGCGGCTATTTGCCATAGAGGTCGAGGGCCCGGCGCCGCACCTTTTCCAGGCTTGACCTCAGGGCCGCCCTCTCCTCGGGGCCTAGGATGTCCAGGGGATCGGGCAGGGGGGCCTCGGCCTGGTGCCTGCCCTCGAGGCGATCGAGCAGCTCCTCGCCCTTGCCTGAAAGCTCGAGCCGGGCCGAGCGCCGGTCCCTGTCCGAGCGGCGCCGCCCGAGCCAGCCGGCATGGACGCAGGCCCGGGCCACCAGGGTACAGGCGGGCCGGGCCCAGTCCAGCTCCTGGGCGGCCTCGGAGAGGCTGATAGGCCCCCGCCTTCGGGCCAGGCGGATCAGGCTTAGCTGGGCCGGAGTGATGGCATAGACCCTCGCCCTCCTGGCCTGGGCGCGCAGCCTCGCCCTGAAGATCGACCCCATCGCGCCAATTTCGTCCATATTTAGTTAACATATTAACTACATTGCTTTTTTTGTGCTAGAGGAGCGAAAGCTCTTGCCCCTTGGTCGCTCTTTTTTGTATGTTTACAGCGTCCGCAAGGACGCATCCATCTAGCGCTTTGCTCCCTTCGCTTGAGGCCTACCTGGCCTCCCTGCCGGGACCCCGATACGGGCCATGGCAGGATGGGGGGAGAGAGATTTTCAAGAAAGGGAGAACCCACGCTATGGCCAAACAGATCCTCTTCGGAGAAGACGCCCGCCGCAAGCTCCTCGTTGGCGTCGAGACCATTTCCCGCGCCGTCAAGGTCACCCTCGGCCCCAAGGGCCGCAACGTCCTCCTGGACAAGAAGTTCGGGGCCCCCACCGTCACCAAGGACGGCGTGTCCGTGGCCAAGGAGGTCGAGCTCGAGGACCCCTATGAGAACATGGGCGCCCAGCTCCTCAAGGAAGTCGCCACCAAGACCAACGACGTCGCCGGAGACGGCACCACCACCGCCACCGTCCTCGCCTACTCCATCGTGAAGGAAGGCCTCAAGTCCGTCGCCGCCGGCATGGACCCCATGGCCCTCAAGCGCGGCATCGACAAGGCCGTCGAGATCGCCGTGGACGAGATCAAGAAGAACTCCAAGGACATCAAGGAGAAGGAGGAGATCGCCAATGTGGCCGCCGTCTCCGCCAACAACGATGTGGAGATCGGCAAGCAGATCGCCGACGCCATGGAGAAGGTCGGCAAGGACGGCGTGATCACCGTCGAGGAGTCGAAGACGATGGAGACCACCATCGACTTCGTCGAGGGCATGCAGTTTGACCGCGGCTACACCTCCGCCTACTTCGCCACCAACCGCGACACCCAGACCGCCGTCCTCGAGAACCCGATGATCCTCATCCACGACAAGAAGATCTCCAACATGAAGGATCTTCTCCCCGTGCTCGAGAAGGTCGCCCAGTCCGGCAAGCCCCTCCTCATCATCGCCGAGGACATCGATGGCGAGGCCCTCGCCACCCTCGTCGTGAACCACATCCGCGGCACCATCACCGTCTGCGCCGTCAAGGCCCCCGGCTTTGGCGACCGCCGCAAGGCCATGCTTGAGGACATCGCCGTCCTCACCGGCGGCGAGGTGATCGCCGAGGAGCTCGGCCTCAAGCTCGAGAACACCACGATCGACCAGCTGGGCACCGCCAAGACCGTCAAGGTGGACAAGGACAACACCACCATCATCAACGGCGCCGGCAAGCCCAAGGACATCCAGGACCGCATTGGCCAGATCAAGGCCCAGATCGAGGACACCTCCTCCGACTACGACCGCGAGAAGCTACAGGAGCGCCTGGCCAAGCTCGCCGGCGGCGTAGCCGTCATCAATGTCGGCGCGGCCACCGAGGTCGAGATGAAGGAGAAGAAGCACCGGGTCGAGGACGCCCTGTCCGCCACCCGCGCCGCCATCGAGGAAGGCATCGTCCCCGGCGGCGGACTGGCCCTCATCCAGGCTGCCCTGGCCCTCGAGAAGGCCGACATGGCCAAGCTCTCGGACGACGAGAAGGTCGGCTATCGCATCACCAAGCGCGCCCTTGAGGAGCCGATCCGCCAGATCGCGGAGAACGCCGGCGTGGACGGCTCGATCATCGCGGACAAGGCCAAGAACGAGAAGAAGGGCATCGGCTTCGACGCCGCCAAGATGGAGTGGGTGGACATGGTCAAGGCCGGGATCATCGACCCCGCCAAGGTGACCCGCTCGGCCCTCCAGAACGCGGCCTCCGTCGCGGCCCTCCTCCTCACCACCGAGTGCGCCATCACCGACCTCCCCGAGCCCAAGGCGGCCCCCGCCATGGGCGGCGGCGGCGGAATGGGTGGCATGGGTGGTATGGGCGGGATGGACTACTAAGCGTCTAGCCGCAACCGCATCCATGAAAAAGCGCTCCCGAAAGGGGGCGCTTTTTTTGTCCCGGCCGGGGCCCCGGGACACGTATTTTCCTCGACCGCCCTTCTCTGCTATAGTGGGCTACCCGAGGGAGAAACCTAATGAAAGAGAACAATTCCGAGCTGAACCCGAACGAACTTGCGGCGATGTACGAGCAGAGCTTTTCAGGCTTCAGTTCCTTCAAGCCCGGCCAGTCGATAGAGACCGAGGTC
>JAKPBN010000037.1 GCA_029778945.1 Spirochaetota bacterium
GAGGCGGAAAAGGAGTCCCGGGCCGCCCTGGCCCTCGAGCCCCCGGCCCACGTCTACCTCTGCAACCTGGCTGCCACCCTCCTTGCCCTGGAGCGCTACTCCGAGGCCGAGGCCAGCCTCCGGAAGGCCCTGGACCTGGAGGAGAGTCCCCGGGCCCTCCTCCTGGCAGGCAACCTGGCCCTGGTCGACGGGGAATGGGTCAGGGCCGAGGCGGCCTACCGCCTGGGCCTGGAGACAGCCCCCGGGGATGGGGCCCTCCTCCTCGCCCTGGGCAGGACCTACCTGGGAGTCCGAAAGCCCAAAAAGGCCGCGGAATGCCTGGACCGCCTAAAAAACCTGGATGTGGCCCGAGCCCGCCTCCTCGAGTCGGAGATCCTCGAGGCCACGACGGAAAGCCTGGCCTGCGCGGGCTGCCAGAGGACCTGGAGGATTCCCCGGGACCTCCCGGCCCAGAGCGGGGCCTCGATCCGGGCCATGCCCCCGGATGACTCCCCGGCGGGGGCCTGCCCCCGCTGCGGCAAGATCTGGTGCATCGCCTGCCGCAAGGGCGAGCTTGTGGACAACCGCTTTACCTGCCCTGAATGCGGGGAGGCCCTTAAGCTCTCGGACAACAGGCTGCGCTACCTCGTCCGCATCCATCTTGAGAGGGAAGCCTAGTCAGGTCGACGAGGCCCGCGAGCTTGTCTTTTTGCCCGCGACGGGATAGTATAAAGCCACGTTCGACAAGTCCCCCTTTGAGGAATTCCCGTGATGCACAGAGTCGCCGCCCTCGTCCTCCTCGCAGCCATCTTCCTGGTCGGGCCCCTCCCAGGGGCCGCGGCCGATGATATCCTGACCGCCGACCAGTTCTTTACCCAGATCTCGGACCGCTACGGCCAGGTCAACGACTACGAGGCCAAGGTGGTCATCGTCGCCGGCAAGAACGCCCCCATGACGGGGATCCTGGCCTACAAGAGCCCCTCCCTCCTCAGGATTGATTTTATCTCCCCCCCCGACCAGGTCATATCCTTCGACGGCCAGCAGCTCCAGGTCTATATCCCCAGCCTCCACGCCATCCTCTCCCAGGGGACGGCCGGCAAGACCGGGGCCGGGGGAGCCTCCCTGGCGAGCAAGGAAGGCCTCAAGATGATGCACCGGTCCTATACGGTGGCCTATGAGACCGGCCCCCAGGCCCAGGCCCTGGATCCCGGCTCGGCCGAGTCCGTGGTCCGCCTCGTCCTCAACCGCAAGACCGTGGCCGAGGGCTTCAGGACCATCAAGCTCTCGGTCAACGCCGAGACCAAGCTTATCCGGCGCATAGAGGGCTGGACCCTCTCCAACGACTACTTTGTCTTTGACTTCACGGGGATCAAGACCAACCAAAACATCCCCGACACGAGGTTTATCTACGACTCGCCGGCCTCGGCGAATGTCTACCAGAATTTCCTCTTTGGCGCGGACAACTAAAAAGCAAAAGGACGGAGCACAATATGTCACCCATTGGTGAGACGCTCAAGGCAGCCAGGGAAGAGAAGGGCCTCAGCCTCGAAAGGGTCAGCGAGGAGACCAATATAGCCCGGCGCTACCTCACGGCCCTCGAGACCGAGGACTTTGGGGTCTTTCCCGGGGATCCCTATGCCATAGGCTTCCTGCGGAACTACGCCGACTATCTTGGCCTGGCCGCCGACGACCTCGTGGCCTCCTTCCGCAACATGAGGATCCAGGAGCAGCCCGTCCCCATCCAGGAGCTTATCCCCGCCCGGGGCCCTTCCAGGCCCCTGATCGCCGGCATCGCCGCCGGGGCGGTCATCCTCATCGTCCTCGTCATCGTCCTCATAGCCGGGGGGCGGAAGCCCACGGGGGAAATCACGGACAAGGCCCAGCGGGGGCCTGTCGAATACCGCGTGGACGGAGCCTCCTTTGAGCACCGCCTCTATGTGGGGGATACCCTCATAGTCAAGTCGGGGACCGACTCCTACCGGGTCCTCCTGGCCACCATCGATGACGCCGTCTCCTTCGAGACTCCCTCGGGCAAGGACCGCCTCATGCTCGGGGAGGAGGCGACCCTCGACCTCGACCACAATGGCAATCCCGAGGTCAAGGTCCTGATCAGCGACTTTGCCAAGAAGGACCCCAGCAAGGGCGCCGTCGTAAAGCTCGTCTACATCAATCCCAACGAGGCCCTCGCCGCTGTCGCCCAGGCCCCCGCTGCCTCGACCCCAAGCCCGGCCAGCCCCGCGGAGGCCCCGGCCCCCGCGGCCCAGGCCCCTGGGCCGGCGATCTCCGCCCGCTCGGGCATCCTCTTCGAGTCCCCCAAGACCTCCTATCCCTTTGTGGTCTCCGTCACCTTCCGCGGCCCCTGCGTCTTCCGCTACGAGGCGGACAAGCGAGACCGGGACGAGCGCTATTACCACAAGGGAGACACGGTCACGGTCAACGCCAACAACTCCGTCAAGGTCTGGACCTCGAACGCCCAGTTCGTGAAGCTCACGGTCCAGGCCTCGGGCGGCAAGACCGCCGATGTCGAGTTAGGCGACGCAGGCGAGGTCGTGGTCAAGCGCATAGCCTGGTCCCAGTCCGACTCCGGCGGCTACGCCCTGGGCGTCTCCGACGTAGACTAGAGCTAGCCTAAGGCAGACATCCTACGAATTAACCACGGAGGCACAGAGGCACGGAGAAAGAGGCTTGGGGCAAAAAGGAATTTCAAGATGCCTCGATAAACAGGAATGCTTATCAATGCATTTCTCCGGAGTCTTTTCCCAACTCTTTCCCACTCCGTGTCTCCGTGTCTCCGTGGTGAAATCATTTAGGGCTCTTCCTCTCTTTTAGGGGGTTTCGTTTTGGCCAAAGGCAAGTTCTTTCTGGATAACCATGGCTGCGCCAAGAACCAGGTCGACGGCGAGGAGATAGCGGCCCGCCTGGAGGCCTCGGGCTGGGCCTGGGCCGAGGGCGCTGAGGACGCCGACGTCCTTATCGTCAACTCCTGCGGTTTTGTCGACACGGCCAAGAAGGAATCCATCGACGCCGTCCTGGGCTGGAAAGAGGCCTATCCGGGCAAGAAGGTGATCCTTGCGGGCTGCCTGGCCCAGCGCTACGCCGAGGAGCTCTCCGCCGACCTCCCCGAGGCCGATGGCATCGTGGGCAACACCGACCTGGCAGAGGTCCTGACCGCCGCCGAAGCCGTCCTTGAGGGCGGCCGCCCCGTCCTCTCCGAGCGCCCCGAGTCGGCCCCGGCCCCCTCGGGCTTCCGCCGGAGCCGCCTCCTGGACTTCCCAGGCACCGCCCACCTCAAGATCACCGAGGGCTGCTCCAACAACTGTACCTATTGCGCCATTCCCCTCATACGGGGCTCCCTTCGCTCCCGGTCCGTCGAGGACATCCTCGAGGAAGCCTCCTGGCTCGTGGGCCGGGGCATCAAGGAGCTCGTCCTCATCGGCCAGGACCTGGGCGCCTATGGCCGCGACCTTGGGGGAGC
This sequence comes from Spirochaetota bacterium, assembly GCA_029778945.1. Lineage (GTDB taxonomy): Bacteria > Spirochaetota > Spirochaetia > Treponematales > Rectinemataceae > JANYKC01. The sequence goes on from JAKPBN010000037.1 coordinate 3,455, forward strand.
CTCCCTCCTCCCCGAGCTTTTCCGGGCCCTCATGACCTTGCCGGGGGACTTTCGCGTCCGGACACTCTACATCCACCCGGACAACTTCCCCGAGGCCATCCTCCCCCTCATGGCGGCCCATCCCCGCCTCCTGCCCTATTTTGACCTGCCCTTCCAGCACGCCTCGGCCCCGGTCCTCAAGGCGATGAACCGCCGGGGCTCGAAGGAGATCTACCTCGAGCTGATTGGGCGTATACGCAAGGCCCTGCCCGATTCGGTGATCCGCACAACCTTCCTTGTGGGCTTTCCCGGGGAGACCGAGGAGGACTTCAAGACCCTCCTCGCCTTCCAGGAGGAGGCCAGCCTGGACTGGCTTGGGGCCTTCACCTATTCCCGGGAAGAGGGCACCCCTGCCTTTGGGATGAAGGGCCGGGTGGCTAAAAAGACCGCCGAGGCCCGGAAGCGCCTTGTCGAGGAGGCCCAGGTGGCCATAACCTCGGCGCGCCTCGCCCGCCTTGTGGGCTCCGAGCTCGAGGTCCTCGTGGAGGAGGAGGTGGCCCTCGCCGATGGGGAGGACGGCCTTGAGGGGGAGGAGCTCTCCCTGGGCAGGGCCTGGCTCCAGGCCCCCGAGGTCGACGGCCTTGTCGTGCTGCGCGGGGCCCACAAGCCCGGGACCCTGGTCAGGGCCAAGGTCATAGGGGTCAACGGGGTCGACCTTGACTGCCTTCCCCTGGGCCGGACCTAGGCCCTAAGACACGATGAGCGAAACACCCAAGTATCTTGAGTCTCTCAACCCCGAGCAGCTTGAGGCCGTGAGGCATGAGGGCGGCCCCCTCCTCATCCTGGCCGGGGCCGGCTCGGGCAAGACGCGGGTGATCACGACCAAGATAGCCTGGCTTGTCCGGGAGCGGGGCCTTGCCCCGGAGTCCATCCTGGCCGTAACCTTCACCAACAAGGCCGCCCGGGAGATGCGGGACCGCGCGGCCCGGATCGAGCCTCGTTGCGAGCGCTCGGTGATCAGGACCTTCCACTCCTTTGGGGCCTGGTTCCTCCGGCGCCACGCAGGCTCGGCGGCCCTGCCCCACCTGTCCAAGAACTTTGTCATCTACGACGACGACGACCAGACTACCCTTCTCCACGGGGCCCTGCCCCAATACAACCGCAGCGAGTGCGGCCGCCTCGTCCAGGCCATCTCCAGGGCCAAGGACTTTGGCCTCGAGCCCGACTCGGTCGACCTCTCCCGGGTCTTCTCCGACCCCGCCCAGAGGCGGATCTACGCGATCTACAAGGAGAGGCTCGAGGCCACGGGCAACCTGGACTTTGGGGACCTCATCCGCCTGCCGGCCACCCTGCTTCGGGAGGACGGAGCCTTGAGGCGGCGGACCCGCCAGCGCTTCCGGGTCATCCTTGTGGACGAGTACCAGGACTCCAACGTGGCCCAGTTTGAGCTGCTCTCCCTCCTGGCCGGGGCCGATCCGGGAGAGCAGCCCCCCTACCTCTGCGTGGTGGGCGACGACGACCAGTCGATCTACCGCTTCCGGGGCGCCGAGATCCGCAACATCCTCTCCTTCCCCGAGCGCTTCCCCGGGACCACCATAGTCAAGCTCGAGAAGAACTACCGCTCCTACCAGTCCATCCTCGACCTGGCCGGGGACGTGGTGTCCCATAACGCGGGCCGCCTGGGGAAGAGCCTCGTGGCCGTCCGGGAGGGTGGCCTAAAGCCCAAGCTCGCCCTCCTCGAGGACCAGGACGAGGAGGTGCGCTACTGCGCCGGCCTCTGCGAGCAGGTCCACAAGGCTGGGCGGCCCTGGTCCGATGTGGCCATCCTCTACCGGACCAATGCCCAGTCCCTGTCCTTCGAGAAGGACTTTCCCCGGAGGGGCATCCCCTACCGCATTGTGGGAGCCCTGCGCTTCTACGAGCGCGAGGAGGTCAAGGACGTCCTGGCCTACCTCTCGATCCTCCTCAACCCCCGGGACGAGGTGGGCTTCAAGCGCATTGTCAACAAGCCCTCCCGCGGGGTGGGCGACACATCCGTGGAGACCGTGGTGGCCTCGGCCGCCGAGTCGGGCCTCGACCTCATCTCCGCCTCGGAGGCCGAGGCGGGGGGCCTTCGCGGCCGGGCCAAGACGGGCCTCAAGGATTTCTGCGCCCTGGTCAGGGAATACCGGGGCCACCTGGGCCCCGCGGCCGAGGCTCCATCCGGCGGCGAGGCGATGGGCGACACCGCCGACCTCGACGGGGCCCTGCCCGCCAGGACCAAGCCCCTGGGCGAGGGAAGCCTCGCCGACCTCGTGGAGAGCCTCATCAAGACCTCGGGCCTGCTTGAGTACCACCGCAGCCAGGACGAGGTGGCGGGCACCCAGAAGGCCTCCAACCTCGACG
>JAKPBN010000071.1 GCA_029778945.1 Spirochaetota bacterium
GGTCCCGGGAGAGGATCGACTCCCAGCAGGCCCTCCCCGAGGCCCCCAGGCGCCTTACCCAGCCCGGGTCCAGGTGCTGGGTCTGGAGGGGATTGTAGCCCTTGGGCCTCTGGGATATGGGAAGGATCTTTATGGCCTTCTCGACCCAGGCCACGATCTCGGGCGCTGCCGTTGTCTCCACCCGGGCGGGAAAAATCCCGCCCTCCACAGAGGCATCAAAGTCCATCCTCGTGATCCCGGGATAGCAGAGGCCCACCATGTCCTGGGCCCCCGAGGGTTCGGCCTTGCCGGCGTTTTCCGCCGCGTAGAGTTCTCGGACCAGGGAACTTGGATCCCGGTCGGGCAGGCTCGGTCCCCAAAGGCGCTCGGCGGCCTTCCGGGTACTCGTGGCCATACCCGCCCGGTCCATAAAGCGAAAATCCGGCTCCACCGAAACCACCGTCATCGATCCCGGGGGCTCCGGATCGAGCCGGGAGACAAAGGGTTGGTCTATCCATCCCCCCGCCAGGGCGAGGCGGTAGGGCAGGCCGCCCCCAGGGCCCTGGCTCATTCGACGATCCGCTTTCCCGCCGCCCGGTCCGCATACTGGGTCTCGATCCAGCGATAGGTCTTGGTCAGGCCGTCAGTAAAGCTTGTCTTGGGCTCCCAGCCCAGGACCTTCTTGATAAAGGTATTGTCCGAGTTCCGCCCGGCCACGCCCTTGGGGGCGTCGAGCTTGTAGGACCTCTCGAGCTTGACCCCGCCTATGCCCTCGGCGATGTCCACGAGGTGGTTGACCGACACCAGCTCCGAGGAGCCCAGGTTGATCGGGGTCGCCACCAGGGCATCGCAGTGGGTGATCATGTCGATGCCCTTCACGCAGTCATCGATGTACATGTAGGAGCGGGTCTGGGTCCCGTCGCCCCAGATGTCGATGGCATTTGTCTTCTTGGCCTTGGCCTCGATCACCTTGCGCGCGATGGCCGCGGGCGCCTTTTCCCGGCCGCCGTCCCAGGTCCCATAGGGCCCGTAGACATTGTGGAAGCGGGCGATAAAGGTCGCAAGGCCGCGCTCAGCCCAATATTCCTGGCAGAACATCTCGGACAGGAGCTTTTCCCAGCCATAGCCGCGCTCGGCCATCGCGGGATAGGCGTCGCTCTCCTTGAGGGGCACCACCTCGGGACTCTTCTGGAGGTCGGTGTTGTAGGCGCAGGCCGAGGAGGCATAGAAGTAGCGCTTGGCCCCTGCCCGCCAGGCCGCCTCGACAAGGTGGGTGTTGATCAGGATCGAGCGGAGGCAATCCACCCGGTGGGTCTCGATAAAGCCCATCCCGCCCATGTCGGCGGCCAGGTTATAGACCTCGGCGGCGCCTTCGCAGGCCCGGTGGCAATTGGCCTCGATCGAGAGGTCCAGACTGAGGTTTTCCACCCCCGGCGTAGTCCGATACCATTCCCCCAGGGGCTTCTTGTCCACGGCCCTGATCCGGGCAAAGCCCTTGTCGTGAAAATAGGACACCAGGGTCCCGGCGATAAAGCCACCGGCACCGGCAATCACGATCAGCTCGTCTTTTCCTGCCGAGGGAAGGGGATGACGCGCTTTGGGGAATTCGTAGGCCATGGGTTTCCTCCTGTTCAAGGACCTTAGATTACGTCCCCCAGGCAGAACCCACAATACTCAATATGCGTAGTGTTTATACCGTTTTGCGTACCCGGAAATCGTCGCCTTTTATCCAACCGCTCATCCCGCCCAGTCCTCAAGGACAAGGTCAGGAATCCTTCCAAAATGACTCCTATTGTTGCTCACAAGGGAAAAATCCATATACATCGAGGTCGCGGCAATCATCAGGTCCATATCCTCGATCCTGCTTCCCTCGGTTTCCAGCTTAGCCTTCAACTCCCCAAAGACCTCAATGATCCCCCGGTTGACCTCGATAATCGGGAATAGCTCCGCGATGCGGTTGGTCGTCGCGATGTTCTTTTCTGGATGCCGGGACTTCCTGGCCCCATATATTAGTTCCCCGTAGGTGATCACCGAGATAAACTTGGGGATAGCCTGGTTTTTCGCCATCCATCGATGGACCCGAGCGTCACCTTTCAGGCTAAAGATAAGGATATCCGTATCAATCAAATACGCCATCGCCAGCTCCAAACCTATGAGACTGGTTCCGTCCCTTCCGGATTCCCGCGACAATCTCCTCGGCGCTGGCCTCGTCTTTCCATGCCCCTGTGAGCTCCAGGAATTCCAGGGTAGCGTTGGAGGCTAAGCGATTTCCCGAATTGAGATGGTCCTGGATGATCGTAATAACCTCTTGGCTAATAGACCGGTTCTGAAGCTTCGCCGAGCTCTTGAGAAAATCGTAAAGCCGGTCATCGAGGTCCCGAACTTGAAGGCTTGCCATAGTAACCACCTCCAAGCTCAAACCTAGCGCAGGACGCATGAAACTGCAAGCATAGTGCATGAAGCCTCGATAGCCTAATAATTCCACGCTCTCGTCCCGAGTTTCCGCTTCAACAAGCTGTCCCCTGCTCGCCCAGCCCCAGCCCCCCTCCCAGCCACGCCCTCGCCTCCGATCCGCCTATGTCATCTCCGCGCACTTCAATCCCGCTAGGGCCAAAAAAAAGGCCCCCCGTCGCCGGGAGGCCGTCTCATAAGAGGCGCAATTATCTAAACCATCGAGAGCAATGCCATGATTCCCGGTTCCCAGAATCCCTTGCAAATCCCGCAACAGCCCAACTGTCAGGTACCAGGGGATAAACCCCGTCCCACCTCTTCCAGAACCAAGCAGCGCGGCGGGTGGGCAGCATCCATGCTGTCGCAGAAGGGCTTATGCCCTTCTGCGCGCGCCATAACCGCGCCATCCATGGCGCGAGGGACCGAGCGCAGCGAGCCGCCCCCCGGCTTCCCCTGCCAGGACCCGCCCGAGCCAGTCTTAGAAAGGCCCGAGGGAGTATTCCCCAGCATCTGGAAGTGGAAGCTATTCGGGATCGGCTAGGGGAGTCTTCATCCGGGAATCGATGACATTGAGAAGATTCATCAGGGCAGGCTTCTCGATCAGGTCTATCAGCCGCGCCTCGACAAACTTCTTGGCCTCATCGGAAAAGGTGCCGCCCGAGAGACAGAGGCCCTTGCCGGCCTTCACGTCCTTGACCCGGGCATGGAAGTCGCGGACCATGAGCTCGCCCACCGTGCCCTGGGAGCGTATAAAGCGGAAGAGGACCACGTCCGACCACTTGGAGGTCTCGATCTCCGCCAGGACATCCGCATAGTCGTTTTTCTGGACCTGGATATCGGTGATCTTGACCTTGGCCTTGGGAAAGAACTGGATCACAACCTTGCGGCAGAGGGTGGCAAACTCGCTCGTCGCCCCCATCAGGAAAACCTGGAGGTTGCGGTTCGAGTTGAGCTCCCGGTACCGGGCCAGAAGGAGGGGGGCATCCTTGTAGTTGGGCGCCAGGGTGAGGACCTCGGAGAGGCAGGACACGGCCTTGCCTATCTCGTTGCCCTTCAGGAAGGCCGCGGCCAGGCGGTACTTCAGCTCCACCGCGACGTCAACCTTCACGTCCTGGTGCTTGAGGCCGATCTCGAAGTCCTGCACGGCCTTGTCGATAAAATTCTGGTTGAGGTGGACCGTGCCGGCAAAGAGGGCCGACTGGGGACCCAGGACAGGGTCGGCCCGCAGGTGGGTAAATATCTTCAGGGACTGGTCCAGGTTTCCCAGCTCATAGAAGCACTCGGCCATGGCAAAGAGGGATTCCTTGTCCTCGGGGTCGAGGTCGACGGCCCGGCGCAGGGCGCCCAGGGCCTCCTTGTAGGCATGGGTCTTCACATAGGCATGGCCCAGGTAGCGCAGGGAGAGGGAATGCTCGGGATTGGCCTGGGAAGACTGCTTGAGAAGGATTATCGCCTTGTCATACTGCTTGCGCTGGTATTCCAGGAAGCCCAGGTTGAAATTCACATCAAAGTTGTCCTGCTTGATGGTCCTGGCCACGGCCAGGCCCTTGTAGGCCTCGTCCAGGCGGGACAGGCGGAGGCAGGCTATGCCGTAGCGGAGGTTGGCCGTGAACTCGTCCAGGTGGGAGGAGGCCACGGAGATCTCGGACAGGACCTCATAGGTCTTGGCCACCCTCTCCATGTCCTGCTCGTCCCAGAGAATGTCCCCCAGGGCCTGGAGGGCCTCCCCATCCTTGGGATTGGAGGCCAGGCGCCGGTTCGCTTCCTTGAGGACCTGGTTCCTGTCCTTTCCCCCAAGCTTGCGCCCCCGGGCTCCGCCCTTGGCCCTTTTCTTGCCGGCCGAGGCCGTAGCCAGGAGGACAAGGGCAAAGGCGAGGACAATGACGACAGCCACGATGGGCACAAAGGGCGACATGGCTAAATAGTGGTCTCCCGGACCTTTGCTGTCAACTGACTGTGGGATTGCCCGGAGCCTGGCCCTGACTGGGCCCGGTGGGCCTGGACCGCCGCCCCGAGCTCCCTGACCACCTTCTCATAATCGCCCTGCCCAAAGGCCTTCATGATCTGGAGCTGGAGGGGGAAGCGGGGGGCGACCAGCATGGAGTTGTAATACTCGAGGTAGACTGCGCCCTGCCCCTTGACCGTCACGGCCTTGAGCCTCCACCCCCCGTTCACGCTTTTCGTCGTGCCGTCGCTGTCGATCATCACAAAGGTGGAAAGGGCCTCATCGGCTGAAATCCTCTGCTGCTGGGTCTTGAAGACTATGGTGGACTCGTAGCTCAGGCCCAGGGCACGGACAACATTTTTCTGTTCCGTGATGGCAAAAGCCTCGTTCCGGCTCCTTACCTTCACCGAGGCCACCCGCGAGAAGATCTGCGGTCCCCTCTCATAGTCCCGAAGGACCGCCAGGGTCTCGTCGACGGTTCCTGGAAACACTCCCTCGACATCCACCTCGAGCTTGATCCAGGAAGTCCCATCGGGGAGGGTGACCAGGCTGGATTCATAGGACTTGGCGTCGGAGTGGCCCAGGAGGGCGGTTAGGCGATCGGGGCTGGGAAGCTGAGCCTGGCCAGATTGGGCTAAGGCGGCCCCCAGAAGGAGCAGCAAAAATCGTGGCTTATTCAAGGGATGGCCTCCTGGTAGGTCACCGGCCGCTTGGCGGCCCCTCAACGGGCTCCGTAGTTGCGATCCAGCCAGGAGCGATATTCCCCCGACCTTACACGCTCGCACCATCCTGGATTGGTAAGGTACCAGCGGACTGTATCGCGAAGCCCCTCGTCAAAGCTATGGGCCTGGCGCCAGCCCAGCTCACTCTTTATCCTGCTGCAATCTATCGCATAACGCCTGTCATGGCCAGGCCTGTCCTTCACGTAGGTGATCAGGGACCTGTAGGTCTCCGGGTCGGCCCCGGTCTCCTCGGCCACGATCTCGATCAGCCGGGAAAGGAGGCGTATGTTTTCCCACTCGTTCTCCCCCCCGATATTGTAGTCCCGGCCGACCTCGCCCTTCCTCATGATCGTCCACAGGGCCGAGTTGTGGTCCTCCACATAGAGCCAGTCCCTGATGTTCTTCCCGTCTCCATAGAAAGGCAGGGGCTTGCCGGAGAGCATGTTGAGGATCATGAGGGGAAGGAGCTTCTCGGGGAACTGGTAGGGGCCGTAGTTGTTCGAGCAGTTCGAGAGGGTCACCGGCAGGCCATAGGTGTGGTGGTAGGCCATCACAAGGTGGTCGCTCCCGGCCTTGCTTGCCGAATAGGGCGAGCGGGGATCGTAGGGCGTCTCCTCGGAAAAGAAGCCCGAATCCCCCAGGGATCCGTAGACCTCATCGGTGGAGACATGGTGGAAGAGGACATCCTCCCGGCCCTTCCAGGCCGTCCTGGCCACATCGAGGAGGGTAAAGGTGCCCATCACATTGGTCTTGATGAAAGCCTCGGGACCGAGGATTGAGCGGTCCACATGGCTTTCCGCCGCAAGGTGGACGACCGCGTCGGGATGGTATTTTTCAAAGGCCGCCTCGATCGCGGGCCGGTCGCAGATATCCGCCTTCTCGAAGAAGTAGCGCTTCCCCCCATGGGCCGTGAGGACCTCGGCGGTGCTTTCAGGATTGCCGGCGTAGGTGAGGGCGTCCACGTTAACGATCCGACCCTCGAAGCCGCCCTGCCCGAAGAGGTAATTGATCAGGTTGGAGCCTATGAAGCCCGCGCCGCCGGTAACTAAAATCGTCGAGAAGTTACGCATTGACTCTCTTCAAGGCAAGAAATTCGGCAAGGCCCTCCCTCCAGGGCCTCAGCCTAATCCCAGGTATCCTGCCAATCTTTTCAGTGCTGAGGGCCGAAAAGGCAGGCCGGGGAGCAGGCCTCCCCATCGCGGCGGACCCCGCAGGCAGGACATGGCAGGACCCGGAAAGGAGTCCGAGTCGGGAAGCCTCGTCGCGGATTGCCCAGGCAAACTCGTATCTGCTTGCGGCTCCACTGCCCGCGTAATGCCAGGTACCCTGCAGCCCGCTTGGGCCAGAGACAATGGCCGCTATCGCCAAGGCGAGGTCCCTGCTCCAAGTCGGAGAGCCAACTTGGTCCGCCACGGCCTTGGCCTCTGCCCCGGACCTAAGCACCTCCAGGACAGAGGAGACAAAATCTTGCCCCTTGGATCCGTAGAGCCAGGCCGTCCTGAGGATCACATGCCTAGGGCAGGCCTTTCTCAGGGCCCTTTCTCCTTCAGCCTTGCTTTTGCCGTAGACGCTCAGGGGATTGGGCTCGTCCTCTTCCCGATAGGCTTCCCTGGCTCGGCCATCAAACACATAGTCGCTCGAGATATGGAGACAGGCGGCACCCAGGCTCTCCGCCAGCCTTCCTAGGTTCGCGGGCCCTTCGGCATTGACCCTGAAACAAGCCGCGGAATCAGACTCGGCCTTGTCCACCGCGGTGTAGGCAGCGCAATTTACGATCCAGGAAAAGGCCTTGCCCCTGGAGAAGTCGGCCAAGGCCCGCGGATCGCCGATATCCACTTCGCGACCTGTGCCGAACACCTTCAGCCCGGCTCTGTCTAGGGCGGGCAGGAGCTCCGAGCCTAGGAGGCCACGAGCGCCAAGGACCCATATCATTCGGGCCTTCCTAACAGGTCAAAATAGCGGGCCTCGGGGTCAAAGCAAGGAAGGCAGGAGTCCCGCGGGGAAATCAGGGGGGGGGAGCCCAAATCGGGCCAGGCTATGCCCAGGCCAGGGTCATCCCAGCGCAGTCCAGCCTCGTCCTCTGGTGAATAATAATCCGTGCACTTGTAGGCAACGATAGCCTTGGCCGAGAGGGCCAGGAAACCGTGGGCAAAACCAGGAGGCACATAGAGCATAGTCTGGGTTTCCCCGGAGAGAACGAGCCCAGCCCACTTCCCGAAGCTCGCGGAGGCTCGGCGCAAGTCAACTACGACGTCGAAGACCTCTCCGGCTATCGTCCTGACAAGCTTCCCCTGAGGGTGCCGTCTCTGGTAATGCAGTCCCCGAAGCACGCCAAGGTAGGAACAGGACTGGTTGTCCTGGACAAACAGAAGGTCAAGGCCGCCTTGGGCCATTGAGTCTGCCTTCCAGCTTTCCAAAAAGGAGCCCCTTGCATCCTCGAATACATCAGGCTGGATGAGGACAAGCCCATCCATCGCAAAGGGCAAGAAGGCAAAGGACATAGGCGTGGGGCAGGCTAGGGCGGCTCGCCCTAGGGGCGAAGGCCCTCGTCCTGCCCATTGGCCCTAGGCTTCTTCGCAGCCCGCAACCTCGCGGCGAATGTCGGATTCGCCTTTATCTTATCCCACGAATCCATGGCAAAAGCCACAAGTAGTCCCAAAGCAAGAGATGCAAAAACTATTATTGCGACTTTTTTTTTCGAGAAAGCTTCCTGCGCAACAACAGATTCCGTTTGGTCAAGCAGCCTAAAGCTTTCTAGATTCGTGATAGCGAGACTATGGTACAACCCGCTATAGGTACTCAGGTTGTCTATTGCTAGGTTCGAAATTACGGCCTCTACCGCAGGTGAAGGGTGGGACAGTCCCAGCCTTGCGGCTACTGCCGCAAGGGCGATTTCTTCCGCAGACTTGCTAGCCTTGACAACGATCGTACCATCAAGCCCAATCGGAGAATATACTCCCAGATTATTGCCAGCGACGGCGACATAAGCCTCGGCCAAGATCCGCATTGACCGGGCATTCGCTGCGGCGGACACCGAACCCCAAAGCTCGGTCGGCATGGAGCTAGTAGCTTGACTCTTCGGAGTTTCGGTTACGACCGCATCGAGTCGCTGCGCTATCCCCAAGGCTATCCCGTTTCCAAAATAGGACGGCCAGAGTTGCCTGACGCCCTCATAGCCAGCGAGCGCAAACCTTTTCGCATCCACCGCCGTTGTGGCATTCGCAGTTATAGTAAGGATATTCCGGCTTTTATCATAAGCAGTTGTGATGGCACGGCGAAAATCGGCTGGTGCAATCGGAGGCTCGGCTGTCCTGCCGATCAATTCCGCACAGGCCCCGCTCGCCACAAGGATCGAAGCGGTAGGGCCATTGGCGGCATCAAGAGCGACAGCGCGAATTGCGCTGGTATAGATCGAAGACGGTTTAGGGGAAATCCTATCGTAGGCAAAAAAGCCAACCGCGGCAAGGATGCCAATACCCGTGATGCCAAGCCATACACGGCGTCTACGTACTGCGACTATAATAAGGTCGGCGAAGCTGATTTCCCCCGGCACACCCAGGACACCCTGTCCATCCTTGTCTTGGTCCATTTTTTCTCCTAAAATCCCGATTCCACACCGCAAGTAACTACCAAATGCCATGTCAATCAGTCAATCACTTTACCATTCTCAATCTACTTCATAATTGTAGCCGCTTCCGCTCAAGTTAGGTCTTGGAAAACCGTTCTTCAGGTGGCCCATCTGATAGCGGAAGTGCAATGCCAAAAAAAGCGATCATGCATGTACGAGAGCATTATTCATCAACAAGGCATCCCCAAGCCAAGGCATGTGTATATGCCACGACAATCCAAATAAATTCGCCATACTAGAAGACCGTCCACCGCGCAACGGAGATAAAGCGTCGATAAGCAAACAGAAAGCCAAGGAGAGACCGAATGAAAGCAAGACAAGTCGTGGGGCTTGGCTTGTGTTCGTATTGCTCATATCGCCTCCAAGGTTCTATCTCTTCGCAGACGCCCCCGACCCAGGGATGCCAAAGCTGTATTTTGCGTAAAAGCCAATTGAACCAAGGACGCCGTCGTCGCCAAGGACCGGCGTCCATATTTTGGCGCCTCCATCTGTGGCAACCCTCAGCCCTAGCCTATTCCATCGATACCCCAGCTTGCCGCCCAGAAATAAATCCCAATTGCCTATTCTTTTTTTGGCCTGGGCCGTCAGTATGAGGTCGTGCTCCAGGACTGCCTCGTCCAGGAGCTCAAAGGTCTTGCCTATTGTCGTCCAATCCGAGTAGTCATGCCAGGGATTGTTCGGCGATTTGGATCCACTCACCACGTATTCCAGGGAGAGATAGGCCTCCATGGACGCCGGGCTTTCCTTTAGGATCTCGTTGCGATAGTCAAGAAGGAAGCAAAGCGTATTTTCGCCATATTTGAAACCAATATAATTGTCCGTATATCTGATCGTCTTGGTCATCGTCCCGTCGAGGTATTCCGAGACCGGATAGTATGTATACTGGTAGGGCAAAATATTATAGTCAGGGGTATTGGGCGTATCGCCTAGACTCCATCCGCCATAGGGAGCCGCGCTCGTGTAGGTCGCCTCGAAGGTATATTTCGTGGCTCCGCCATGGTGGAAGCCGAACTTGCCATAGGGTGAGCCGTAGGTCCCCCCTATGGACCATGCCAACTTCTGAAGGTTGTGGACTTCATTGAGGGAGGGGATCAGCCAACCCAGGACGGGGCCAAGGAAGCTGCCATTGATGTCATCCAGGAGGAACTGGCTGTATGCGAAAAGGCTTCCGTCATTGTATTCCCCAAAGATCCCCATTAGGCTATTGGTATTGCCTTGCTGGGAATAGGGCCGGTCTGATGTGCCAAGGGTGAGTTGCTGAATATACGTGGGCACCGGGCTCAGAAAAGATTCAAGGTCGAAATTCCGGTTACAGTAGACGCTGGAGTCCTGGTAGCCGAGCTTGAGCCTGCCAAAGTTAAGGGTATACTCCTTGTAGTTCATGCCTCGGTCTATCATGGGCAGGGCAGGCACAGTCGCCTCAAAATCCAAGGTGGAATCGTAATTAAGCTGGACCCATTTTGAGGTATAGCTAAAATTTCCAATGCGGTATGAGAGGTCGGCATAGAGACTCGAGTTACCCTTTGATGAAAGAAACAGCGAGTAGGGTGAATCAATATCCCCCACAATCGGGCCTCGTCCTCCCTCGAATGCAAGGCCTTGGTAGGAGAACCGAATCAACCCCGTATCCACGGTAAAATAATGGCCTAGCTCAAAGCTGGATGAGGGGCTGTACTGCTTATCCCCATGGTAGGAAAGCCCCACAACAAGGTTAAAGTAGCTAGTTTCAAGGGCTAGTCCAAGACCTTCAAGATCACTAAGGGCATTGGGGTTGGACGAGTCGTTGTCAAACCCGAGCCCGCCATTGACGTTGAATTTTATCCCGGCCTCCTGGGCAAGTGCGGGCATGCCTAGGGCGCAACTGATGATCACAATGAAGACTATCCGCTTCACCTTGGTTCTCCTGAGTTGATTGATTAGGTTTTACAGGGATCCCGAACTGAGGGCTAAAAGCTTGCGGAGAGGACAAGCATCACTGCTCCCCCCAAGGCATAGCTAAGGGACTCGGCAGGCGGATTTTCGACGTAATAGGTTCCGGGTGTTCCGTAAACCAAGGGAAACACGCCTTTGATTGTTAAGCTCGGACCTAGGGCGTAGGAAAAGGAAGGCATAACCGCCCCTGACCCGTCCGCCCAATCATGGTACCAGGTTCCGCCCAGGGTCAGGCCGCTTCCCCCAATGGAGGACCAGGCAAAAGCCATAGCCTGGGAGAGGCCGCCTTGAGGCAAGGCATCGGCGAGAAGACCTCCCAGACTGCTGCTCTCGCCATTCCAGCGGAGCTCAGCGGTTAGCTTGATGTTCGGGTCGGTGCTTGTCTGGTAGAAAAAACCGCCCAGCACCGAGGGATAGGCAGTTCCCGCTGAATCAATCGCAATACAGGAATCCACATAAAAATCAATTCCCCAGGCAGAAGTCTTGAGGTTAAAAGTGCAACGCGGCGTGAGGTTGGCCTGGTAGAGACCGGAAAGGGAAAGGTAGGTCTTGCCAAGGACCAGCTCATTAGTAACCCCGTAGGTGAGAGTGGAGATTCCCTCGCTCGCCTTGCTCGGCAGGCTTACTATGCCCGTTGTGGTCAAGCTTCCGATCGGAAACGCGGCCTTGAGCCATAGGGCGGGAATTGCCCGATATAGCCAAGAGGGTAGAATCTCAACGGAGGGATCGACATTGGCGG
>JAKPBN010000075.1 GCA_029778945.1 Spirochaetota bacterium
TTGAAGCCGCCTCCACCCATGATCCCTATTGGAACGCCGCCCAGAATGAGCTTGTCCTCACCGGGACAATCCACAATTACCTCCGGATGTACTGGGGAAAAAAGATCCTCGAATGGTCGGCGGCTACCTTTAGGCGCAAGGTCGAGGGAGCGCTCCCCCACTACCTCCGCCTCCTCCCGGAGATCGAGCCCGGGCCAGGAGCGGAAAGGCTGGGTCTGGCCGGCCTGGAGATCCTGGCCGACGGGGCCATGGTGGCTGACCCGGTAAAGGCCGGCGGAAAGTCCCCAGGGAAGCCCCGGCGCCTTTCCGAGCAGGTCCACCTTCCTCCCCCCGGCAGGGCCGCCGGCCTCGAGGCCCTGGAGCTATTCCTGGCCCGGGGCCTGGGCCGCTATGCCGAGGAGGGCAATGACCCGGGCAAAGACCTCTGCTCGGGCCTGAGCCCTTATCTCCACTTTGGCCAAGTCTCGCCCATCGAGCTCGCCGTGGCGGCCCGGGAGGCCGGAGGACTGGCCGCGGGGGATTTCCTGGAGCAGCTCCTCGTGAGAAGGGAGCTGGCGGCGAATTTTGTCCTCCACAATGAGCGCTATGACTCCTTTGACGCCCTGCCTCCCTGGGCCCTGGAGGCCTTGGAGAGGGCTGCCCCCGACCCAAGGCCCTGGCTCTACGGGCCCCGGGAGCTTGAAGCCGCCTCCACCCATGATCCCTATTGGAACGCCGCCCAGAATGAGCTTGTCCTCACCGGGACAATCCACAATTACCTCCGGATGTACTGGGGAAAAAAGATCCTCGAATGGTCGGCCAGCCCGGCCGAGGCCTTTAGGACGGCCCTCTGGCTCAACGACTCCTATGCCCTGGACGGGCGGGACCCCAACGGATACGCCGGGGTGGCCTGGTGCTTTGGCAAGCACGACCGGCCCTGGGCGGGTAGGCCGATCTACGGGACGGTCCGCTGCATGATGGCCTCGGGCCTGGAGAGGAAATTCGACATGGCGCCGTATCTAGCTCGGATCGAGGCCCTCAAGCCAGGCCCGGGCGCGACATTGCCCAGGGCCTGAGTTTAGCGCTATTATCTAAGCAACCTGGGGCCGAGGCTTTCCAGGGGGAGGTTGACCATGCTCGATACCCTTGAATACATCCGGGTCGATGGAGCCCAGAAGGACCATGATATTGTGGTCTTTGCCCTGTCCACTTGTGGCTTCTGCAAGCGCGCCATGGCCTTCCTGAACGATAGGGGCTATGCCTACCGCTATATCTATATGGACAAGATCCCCCTGGACAAGAAAACCGAGGTCAAGCGCATCCTCAAGGAAACGTACAAGGAGGATGTGGCCTTCCCCTTTGCCACGATCGACGGCAAGGCTCATCTTGTGGGCTTTATCGAGCCGGACTGGAAGCTCAGCCTCGGCATCAAGGTCTAGGCGATATGGCTGACAAATCCCAGGACCAGACCCGGATCTTCGCCGGGATGGTCGCTAAGAAGCAGGGTTGGGTGGTCAATCCCGAGGCCTCCTTTACGGATATCCTCACCGAGGGCCTGACCACAAACTGGAACCGCTATGGCTACTATCTGTGCCCCTGCAGGGACAGCGATGGCTCCCGGGAGGCGGACAGCGACCTCATCTGCCCCTGCAAGTATTCCTGGGACGACATCCGGGACTCGGGCCACTGCTACTGCGCCCTCTATTTTTCCAAGGCCTTTG
>JAKPBN010000094.1 GCA_029778945.1 Spirochaetota bacterium
CCATCTTGGTGCTCATGGGGGCCATAGTCTCCCTGGGCCTCGCCGCCTTCTCCTGGTATGGGAGCAAGCGATCCCTGGTCAGGCCCTTTGCCGCTTTCCAGGCCATGGTCTTCCTCTGGTCCTTCTTTGCCTTTCTTCGCTTCCACATCCCGGCCTACGCGGAACAGCTTCTCTACCATCGCCTGGAATACCTGGGGATCCTGTTTACGCCCCTCGCGGGCCTGGCCTTTGTGGCGGCCCTGGGCTCCCGGCCCCTCCGGCGCCGGACCCTCCTCCTCCTCGGGGCCTTCCCGGCCTTTGCCTTGTGCCTCGTCTGGCTTTCCGACCTTACCCCTCTCTTCCTGCGGCCGAGCCGCACGCCCTGGGGCAGTCTTGCGGTCGAGCGGGGGCCCGTTTTCTGGATCAGCGCGGCCTATGCCTATTGCCTCGTGGCCCTTGGCCTTGCCTCCCTCATCTCCACGGTTCGCCGGTCCAAGGGCTCGACCCGGAGCCTGTACGGCCAGATCCTGGCCCTTTTTCTCATCCCCGTGGCCATCAACCTGGGCTGGCTCGCGAGCCTGTCCGCCGACACCCCCCCCCTGGATCCCACCCCCATAGCCTTTGCCTTTTTTGGGATCCTTGTGGCCGCCGCGATGCGGCGCTTTTCCATCTTTGACTCCATGCCCTTCGCGAAGGAGACCATCTTCAACGCCATCAAGGACCCCGTCCTGAGCCTGGATCGGGAGGGCACGATCCTTGGCTCCAACCGGGCGGCCCGGGAGCTCCTCATGGATCGCCCCGGCCTTGAGGGGGGGCTCCTCTCCGATTTCTGTCCCGAGGTCGCCCCTTTCCTGGCCTCCGGCGGGTCCTGCGACTGGGCCTATTCCGGCCGGAAATGGACCATTGTCGTCCATGCCCTGGATGAGGGCAGGCGGCCCTATTCGGGGTCCATCGTCTTTTTCTACGACGTGACCGAAAGGGTCGAGGCCCTCAATGCCCTGGCCGATAACGAGGAGGCCCTGAGGCGTTATTCTTTCATGGTCAATGCCTCCCGGGACATGATGACGATCCTGGGCAAGGACTTTCGCTATGAGGCGGTCAATGACGCCTTTTGCCGACATTACCGGAAGGAGAGGGACTCGGTCCTGGGCCGGACCTTCGATGAGGTCTGGGCCGGCGAGGGCCTCTCTTTTTCCCCCCGGCCCGGTTTCGAGGCCTGTCTCCAGGGCAGCTTGGTAACCCAGAGGGTGAGCCACGATTTCCTGGACGGCCGGGGAGCCCGGGATCTGGAGCTCACCTTCAACCCCTATCGCTCGGCCCAGGGCGAGGTGACCCATGCGGTCCTTGTGACCAAGGACGTGACCGACTACCTGGAGACCCATAGGCAGCTCGCCCTGGCCCGGGAGGAGGCCATTGAGGCGAGCGCCCAGAAGGGGGCCTTCCTGGCGGCGATGAGCCATGAGATCCGGACCCCCCTCAACGCCGTGATAGGCCTCACGGAGCTCACCCTGAAGAGCCCCCTCTCGGCCGAGCAGCGGGACAACCTCGAGACCGTCCTCTCCTCGGCCCACAGCCTGCTCGACCTGATCAACGACATCCTCGACCTCTCCAAGATCGAGGCCGGCCGGATGGGCCTGGAGCGCATCGACTTTAACCTGCCCGCCCGGGTAGCCCTGGTCCTCAAGACCTTTAGGCCCTCGGCCGAGGCCAAGGGCCTCTACCTCGACCTGGTGGTGGACGAGGACGCCCCCCGCTTTGTCCTGGGGGATCCCCTGAGGCTGGGCCAGCTGGTGACCAACCTTGTGGGCAATGCCATCAAATTCACCGAGGCCGGAGGGGTCAAGGTGCGGATCTCTCCCTGGGAGACCGAAGCTGGTCCCGAGAGCGAGGGGGATTCCGAGGTCCTCGCCGCGGAGGGCTATGCCCGGGGCGGGGGTATCCTGGTCTCTGTCTCCGACACTGGTGTCGGCATTGCCCCGGAAAAGCAGAACTTGATCTTTGAGAGCTTTTCCCAGGCCGATTCCTCGGTGTCCCGCCGCTTCGGGGGCACGGGCCTTGGCCTGTCCATCTGCCGCCAGCTAGCCGGCCTCTTTGGCGGCAGGATCTGGGTCGAGTCCGTGCCCGGGGAGGGCGCCACTTTCTACTTTACCGCCCGGCTTGGCCGGGGCGACCCGGGCCGGATAGCCCGTGCCCCGGCTAGGCTGATGGCCGGGGTGGGATCAAGGCCCCTGCGCATCCTCGTGGTCGAGGACAATCCGGTCAACGCCAAGCTAGCCCTGCGCTGGCTGAGCCAGGAGGGCCATACGGTGCTCTGGGCTCCCTCGGGCCGGGATGCCCTGGCCCGCCTGGCGGAGTCGGTCTTTGACCTGATGATCCTGGACATGGAGATGCCCGACATGGATGGCCTCGAGGTGGCCCGGCGGGTGAGGACGGGCGGCCAGGCCGGCCCCTCGGGCTCCGCCCTGCCCATCGTCGCCATGACAGCCCATTCCGGAGCCGAGGCCCGGGAGGCCTGCGCGGCCGCCGGGATGGATGACTATGTGGCCAAGCCCGTGGACTTTGTCGAGCTGGCGGCCACCCTCTCCAGGGTAGCCCGGCCGTCCACCCGGGAATTCCCCCAGGCCCAGCCTCCCGCCATGGCCCCCGGCGGGTCCAGGCCGGGCCTGGTCAATCCCCAGGAGCCCCTGCGGAGGCTTGGGGGAGACACCGAGCTCTATTGGGAGATCCTGTCCATCTTTGCCGCCGAGGCCCCGGGCAGGATCATCTCCATCACCGATGCCCTGGCCCGCGGGGACCGGGAGGAGATGCGGTCCCTGGCCCACAGCCTCCGGGGTAGCGCCCGGACAGTGGGCGCCGACCGCCTGGCCGACTTGGCCTCCCGCCTGGAGGCCGTCTCGGGCCCGAGCGTCCTGTCGGCGCCTTCCCCCGAGCGGCGGCTGCGGGCCGGCGAGCACGGGCCCGAGGCCCAGGGCATCCGCGACAAGGACTTTGAGGCCCTGGTGACGGCCACGGTGGACCTCCTCCAGCGCTCGGCCCGGGAGGCCCAGGAGTTCCTGCCCCCGGGCTATGTGGTGCCCCAGGACAATTAGGCGAATCCCGGCTTCGATATGCACAGGTTTCTAGGACTGTCAAGTTTTTCCAGTTTTTCTGGGCCTGGGTTTTTATCATAGCTATTTTGTTACTGTGTGAAGATATACTGCGGCCCAGCCCAGGCCCATGATGTTTCTATCCATCCTGCAGGGGAAAAAAGCAGTTGCGTCCCGAATGAAAGAGCGGTATAACCACAGCTACCTGTAAAGGAATCCCATTAGGAGGTAGTATGAAGAGGATATTCGTGATCCTTTTCGCGCTCATCGCCCTCGTTTCGCTGAATTCCCAGGAGTTCACGATCGTCAACGGCGCCGAGCCCGCATCTCTCGACCCCCACTACGTCGAGGGTGTGCCTGAGCATCGCATCTACATGGCCCTCTTTGAGGGTCTCACTGTCCCGGACCCCAAGACCAACCGCGCCCTTCCCGGCATGGCCGAGAAGTGGACCTTCAACAAGACCATGGACGTGGTCACCTTCTCCCTCCGGAAGAACGCTGTCTGGTCCGATGGCACCCCCATCACCGCCGACGACTTCGTGAAGTCCTGGCTGCGCAAGCTTGACCCCAAGAATGCCTTCCAGTACGCCGACTTGGTCGCGAACATCGTGAAGGGCGGCAACGAGTACATGTCCGGCAAGGCCGGCCCCGAGGCCGTCAAGATCCGCGCCGTCGACAAGTACACCTTTGAGGTCACCCTTGTCGGACCCACCCCCCACTTCCCTGACATGGTCACCCACTATGCCTTCGCCGTCGTCCCGATGCACGCCATCGCGAAGTACGGCCAGGACTGGGTCAAGCCCGCGAACTGGGTGTCCAACGGTCCCTTCGTCCTCTCCGAATGGAAGCCCCAGGAGAAGATCGTCGTAGTCCCGAACAAGAAGTACTACGATGCGAAGAACGTTAACCTCAAGAAGATCACCTTCATCGCCAACGACGATGTCAAGGTCGGCCTGGACCTCTACAAGACCGGAGCCGCCGACTGGATCGACACCGTTCCCGCCGAGGCCAAGGACGAGCTGAAGCTCCGCAAGGACTTCTTCGAGGCCCCCGAGTACGGCACCTACTACTACATCATCAACGTGACGAGGAAGCCCCTCGACGACGCCCGGGTCCGCAAGGCCCTCGGCATGGCCTTTGACCGGGCCCTCCTCACCTCCCAGGTCGCCAAGACCGGCGTGCCCGCCGCGAGCTTCGTTCCCCCCAGCTCCGGCTACACCCCCGCCAAGGGCGTGACCCTCAACGTCGAGGAAGCCAAGAAGCTCCTCGCCGCCGCCGGCTATCCCGGTGGAAAGGGCTTCCCCGCCTTCTCCATCCTCTACAACACCAGCTCCAACCACAAGCGCATCGCCGAGTTTATCCAGGCCCAGTGGAAGACCAACCTCGGGATCGACGTCACCCTCGTGAACCAGGAGTGGTCGACCTACCTCGACACCCGCTCCTCCTCCCACAACTTTGACATCGCCCGCGCCGGCTGGATCGCCGACTACCTGGATCCCTCCACCTTCTCCGACATGTGGGTCACCGGCGGCACCCAGAATGACGGCCTCTACTCCAACAAGAAGTACGATGACGCCATTGCCCTGGCTCGCCTGCAGACTGGGGCCACTCGCCTCAAGACCCTCATGGAAGCCGAGAAGATTCTTATCGACCAGGACTACGCGATCATGCCGCTCTACTTCTATACCACCCAGAACATGATCAACACCGCCAAGTGGGACGGCTGGTATCCGAACCCCCTGAACGTCCACCCCTGGAAGTTCATCAAGGCCAAGAAGTAGGAGAAATCTCCAAATTTCTCTGGCGCTCAGCTGAAAGCTGAGGTATAATGCGCCGCGGGGCTTTCCGCCCCGCGGTTTTTTTTATCCCAACCAGGCATATGGGTTAACCTGCACAGCACTACTCCCTCACCGGGAGTCGTGGGTCCCCTAGGCCTTCACGAAAAGGAGTCTATCCGCATGGCCAAATACCTTATCCGGCGGATACTGAGCCTCATCCCAACCCTCTTCGTCATCGTGACGCTGAGCTTCTTCCTCATCCGTCTCGCCCCCGGCGGCCCCTTCGCCCGCGAGCGTGATGTGCCTGAAGCCATCCTGCAGAACCTGATGAAGAAGTACCACATGGATGAGCCCCTCTCGCGGCAGTATCTGCGCTATCTCGGCGACGTCGTCCGTTGGGACCTGGGTCCCTCCTTCCGGAGCAAGGACTACTCGGTCAACGACCTCATCAACGCCGGCCTCCCCGTGTCCATGACCCTCGGTGTGACCTCCCTGGTCCTCGCCGTGGTCTTTGGCGTGGCCGTGGGCATCATGTCAGCCCTCAAGCAGAACAAGTGGCAGGACTATGTGGCGGTCTCGATAGCCGTCATAGGCATCTCGGTGCCCCTCTTTGTCATCGGACCCGTCTTGCAGCTGATATTCGCGATGAAGCTGAAGATCTTGCCTTTAGGGCAATGGTTCTCCACCAACGGGTGGGTAGCCATCATCCTGCCCGCCATCACCCTCTCCTTCCCCTACTTTGCCTATATAGCCCGCCTCTCCAGGGCCAGCCTCCTCGAGGTCCTGCGCTCCGACTATGTGCGCACGGCCCGGGCCAAGGGGCTCAAGGAGTCCACGGTCATAGGCAAGCACGTCCTCAAGGGCGCCCTCCTTCCCGTCGTCACCTATCTTGGGCCGGCCTTCTCCGGCATCGTGATCGGGTCGGTCGTCGTCGAGACCATCTTCCTTGTGCCAGGAATCGGCAGGCCCTTCGTCAACTCCGCGATCAACCGCGACTATACCCTCATCATGGGCGATGTCATCGTCTACTCGCTCATCCTGGTCGTGGCGAACCTAATCGTAGATATCCTCTACGGTTTCCTCGATCCGCGGATCACCTACAAGTAGGAGGGGCCCATGGCCGGCAACAGCAACGCGCTGAAACAGGACAATGTCAACGAATTCAACCAAGCCGTCAGGCCCGTTTCCCTATGGGCCGACGCCTGGAAGCGTCTCAAGAA
>JAKPBN010000101.1 GCA_029778945.1 Spirochaetota bacterium
CAGGCCTTCCCAGGCCTTGTCCCAGCCTTCCCTCTGGGCATCCCTGCCCTCCCTGTCTTCCATCAAGGCTCCTTGATCACGATATCAAAGCACTCCACGAGGGCTAGAACATCGGGCACAGAGAAGATGGCCTTCTCGATCCGGTTGCTCCTTGGATCGATCGAATAGCCGTGGGCTCCCTCGAAGGAGGCCTTGCGCAGGTCGCTGTTGTGGAAAAGGGTCGAGCGGAAACTCGAGCCCGAAAAGTCGGCCTCGGCCAGAAAGGCATTCTGGAAAAAGGAGTCCGCGATGTCGCAGCGAAGGAAACGCGAACGCTTCATCTGGAGCTCGGAGAAATTGCAGGACCAGAGCCTGCAGGCCTCGAAGTGAAAGTCAAAGATGCTCTGGCCGCAATGGTAGAAGTTGACTCCCACAAGCTTGCAGTCCTGGAAGCGCCCATCGATAAAGCTGGCCTTCTCTATGCGGGGATTGCTGAGGTTGCAGGCCTCGAAGACGCAGTCCTCGAAGCGGCAGCCCCCGAGGAGGGCCTCGCTGAAGTCGCAGGCGGAAAAGGTCTGGCCCAGGAATTCCCGGCCCCGCAGATCGGCGCCCGAGAGGTCCCGATGGAGGAAGCCCTCCTCCCCATCCCCAAAGAAATCCAGCTGGCCTTCCTTCATGGGCGGCTCACAGGGCCTTGATCATCACAAGGCAGGGATTGGCCTCGCCCCACTCGCCCCGGAGGACGTCCAGGGGGACAAAGCCTTGCTTGAGGTAAAAGAGCCGGGTTTTTCGGTACTCCTCCGAGTCCCGGGTCTCGTCCAGGGTCTTGACCTCGAGGTAGCGAAAGCCCTCGGCGGCGAGGAGGGAGAAAAGCTCGGCCAAGGCCCGGGAGCCCAGGCCCTGGCGGTGCCAGGCTGCCAGGATGCCCAGCACATAGAGCTCGGCCACCTGGGGGTTGTTGCGCCGCACCGAGATAAAGCCCACAAGCTGGCCCTCCTGGCGGATGGAGAAAAAGCGATGCTCCCGGACGCCCCGGCAATACTCCGCCGTGGCCTCGGGAATCCCGAACCAGAGAGGCAGGTCGGCCAGAATCCGTTTGCAGATTTGGCTCTTTTCCTCGGGGTCGAGGACTTCCCCAAGGCAGGGAGACAGTGGCCCGGAGCCAAGCCACACCACCTTCTGCTCCGGCCTATGCTCCTGCCCCAGGATGGAGCGGTATAGCTCGGGCCTCCGGGCCAGGCGGTAGCGATAGCCCCCGGCGTCCACTAGCTTTCCGGGAACACAGGTAGCCACGGCGATGTCGTCGTCCAAGGCCCGGCATTCGGCCAAGATGTCCCCAAAGGGATCGAGGACCATGGAGCAGCCGTTCTTGAGCTGGTCATCGTCCATCCCGATGGCATTGGAAAAGACGACGTAGACCCCATTGTCATAGGCCCTGGCCGGAAGCCATTTCATGAGCCAGGCCCGGCCCTTAAGGCCGTCGAATTCGGCGCGCAGGCTGGTGGGATCCTCCCTGCGCCTGGCCCAGAGCGCCGGGTCGACAAAGCCCGCCCCTGGCCTGGGGGAGGGGGTACACATGGTCACATGGGGCATAAAGATGACCTGGGCCCCCAGGAGGGCGGTGGCCCTCACATTCTCCACGATGTTGTTGTCGTAGCAGATGAGGATCCCGCACTTCCATCCCTTAAGGTCAAAGACCACATAGTCCTGGCCGGGCCTGATGTGGGGATTGATAAAGGGGTGGAGCTTGCGGTACCGGGCCTTGAGGCCGGTGCCATCGACACAGACATAGGCCTTGTAGATGTCCCTGGCCTCGTCGACCTCAAAGAGGCCTGCGAGCACCTCAAGACCGTGGCGGGCCGCGATCCTGCGGAGGGCCTCTATGCTGGGGCCGCCGGGCACGGGCTCGGCCAGGGCCAGCATGGCCTCCCGGCTGAGCTTTCGGGCAAAGGCATAGCCGGTGACCGAGCACTCGTGGAAGGCCACCGCGTCGGCCCCGGCCCGGGCGGCCCGGCCCGCCAGCTCGTCGATCCTGGACAGGTTCCAGGCCTTGTCGCCGTTCCGGTGCTCGAACTGGGCTGTGGCGATCCGAATATTCTTCATAGTTGTCATTGGCTTGCCTGGGAGACAATGGTGTCGAGGAGGGAGCGCAGGCCCTCGGGCCCGGCGGGACCCACGACCCGGTAGGTGGAGATGCCCTGGGCCGCCGCCATGGCCAGGTTGCCCTCGAGGTCGTCCATAAAAAGGATTGCCGAGGGATCAAGGCCTCCCGGGGCCCTTGCGAGCCTTGCGAGGACCCTGGTCCAGAACTCGGGCATGCACTTTTGGGCATGGAGGAGGGACGAGACGAAATATCCGTCAAAAAGTGGGCCTAGGCCCAAGGACTCAAGGAGGTATTCCCGGCGCCTCGGGTCCTGGTCGGTGGCGAGATAGCAGGGGATCCCGGCCTTCCTGAGCCGCCCCACCCGCTCCAGGAGCGAGCTATCCAGAAAGCCGCCCTCGTAGGTGTACTGGGCTTCCAGGTAGGCCGTGGAGCCCCGTTTCCAGCCTATCCTCCTGAGCCAGGGCTGGATGGCAAGGCTAGGGTCCTCCTGGCCCAGGAGGCAGCGGCGATATTCGGGACTGTGGTAGAAGGCGTCCAGGGCGGCCTTGGCGCCGGGATAGCCGGTGGTTTCCAAGGTGTCGCTAAACCAAGCCGGGGGCCTTATCAGGACCCCATCCACATCGAAAAGCAGGATTTTAGGGATGCCGGGCATGGGAAGGAGTATTGCATTCGGGGCCTCCCTTGGAAAGGCCCCGAGCTAGGATCAGGCAGCTAGCGGCCCTCCCTCCAATGCCGGACTTCCTCTGGGGATATGGATGCCCGCATCCTTCCATGGGCGTCAAATAGCCTGTGATACTCGCGGATCTGGGACATCCTGTCGGGATTCCAACTCGAGAAGGAATCGAGAATTCGAGAGTAGCGCAGCTCGAGGTCTTCGATGCGTCGGAGCTTTTCCCCCGAGTCCCAGGCCCAATCGGAATCCGGGTATTCCTCGGCCACAAGGCCAAAGTAATAATATGCCCTCGGAAAAAGCCCAATGAGGTCCTCAAGCCTCTCCCTGATCCTTGCCTGCTCGTCGTCGTGGCCGGCTATCCTTGTGTTGAGGACCTCGGGGTCGAGGTTCCATTGGGAGGGATGGATCCGCATAAAGAAGCCCATGCCGGTCCGGTAGAGGGCATAAGCCGGGTCGGGTTGCCTGGCCAAGCCTCGCCCGGAGCCTGCATGGACCGGAGCCGCCAAAGGCCTCCCGAGGTCCCGCGCCTTGAGCCGCCCATAGGCCGCGCAGAGTTCGGCAAAGCGCAGGTGACACTCCAGAGCCTCCCCCGGGGGGGCCAGGTCAGGGTGGAGCTCCTTGGCCCGAGCTCGGAAAGCCCGCCGGATGGCCCCAGCGTCGGCGGTCTCGGCAAGCCCGAGGATGCTGAAGTCCCCTGGCATGATCCCTAGAGCTGTTCCATATCGAGCCTGAGATTCTCCGAGATGCGCTCGAAAATGGACGTGATCTCCGGTATGAGGTTGGCCAGGGCAAAATCGGCGGGGAAGTCAGGATTGTGGTACTCAGCGATATAGGCGTGGATCTTTTGCCTCTCCCCATCCTTGAGGCCTTTTACCGGATCCTTGAGGATGTAGTTGTAGTTGCTCGAAAGGCTTTTAAAGGCCAGGCCAAACTCATAGATGGCCTTTTCCCATCCCTCGAGAGAGGTGGCGAATTCCGAGATGGTCTCCTCGGTGATATAGATCTTTTTGCGGTCGGCTCCCAGGAGGAACCATTTCTGGCTATTGATAGCCTGACTGATAAGCTCGTCCTTCTCATGCATCCTGCCTTTGCTCAGGTAGAGGATGCGGATCACCTGGTCAAGCTCCTGGCAAAGGAGGGATATGCAGTTGCCATAGTGCTTCAGCTCGAAAAGTATCGTAAAGGATTTCCAGTTCTCCTCCAGGGTACGGGAAATCAAGCGCTTGTACGCCTCTTTCTCGGAAATCATGGACCATCCTTTCCGGAGAGTGCTGGATCAACACCGCAAGCATAAGGCTTTCCTGGCCAAATTGACAGGGCACGGTCCCGGATCAGCGAAGCTCGATGAGCCTTGCCCTCATCCTGGCCATGGCCCGAGCATGGATCCTGTCGTGCCAGATCAGCCTGCGTACTGCCTTGCGGACCGTCCAGTCCTCGCCCTCGCAGGGAAAGACCCGCCCGCCAAGCTCGCCATAGCGGGCCCGCAGGGCCTCTATGGTGCTCTTTCTGCCCCGGATGATGTCAAAACCCAGGTCGGCCTCGGTGCCGAGGCAGCGCAGATAATAGAGTTGGACGGCCACAATATGCTCATACTGCTTCCGGATGGTGGCGTAGACCTCCCCGTAAAAAGTCGCCCGCTCCATCCGCGGATCCACCTGGTCCTTGTGGTCACAAGCCAGGAATAGGTCGTTTACCTTCCTGGCCGAGACCAGGCTTAGGCCGAGGTCCCGCTCAAGGACCTCGGAGCTGGAGTAGGGCCTGGCGTCCTGGGCGAGAAGGATCTCCGAGTCGGCATCCTCAACCGCGACCTTTGTCCTATGGGAGGACACCTTTAGGTCTCCGGCCTGTAGGGGCTCTAGGTCGAGCCAGGCCGCATAATCGCGCAACTCCACCCCGACCTTGGCCAAGGCGAGCTCCAGGGTCGGCCCCCGGACAAAGGCTCCCGGGAGCTCGACTATCCACCCCAGAAAGCCCTTCCCGTTGGTCTCAAAGACTATCTCCATGGACGGCTCCCGCTCAAGGCTATTGGTCCTTGAACATGTCCTTGAGCTTCTCCCCGATCTCGCCCACGGCCCGCTCCAGCCCCTCCCCGACATTGTTCACGAACTTGAAGATCGGATCATCGGTGGTCTTCAGGGTTTCCCGGTAATAGTCATAGCCGCCCTTCAGGTCCTCCTTGACGTCTTCCTTCATCAAGTCACGCTTCAGGTAGTTTCCATCCAGGATAGCTTGGTAGGCCCCGGAGGATGCCCAGGCCTTGAGCTCCTGGAGGCGGATCACGGGATAGGGGTGGGTCATCCAGACCTGGTTGAGGATCTTGTGCAGGCTGTCCAGGAGGCTCTTCTGGTCCTCGTATTCCTGGGCCTGGAGGAAAAACTCGTTGAGGTTAACCTGCCCGAGGTCCTCGGCCCCGGCCATCTTCATCAGGATATTGTAGCTGGGCTTCTCGTCCTGGGTGGCCAGGAGCTCGGCCCGGTCGGCGGTCAGCTCGCTCTTGCGGTTCCATTCGGCCAGGACGGCCATGATCGCGTTGACCGCCAACTGGCCCATGGGTATGAAGTTCAGGGACAGGTTCGTGAGCATCCAGAT
>JAKPBN010000237.1 GCA_029778945.1 Spirochaetota bacterium
CATGCACGAGGTGGCTGAACCTTCCCCTTGGTGCCGGAATCGTATATACTATACTACTCTACTGTCAACTAATATGAGGTTAAGCATGGATGGCAACAGGCTCTTTGGACTTGCCCTTGAGGCTGCCAAGGCTTCCTATTCTCCCTATTCGCATTTCCGGGTTGGGGCCGCCCTCCTCTGTTCGGACGGGACGGTCTTTACCGGCACGAACGTGGAAAACCGGTCCTTTGGCCTCACGATCTGCGCCGAGCGCTCGGCCCTCCTCGCCGCGGTCAGCGCTGGTAGGAAGGACTTTGTGGGCATTGTGGTGGCAACCCCGGACGCCGACTACGCGGTGAGCCCCTGTGGGGCCTGTAGGCAGGTGCTCTCGGAGTTTATGCCCCCCGAGGCTCCCGTGGTCTTTGGGGCCAGCTTGGAAAAGAAGGTGGAGACCACCATGGGCGCCCTCATGCCCTACGACGCCCTTCACGAACTGGGGCAGAAGGCCTAGCCGATTCCTAACCCTTGGCTTCCTCGGTCTTCTTCTCATCCGCCTCGAGCTTGGTGTTCCAGACCTCGATCTTGCGCTTCAGGGTATCCGCCTCATCCCGGTCCCCTAAGGCGATGCTGAGCCGCCTCAGGGCCGAAAGGAAGGCGATCGCCTGGCGGAAGTCTTCCCGCTTGTTCGTATGTAGCTCGTACTTTTCCCGGTACTTGTCCGCGGCGGTCTGAAAGTAGCGCTTCACGAGGGATAGCTGGGCCGAGACCGTGGCCCGGTTGGGGGAGTTGAAGTCCAGGTCGGAGACCACGGACTTGAGGTCTATGTAGTTCTTGGCCAGGGCGGCATACTTGCCCCAGAGCTCCAGGAAATACCACTCATAGCGGGAATTCGCCCCAAAGGCCTCTTCGTAGGACTGGATGGCAAAGCCGAATTTCCGGAATAGGTGATAGCGGGACTCTATGTCAAAGTCCCGGATCTCCTCGAGGTTCTTCTCGTAGTCCGAGAAGGGGCCATCCAGATAGGCCGGCACCACGTCCTCGACGTACTTGAGGGCCCTGACCAGGGTCTTGCGGCCCTCAAGAAGGTAGTCCTCGTTCTTGATCCCCAGGAGGGAGACCGAGAGGGTGTTGATCAGTAGGTACCAGGAGGAAAGCTCGAGGATCTCCTCGGCCAGGTGGAGGCGCTTGTAGGCCGCCCCGGCCTCCTCCTTCTGGAGTAGCTCCAGGAGGGTCTTTTCCTTGGCAAGGCCGGCCTCGATCGTATGCCGGTGCTCCTTGACCTTTTCGAAATACCGGTTGCGCTGCTCCTGCGTTATCTTGCCCATGCGCCATCCCGCCAATTGCCGTATTTCCTGAGAAGCTCGGTCGCGTGGGCGATCGAGGCCTCCTCGTCGGGGTCGCCCGCCAGCATGCGGGCTATCTCCTCGGCCCGCGCCCGGCCTTCCATGCGCGTCAGCCTCGTGGAAGTCCGCCCATCGGCAACTTCCTTCTCGACCCTGAACTGATTATCGGCGCGGGCGGCAATGGAGGCGAGATGGGTAATGCAAAGAACCTGGCGCTTTTTCCCCAGGCCCGCCAGGTGCTGGCCCACGGCCACGGCCACCTCACCGCCTATGCCGGCGTCCACCTCATCGAAAATCAGGGTATCCACGGTATCACTTTCGGCCAGGACGGTCTTGGCCGCAAGGGCCACCCGGGAGAGCTCTCCCCCCGAGGCTATCCGGGCTAGGGGCCGAGGGGCTTCCCCAGGGTTGGGGGCGATCACAAACTCCACTTCGTCTATGCCCACGGGCCCCACGACGGGCTTGCCGCCCTCGGGCTCCTTGCGGCCCAGGCGGACAAAGAAGCGGGCGTTGGGCATGCCCAGGGTCTTGAGGATAGCCTCGACCTTGGACTGGAGGAGGCCCGCGGCGGCCTTGCGGCGGTCCGACAGGGCCAGGGCCTCGGCGAGGATCGCGGCCTCGAGGGCGGCTATCTCGGCGGCCAGGCCCTCCTTGTCCTCCTCCCAGGTCTCCAGGGCCTCGAGGCGGGCCTTGTCCTCCTCGTAGCGGTCAAGGACGTCCTCGACGGTGGCGCCGTACTTTTTCTTCAGCCTCTGGAGGGTCGCGAGGCGGGACTCGATCTCCTCGAGGCGCTCGGGGCTGTAATGGAGCTTGCCCAGGTAGGACCGGAGAGAGGCAGCCACGTCCTCAAGCTCGTAGTAGGCGTCGTCCGAGCGGCGGGAGAGGTCGGAGAGCACCGGGTCTATGCCCTGGGCGGTCTCGAGGGAAGCCCGAAGGTGGCGGAGCTCCGAGAGGGCCCCCGAGCCCTCCCCGGAGACAAGGCTCCCGTGGGCCTGATCTACGGCGGCATAGAGCTTTTCATGCTGGGAAAGGGTCAGCTCCTCGGCCTCGAGGTCGGCCTCCTCGCCCCGCTTGAGCTTGGCCGCCCCGATCTCCTCCACCGCAAAGCGGAGGAATTCCGTCTCCCGGCTCCTCTCCCTCTCCGTGGCCAGGGCCGACTCGAAGGCCCTGCGCTTGGCCGAAAGCTCCCCAAAGCGGACGGAAAAGGCCGCCACCTCGGCCTCGATCCGGGCATACTGGTCGAGGAGGCGGCGATGGTTTTCCGAGGCCAGGAGGGACTGGTGCTCGTGCTGGCCATGGAGGTCGACAAGGAGGGAAGTCAGCTCGGCCAGGTCGGCCCTAAGGGCAGGGGCGTTCTGGATGAAGATCGAGCCCCGGCCGTTGCTCTTGATCCCCCGGCGGAGAAGGATCCGCCCGTCCTCGGCCTCGAGGCCCCGAGACTCGAGCCAGCGCCCGGCCTCGGGGCTGCGGGAGATGTCGAGGACCCCGGTGACGAGGGCCTCCTCGGCTCCGGAGCGGATCACCCCTGTGTCGGCCTTGCCCCCAAGGAGGAAGCCGATAGCCCCCGTGAGGAGGGATTTTCCCGCCCCGGTCTCGCCGGAGAGGATGGACAGGCCATCCGGGAGGCTTACCGTGAGACGGTCGATCAGGGCAAAGTCGCGGACCGAGATCTCCTCAAGCATGGGGTCCCCCCGACCAGCTGAGTTTATCCCTGAGCACCTCGTAGAAGCCGATCCGCTCGGGGCTATAGATGAGGGCACGCCAGGCGGCATGGGTAAAGGTGACTATGTCCCCGGCCTGGAGGTCGCAGGTCTCTTGGCCATCCACGGTCAGCATCACGGCCGCGCGCTTTTCCTCGTCCACGAGGACGGTCAGCCGCTCTGAGCCCGGCAGGACGAGGGGACGATTGGAGAGGGTAAAGGGGCAGATGGGGTTGAGGATCATCGCGTCGAGCTCCGGGTGGACGACGGGCCCTCCCGCGGCCAGATTATAGGCCGTGGATCCCGTGGGGGTCGCGACAATGACCCCGTCGGAACGGTAATGGCTCAGGGGATAGCCCCCCACGGATATGTCGAGGCCGATCACCTTGGCTATGCCCTGGGCGGAGATAACCCCGTCGTTAAGCGCTCCAAAGGACGCCAGGACCTCTCCTCCCCGATTGACCGAGATATCCAGCATGGTCCGGGGGCTCAGGGCAAGCCTGTCGCCTAGCCAGGCGTCGAGGGCGGCCGCCCAGTCCTTTTTTCCAAAGCCCGCGATAAAGCCAAGCCGCCCGAGGTTAAAGGGAAGGATAGGCACACCCTCGGGCCCGGCGCAGCGAGCGGAGTAAAGGACCGTGCCGTCCCCCCCCAGGGAGATGACCAAGTCGACCCCCTCCAGGGAGGGCTTGGGTCCGGGGGCACCGGCGAATTCGAATATCTCCGCCCTATGGTCCCGGGACTTGAGGTGGACCGCAATCTCCCTGGCCACCCCCGAGGCGTCGTCCTTGAGGAGGTTGGCGATCAAGAGGACTCTTCGACCATCCATGGCGCCCATTGTATCCGTACTCAGGGAAGGGTGGCGAGGACCCGGGCGACTTTTTGCGCCCCCTGGGCCCCTACCCGCTGGTGGACCGGAAAGAGGAGGGAGCGCAGCACGAGGGACCTTGCGTTGGCGCAGCTGCCCTCGGGCACAAGGCCCCGGCCCACGAGGCTCGACTCAAAGGCCGGCTCGGTCTCCACTTCCTTCTTCTTCGCGTAGGCCCGGGCGTCCTTCATTCCGGAGTCGAGGGCGATCGGGAAGGCCCAATACCCGGGCTCCCCTTCCCCATCCTGGGAAAGGAGGCTGTGCCGGGTCCGGGCAACAGCCTGGCCAAAGGCGTTGTAGAGTTCCCGCCGCTTGGCGATGTTGTTCTCCAATTCCTTGAGCTGGGCAAAGCCGAGGGCGGCGTTGTAGTCGGTCATCCTGAGCTCGGCCTCGACGGTCTCGTGGAGGTTTCGCAGCACCGTGCCTTCCTTGCGGCCCTTGGCAAAAAGGATCGCCCCGCCGCCGGCGGTGACCAAGCCTCCTCCCTCGAGCCCAAGGATGGCCAGCTGGCCCAGGGAGCCAGCCTTGGTTTCCCCCCGGTAGGCGCCCAGGGATTGGCTGATATCCTCGATAATAGGCACTCCAAAGGCCCGGAAGGCCTCGGGGTCAGGAAGGTTGCCCAGGGCCTCAAAGAGGAGGATGGCCTTGGGCTTCTGCTCGCTGGCCAGGACGGCGGCCTCATAGGCTTCGGGGCTCGGGCAGGCCGAGCTAGGATCCACGTCAAAGACAATGCGGTTAAATCCCTTGTCCTCCAGGACCCGGGCATACCAGGCAGGGGCAAGGGCGGGCAGGGCCAGGGCATCACCCTTCTGGAGCCCCAAGGCATCCAGGGCAAGGCCCAGGGCAATGATGGGGCTCCGCACGGCGAAGCCGAAGTCATAGCCCAAAATCTCGCGGCTGGCCTTCTGGAATCGCTCGAGGTAGTCCCCGGGGCCTACGGAATCGGTCACAAGGCAGTTAAGGACGGAGTCCATGTCCTTCCGCCTGATATAGGAGCAAAATACAGGAATAGCCATGCTTCCCTTTTCGCTTAGCGGCGGATTTCCTCTATCTTCATGAGCTCTTTCGCGCTGAAGAGCTTACGGATATCGAGGAGGATGAGATAGCCGCCGTCACGGTTGACGACGCCCTTTATGTACTCTGCCCCGATCCCCGAGAGCATCTGGGGCGGGGGCTGGATATCGCCGGCCTCGATGGTGACGACCCTCTCGACCTTGTCTATGATCACGCCGAGCTTCATGCCGTCGAGGTCGATGATGATAAAGCCCGAGAGGAGCTCATCCTCATCCCCAAGCTTGGCCTTTTTCAGGTGGAAGCGCTTGTGGAGGGAGATGATGGGTATGATCTCGCCCCTCAGGTTAAATAGGCCTTCGACATAGAGGGGGGCATTGGGGATCTGGCGGATGTCCTGGACACGGACGATTTCCTTGACATCCATTATGTCTATCCCGTATAGCTCTTCGCTGATCTGAAAAGTGACGAGCTGGATCTGGGTATCCCGTTCGGCCATGAGCTCCCCCGTTGGTTCATACTGCGTACGCCCGCTAAAGAGTGTAGCATCTTTCGCGTCGGCGGGCAAGAAAGACGGTTTTCCGCAGGCCTGGGCCTCGTCTAGCAGCCTAGCTCGGCCCGAAATGCCGGGCAATAAAAAGCCGGCCCCATAAAAGGCCGGCTGTAAAGTGAAAAAAAAAGCCTGGCGATGACCTACTCTCCCACCACGAAGGCAGTACCATCGGCGTTGAGGGGCTTAACTTCCGTGTTCGGAATGGGAACGGGTGTTTCCCCCTCACAATAATCACCAGGCATAATTGACTAAAACTATGCTACTAAGGGACTGGGAAGCAGAAGGTGGTGTAGCCGCGTATCGGCCTGATAAGCTTTGCGTGCATGCAAGAGTATATTCTCGAAAACGTGTCAGATTGACCACAGAGCTTTAAGCCCCAT